>NZ_KB906107.1:0-118769 GCF_000381185.1 Thioalkalivibrio sp. ALMg13-2 | reverse complement strand
CAGCTCGGCATACATCCGTTTGAGCCGGTTGTTCTCGTCCTCCAGCTCCTTCAGCCGTCGGACGTCCGCAGCCTCCATGCCACCGTACTTCGACTTCCACTGGTAGTAGGTCGCCTCAGAGACCCCGATCTCCCGACAGACGTCCTTCACCTTCCGGCCGCCTTCGACCTGCTTCAGCGTCTGAACAATCTGGCTTTCCGTAAACCGACTCTTGCGCATCTCGGCCTCCTTTGGCTCTAGTGTGCCCGGAGACCTCCAGTTTTCAATGGACCGAATTTACGGGAAGGCGACAATGATATCCGCGTTATCGTTGGCTTTCATCTCGTTCACCAGCAACGTCGCGCCCGCCTCCATGTTGTCTACAACTTCGGGGAAGTCGGTGATGCTGCCGCTGTAGTCCATCGCAATGCTTAGAGATAGCGGGATGTAGGCGTCATTTTCGCCGACCTGTCGGACGTATATTGGGTCGAGCCCTTCAAGAATGAAATTCTCCTTGTGCAGGTTCCGAATCGGGAATCTCTCTTGGTCGGTGACGGACACAAAGGCTTGAGGGCCATTAACGGCGCAGGCATGGACCTGGTTGACGGTGACGTGGATCTCATCCACTTCTGCGTAGGTGCCTTCCACCCTGGCCAGGGTGCCCCCGACCGTGGCGACGTTGGGGGCATCGTTCTGCACGAACAAAGCGGTCTTGAACTCGCCGATTTCATCTGGATTGAATTCGACCTCAACGGTGCAGCTTTCACCGGGGGCGAGGGCAAATGGGGTTGGTGCGCAGGCGTTATTGCCACCCAAGTGGTCCAGCAGGGAAAACTGGTCGGCCTCAAACTGATCCCACATTATGTACCCAATGTTGGAGGATGTTGTTCCCTCGTTGCGGATAATGAACTTCCGAGGGAGTACTTGGTCCAGGTTGCCTTCCGTAATGACCCCGAAGTCGAAACGCTCCGGCACCACTGTGATCCCGGTGGCAGGCGCGTTGCCGCCCCCGCCCCCGCCATCGCCACCACCACCGCAGCCAATCAGGCCGATTGACGCCGCCAGCAGGGCTGGTACCAGGAGTCGGAACTTTCCGTATTCAAGCGTCATGGGTTTGTTTCTCCATCGATGGGCGGGGTGACCGGGTCGGTGTCCTGCAAGGGTTGCGGGCGCCGGGAACGGTCAGGCGGCGACTGGGGTTGTCCGCCGGGAACCTGATCACGGAGAAAATCTAGTGGAAGAACGAGAACTGGGTCCGTGCGGTGCCGAACATAGGCGACCCGCGCGTGCCAGAACCCCTGTCGTCCGGAGGGCTCCCTTCTGCCCAAGAATAGTGATGAATGAACGCCGTGGAAGGCACCCCGTTACCCCCTCGTTAACGCGCCGGGGCCCCGTGAATCGCGGGTCTACGCCGTTTAAGCAGTTACTTGCCCGGTATATCGCTTCGGCAGGCACTTGTTGTATGCCTCTGCGGCGGCCCGATGGGTGCCCCCTGCACGTGAATCTGCCTCTCCCGCAGCCCGAGTAGCTACCCCTCATCGAGATCGTTGCGGCCTGCCTGTCGAGGCCATTTGAGCCCGAGACCAACCGAACATGGTCGCCCCAATTCTGCGCAACTCGACGCATACAAGCCTCTGCACTGTCATCCCGGCCGGAGCGAAGCGAAGAGCCGGGATCTCCCCCCCCCGTCGGGGCAACCCCAGCCGCCGAGATTCCGGATAGCTGCTACGCGGTTTCCGGGATGGCGAAGCAGGAGACGCGTGGAGCCCTGGGGCGCGTTTCGACCGTCGGATGTTGTGCGCACCCGGGCCCGCGCGGCCCCAGGGTCTGGCTGAACCTCGAGGCTGATCCGGTGCATCATTGACCGGGGGGCGACTTGGCCCTCATCGCGTATCCGTCCGCATGGATAACCCCTCGACTGACGGGGCCGCCGTGGCAATCTCTAAGGGGGTCTCGTAGTCTCCCCGGCTCATCCATTCCGCCCTGGAGACATCGTGGCCACCATCCTGAATCCGTACGCCGACGAGCAGCCCGAGTCGAAGCACATCGTGCTACGTGCCCGCAGTGGCCAGGCGGTCTCCGCCGATTTCACCCTGCAGGATCGGCGCGGGCGCGAAAGCGCGGCGGAATACCTGTTTCATCTCTATTCCACCATCAAACAGAAGCTGGGCGAACCGGTCCTGGATACTGCTGCACCATCGCCGGACGACCAGGCCGCCATGCAGCGACTGATCCTGTACTCGGCCGGAGCCCACGACACCATGTTCGGCACCTTTAATGCCTCCGGTGCCTCCTCGGAGATGCCCGAGGAGGAGCGCAACGAGTTCGTGGAGATCTTCCTGCTGGCCAGTGCCACGGTCATCGAGGGACAGCGGATCACCGTCGACCTCCAGCGCGGCCTCATCACCGCCGAGGCGCCCTGAGCGCAACGTCCCGTGCGGGGTCGCCGCCGCAGCAGGGATTGCCCGTGCAGATGGGCATGGATGCATGCCGGCTCGTTTCAGGGACGGCCTTGTGCCGTAAGTCTTGGATGGGAGGGGTGGGCCCGGTTGGGTGGAGGCCGGCCGCGTAGCGGCGCGTAGCCTGGCTTCGCGAGGCCGGAGCGGCGTGCGCCGGGAGGCGCGCGACTGGAATATTCCGATCCGCCCAGCAGGAGCGAAGCGATTGGTGGGCCCGGTCGGACTCGAACCGACGACCAAGGGATTATGAGTCCCCTGCTCTAACCAACTGAGCTACAGGCCCGTATTCGGGGGGGCGTACAAACGACTGCGGCGCCATTCTACCCGCAAGGGGAAGATGGCGCCGCATCGCTAGGTCGGGTTCCGGCCGCCGGGCCGGGACGCCGGTTACTCGGCGTCGGTGTAGGTGCGCAGCAGTTCGGCGCGGGTCGGGTGGCGCAGCTTGCGCAGGGCCTTGGCCTCGATCTGGCGGATGCGCTCGCGGGTGACGTCGAACTGCTTGCCGACCTCCTCGAGGGTGTGGTCGGTGTTCATGTCGATACCGAAGCGCATGCGCAGGACCTTGGCCTCGCGCGGGGTCAGCGTGGACAGGATCTCGCGGGTGGCCTCGGTAAGGCTCTCCTGTGCGGCGGAGTCGGACGGCGAGGCGACCTTCTCGTCCTCGATGAAGTCGCCCAGATGCGAGTCTTCGTCGTCGCCGATCGGGGTCTCCATGGAGATCGGCTCCTTGGAAATCTTCAGCACCTTGCGGATCTTGTCCTCGGGCATCTCCATGCGCTCGGCCAGCTCTTCCGGGGTGGCCTCGCGGCCCATCTCCTGCAGCATCTGGCGGGAGACGCGGTTGAGCTTGTTGATCGTCTCGATCATGTGCACCGGGATGCGGATGGTGCGCGCCTGGTCCGCGATGGAGCGGGTGATCGCCTGGCGAATCCACCAGGTGGCGTAGGTCGAGAACTTGTAGCCGCGGCGGTATTCGAACTTGTCCACGGCCTTCATCAGGCCGATGTTGCCTTCCTGGATCAGGTCGAGGAATTGCAGGCCGCGGTTGGTGTACTTCTTGGCGATGGAGATCACCAGGCGCAGGTTGGCCTCGACCATCTCCTTCTTCGCGCGCCGGGCCTTGGCCTCGCCGATGGACATGCGGCGGTTGATCTCCTTGATCTCGGCGATGTTCAGGCTGGCCTCGCGCTCGATCTCGGCCAGCTTCTTCTGCAGGCGCACGATCTCTTCTTCGTGCTGGGCCAGGGCGTTGGTGTACTTGCCCTTGGCCTTGCAGGCTTCCTTGATCCAGTCGAGATTGGTCTCGTTCTTGGGGAAGCTGTCGATGAAGGCCTTGCGTGGCATCTGGGCCTGCTCGACGGCCAGCGCCATGATGCGGCGCTCGTGGCGGCGGACGTGGTCGATGCTGCCGTGCAGCTGGGTTGTCAGCTGGTCGACCATGCGCGGGATCAGCTTGAACTCCATGAAGTACTTGGCGGTGGCCTCGCGCGCTACAGCGTAGGCCTCGCGGTTGCCCTTTTCGAAGGCCTTGTGCGCCTTGGCGTGCAGCTTGCGCAGCTTTTCGAAGCGCTCGCGCGCCTCTTCTGGATCCGGGCCGGTGTCCACCGGCTCGGCGGCTTCTTCGTCTTCCTCGGCGTCTTCCACCTCGTCGACGATGGCATCCAGTTCGGCGCTGGCCTGCTGCTCGGCGGCGGCCGCCGCGGCCGCTTTCTGCTCGTCCTGGGCCTTCTGGGCCTGCTCCGGTGTCACCAGGCCACGGGCCACGGCCTCACCGTTGGCGTGATCATTCGGGTCGATGAAGGAGACCACCAGGTCGGTCAGGCGGCCATTGTTCTCGACGATCCGGTCGTATTCACGGATCAGCCGTTCGATCGCGCCCGGATGGTGGGCGAGCGCGAACAGGACCTGCATCAGGCCCTCTTCGATGCGCTTGGCGATGCGTATCTCGCCTTCGCGGGTCAACAGTTCGACCGTGCCCATCTCGCGCATGTACATGCGCACGGGGTCGGTGGTGCGGCCGAAGTCGCTGTCGGCGGAGGCGAGCGCCGCCACGGCGTCCTCGGCGTCGTCGTCGGCAGAGACCGAACCGTCGGACAGCAGAAGGCTGTCGGCGTCCGGGGCCTGCTCATGCACCGCGATGCCCATGTCGTTGATCATCGCAATGATGTCCTCGACCTGGTCGGAGTCGATGATCGAGTCGGGCAGGTGATCGTTTACCTCGGTATACGTGAGGTATCCCTGCTCCTTGCCCTTGGCAATCAGTTCCTTGAGCTGGGATTGCTGCTCTTCACGATTCATTGCGGTCGTACTCCGAGGTGCTTGTTTGAGCCGTCGCAAGACGGCTCAAGGAAAGTGGGACGCAGAAAAATCAATCCTACATTGTAGCAGAAGATTCTTATATTGCCGGTGGCCTGATGGATTCTCGGGTCAAGGCTGGGTCGCGACCCGGGTCTAGGGCGACATCCTTGACCGCTATGTTGAGGGCGAATCCGGGCGCTTCAAGCCCCGGCGCGCTATTTGGGCAGGTCGAACCGCTGCAACTGCTGGGTAAGACGGGCGAGCTCGGCGCGTTGTTCCGTTCCGAGTTCGGAACCGGGGCGAGTCAGTTCACGAATTCGCAATCGATAGTGCTGACGCAGGAGCTGGCGGGCGCAGTCCAGCGCCGTCTGGCGGGTGACCGCTGGCTCGCCGTCGTTGAGCTCCTGGTGGGCCAGGGCCATGAGTCGCTGAAAGTGGCGCTGGTCGCGAAAGCGCTCCAGCAGGCCGGCCGTGTGGCGTCCAGGGCTCTCGTCCAGGGCCGCGAGGACATTACGCAGGGTCTCGGCGGCCGCTCCGGGCAGCTCGACGACCTGGCGGAACTCGGGCTGTGACCAGTCCAGTTCCGGGTGTTGCAGGACGCGGGCGAGCAGGGCACCCCACAAGGCCGGGGCGCTCTCGCCGCGCGCGGGCGCACGGCCGCCGGGGGTGGCGGGGAGCTCGTGACCCGGGCCCGGTTCAGGGTTGCGGGCAGGCTGGGGTGGCTGTTCCGACAGGACCTGTTCCAGTCGCTCCTGGCTGAGCCCCGTCTCCTGTCCGATGCGTTCGACCAGCTGGTCACGAAACAGCGGATCGCGGGCGGTGGCGACCAGCTTCATCGCCGCGTGGGCGAAGCGGGTGCGGCCTTCGGCGGTGTCGGTGGGGTGCTCCTCGCGCTGCAGGCGCATCAGGGTCTCGGACAAGGGCAGGGCGCCGGCGAGGCGCTCCTCCCAGCCGGCCAGGCCGTCGCGCAGGACCAGGCTGTCCGGGTCGTCGCCCTCCGGCAGGAACAGCACGCGCACCTCGCGCAGGCCCTGGATCGCGGGCAGCGCCTCGCCCAGGGAGCGCCAGGCGGCGCGGCGGCCGGCGGCATCGCCATCGAAGCACAATGTGATGCGCGAGACCTGACGGAACAGGCTGTCCAGGTGGGCACGGGTGAGCGCGGTACCCATGCAGGCCACTGCGCGGTGGAACCCGGCGCGGGCCAGGCCGACCACGTCCATGTAGCCCTCGACCACCACGATGTCGTCCAGCCGGGTGCCGGCCTTGCGCGCCTCGAACAGGCCATAGATCACCTGGCCCTTGTGGAAGACCTCGCTCTCCGGACTGTTCAGGTATTTCGGTTCGCCGTCCTCGATCAGGCGCCCGCCGAAGCCGGTGATGCGCCCGCGCCGGTCGCGGATCGGGAACATGATGCGCGCGCGGAAGCGCTCGCGGATGCCGCCGTCGTCGCGGCGCGCGGCCAGGCCGGCATCGACCAGTTGCTGCGGAGTGAAACGTGGTTTGAGCGCCTCGATCAGCCCCGAAGGCGGGGCCCAGCCGATCTGGTAGTTGCGCGCGGTGGCGCCGTCGATGCCACGGTTTTTCAGGTACTCGACCGCCTTGGGGGTCTGGCGCAGTTGCTGCACGTACCATTCGGCGGCCGCGTCCAGCGCGTCATACAGCGGGGCATGGGCCTCGCGGCGGTCGTCATCCCCGGCCTCGCGCGGAACCTCGAGCCCGGCCTGTTCGGCCAGCTGCTCGATCGCCTCGGGAAAGCTCAGGTTCTCGTACTCCATCAGGAAGCTGATGGCCGTGCCGTGCGCCCCGCAGCCGAAGCAGTGATAGAACTGCTTTTGCGGGGAGACGTAGAACGATGGCGTCTTCTCGCCGTGGAACGGGCAGCAGGCCGCGAACTCGCGCCCGGCCTTCTTCAGGCTGACGCGGCGCTGAATGATCTCGACGATGTCACTGCGTTCGAGCAGATCGTCGATGAACGCCTGTGGGATGAGGCCTGCCATGGGGTCGCTGCGTGTTCCTCGGGGTCGTGCCGGTGGTTGGGTTCGCATGATAGCCCAGCGTCGGGCCGCAACACGTCATTGCGGCACGCCTTGGCCGACGGGGCAAGACCCGGCGGTTTCCAAGGCGGACGCCGGGGTTGCCCGTGGAGATCGCCACGTCGCTTCGCTCCTCGCGATGACGGTGTTTCGCTCTCGCGTCATTGCGAGGAGCCGGAGGCGACGAAGCAATCGTTATCTGTGGCCCCCGATTCCGGTGCGGGACGCGGGACTGGATATTACGCGCTGCTCCTTTGCCACGGTCCCTGTTGGGTCCTGTAATGACGGACTTTTACGCGGGCAAACAAAACGGGCCCCGTGAGGGGCCCGAATCGCGGTGCTGCCGGATGGCGGCGGGTCAGGCGGCCTGGCGCAGGTTGGCCAGCAGGCCCCGGAGTTCCGAGGCCTTGGGTTTCACCAGCCAGAACGAGCCCTGGTAGTCGTCGAAGCGTTCCAGGATTTCGCGGCCCCAGGCGCTGTCGGTCTCGTGCACGAATTCCGTGACGAGTTCCTCCAGGTAGTTCCGGTGCGCTTCCATCTCCTCGGTGTCGAGGCGGTGCAGGTCGATCAGCTCGTTGTTGATGCGGTCCGGGAAGTCGTTCTCCCGATCCAGCACGAATGCGAAGCCGCCGGTCATGCCCGCGCCGAAGTTGATGCCGGTATTGCCCAGCACCACCATCACGCCGCCGGTCATGTACTCGCAGCCGTGGTCGCCGATGCCTTCCACCACGGCGATCGCGCCGGAGTTGCGCACGCCGAAGCGCTCGCCACACTGGCCGGCCGCGAACAGCTTGCCGCCGGTCGCCCCATACAGGCAGGTGTTGCCCATGATGGTGGTGTCCTGGCTGGCGAAGCTGGAGCCCTCCGGCGGCCGGATCACCAGCTTGCCGCCGGTCATGCCCTTGCCGACGTAGTCATTGGCATCGCCTTCCAGGTACAGGTGCAGACCGCCGGCGTTCCACACGCCGAAGCTCTGCCCGGCCGTGCCCTTCATGCGCACGGTGATCGCGGCGTCCGCCATGCCCTGATTGCCGTGACGCTTGGCAATCTCTCCGGACAGCCGCGCGCCGATCGAGCGGTCGGTGTTGGCCACGTCGAAGTGGTATTCGCCTCCGGCCTTGCTCTCGATCGCCTCGAGCATCTCCGCGACCATCTTCTCGGCGAGCTCGCCCTTGTCGAACGGTTCGTTCTTCGGCGCCTTGCAGAAACGCGGCTTGTCGGCCAGGTCGCCGCTGGCCAACAGGCCGTTCAGGTCCAGGTGCTGCTGCTTGGGCGTCTCGCCCGGCAGGATCTCCAGCAGGTCGGTGCGGCCGATCAGGTCGGTCAGGCTGCGCACACCCAGCTTCGCCATCCATTCGCGGGTCTCGCGGGCGACGAACTGGAAGTAGTGCATGACCATCTCGGGTAGCCCGATGAAGTGGTTCATGCGCAGCACCTTGTCCTGCGTGGCCACACCCGTTGCGCAGTTGTTCAGGTGGCAGATGCGCAGGTACTTGCAGCCCAGCGCGACCATCGGGCCGGTGCCGAAGCCGAAGCTCTCGGCGCCCAGGATGGCCGCCTTGATCACGTCCAGGCCGGTCTTCAGGCCACCGTCGGTCTGCAGGCGTACCTTGTCCCGCAGGTCGTTGCCGCGCAGGGTCGCGTGGGTCTCGGACAGGCCCAGCTCCCACGGGGTGCCGGCGTACTTCACCGAGGTCAGCGGGCTGGCGCCAGTGCCGCCGTCATAGCCAGAGATGGTGATCAGGTCGGCGTAGGCCTTGGCCACGCCGGCGGCGATGGTGCCGACCCCGGCCTCGGAGACCAGCTTCACCGAGACCAGCGCATCCGGGTTGACCTGCTTGAGGTCGAAGATCAGCTGCGCCAGGTCCTCGATGGAGTAGATGTCGTGGTGCGGCGGCGGCGAGATCAGGGCCACGCCGGCATTCGAGAAGCGCAGCTCCGCGATCATCTTGTTGACCTTGTGTCCCGGCAGCTGGCCGCCCTCGCCGGGTTTGGCGCCCTGGGCGACCTTGATCTGCAGGACTTCGGCGTTGACCAGATAGTGCGGGGTCACGCCGAAGCGGCCGGAGGCCACCTGCTTGATCTTGGACATGCGCTCGGTACCGTAGCGCGAGACGGCCTCGCCGCCTTCGCCGGAGTTGGAGCGTCCACCGAGGCGGTTCATCGCGGTGGCCAGGGCCTCGTGGGCCTCCGGCGACAGCGCGCCCAGGCTCATGCCGGCGGAATCGAAGCGCGGCAGGATGTCGGCCTCGGGCTCGACCGCGTCAAGCTCGATCGGCTCGATGTCGTCGCGCACCTTGAGCAGGTCGCGCAGCACGGTCACCGGGCGTTCGTTCACCAGGTCCGCGTATTCCTTGTAGATCCCGTAGTCGCCGGACTGCACCGCGCGGTGAAGGGTCTGGATGACGTCCGGGTTGTAGGCGTGGTACTCGCCGCCGTGGACGTATTTCAGCAGACCGCCCTGGCCGGCGCTCTTGCGCGGGTTCCAGGCCCGCTTCGACAGCGTCTCCAGATCCGCCTGAATGTCGGCGAAGCGGGTGCCCTGGATGCGGCTGGTGGTGCCCTTGAAGCAGGTCTCCACGATTTCGTCGGACAGGCCGACGATCTCGAACAGCTGCGCGCCGCGGTAGCTGGCGATGGTGGAGATGCCCATCTTGGACAGGATCTTGAACAGGCCCTTGTTGATGCCGCGGCGATAGTTCTGCGCCAGGGTCAGCGGGTCCGCGTTCGGGATCTCGCCGGACTGGCACATGCCGTGCAGCGCGGAGTAGGCCAGGTACGGATAGATCGCGGTGGCGCCGTAGCCCAGCAGCACCGCAAAGTGGTGCGGGTCGCGCACGGTGGCGGTTTCGGCGACGATGTTGGCGTCGGTGCGCAGCTTGGCGCCGATCAGGGCATGGTGAACCGCGCCCACGGCCAGCGCGGCCGGGATCGGGCGGCGTTCCGGGTCGATGCCGCGATCCGACAGGACCAGCACCACGGCACCGTCGTCGCGCACGGCCTCGACCGCGTGCTCGGTCAGGGCCTTCACGGCGTCCTCCAGCGAGCCGGAATGGACGTCGTAGTTGAGGTCCATGCGCTCGACGCGGAAGGCGTCCTCGGTCTGGTTGCACAGCTCGCGGAACTTGGCCTCAGACAGCACTGGGGAGTCGGACACCAGGCGGTGGGCGTGGTCCGGGGTCTCCTCGAACAGGTTCTGTTCGCGGCCGAAGCAGGTCTCCAGTGACATCACGATGCTTTCGCGCAGCGGATCGATCGCCGGGTTGGTCACCTGGGCGAACTGCTGGCGGAAGTAGTCGAACAGCGAACGGGTGTGGCTGGAGAGCACTGCGAACGGGGTGTCGTCGCCCATGGAGCCCACGGCCTCCTGCCCGGCCTCGGCCAGCACGCGCAGGATCTGGTCGCGTTCCTCGAAGGTCACGTCGAACAGCTTCTCGTAGGTCTCCAGGCGCTCGGGCGGCATCGGTTCGCCGGAGAACAGCTGGTTGTCGTCCAGCTGGCTCTTCAGGTGCTTCACGTGCGCGCGCAGCCACTGGCGGTAGGGCTGGCGGGTGCGGTTGATGCGGTCGACGTCCTCGGGCTGCAGCAGCTCGCCGGACTCGGTGTCCACGGCGAGCATCTGGCCGGGCTTCAGGCGCCCCTTGGCGACTACGTCCTCGGGGGCGTAGTCATACACGCCGATCTCCGAGGCCAGGGTGATGTGGCGATCCTTGGTGATCACGTAGCGCGCCGGGCGCAGGCCGTTGCGGTCCAGGGTGCAGGCGGCGTAGCGGCCGTCGGTCAGCACGATGCCGGCCGGGCCGTCCCAGGGTTCCATGTGCATGGAGTTGTATTCGTAGAACGCACGCAGGTCGGAGTCCATGTGCGCGACGTTCTGCCACGCCGGCGGGACCAGCAGGCGCATCGCGCGGAACAGGTCCATGCCGCCGGCCAGCAGGACCTCCAGCATGTTGTCCAGACTCTGCGAGTCGGAGCCCTCCAGGTTCACCAGCGGTTCCAGCTCGGCCAGCTCCGGCAACTTCTCGGTGGCGAACTTGTGCTGGCGCGCGACCGCCCAGTTGCGGTTGCCCTGCACCGTGTTGATCTCGCCGTTGTGGGCGAGGAAGCGGAACGGCTGCGCCAGGCCCCACTGCGGGAAGGTGTTGGTGGAGAAACGCTGGTGGAACACGCAGATCGCGGTCTCCAGTTCCGGGCGCTTCAGGTCCGGGTAGAACACCGGCAGGTTGGCCGGCATCACCAGGCCCTTGTAGGAGAGCACGTGCGCCGACAGGCTGGGCACGTAGAACACCGGGTCGTCGCCCATCGCGATCTCGGCGCGGCGGCGCACCACGAACAGCGCGCGCTCGAAGTCGGCCGCGTCCATCTCCGCCGGGGCATTGATGAACACCTGCAGGATGTGCGGCTGGCTCTTCATTGCCTCGGCGCCGCAGGCCTCTTCCGGATTGACCGGCACTTCGCGCCAGCCGGCAAGACGGAGCGGGCCGCGCTCGATGGCGCTCTCCACGGCGGCGCGGGTTTCGGCGATCTTTGCCGGGTTGATGAACACGATGCCGGCGGCGAAGCGCTCGGCCAGTTCAATCTTCGACTCGGAGGCGAGGGTGCGCAGGAAGGCCTCGGGGGTCTTCATCAAGAGCCCGCAGCCGTCACCGGTCTTGCCGTCGGCGGCGATCGCGCCGCGGTGGGTCATGCGTTCCAGGGCCTTGATCGCGGTGTCGACCACCCAGTGGCTGGCTACGCCGTCCATGTGCGCAATGAGGCCGAAGCCGCAGTTGTCGCGCTCGAATTCGGGGCGGTAGAGGGTGCCGTTCAGTTGGTTCTGTCGCATTGGTCAACTCCGGTCGCAGCGCGCGGGGCCGTACGCGGGCGCGGTACGTTGGTCAGGGCCGTCCCTGGAAAAAGAACACGGAAAAAGGCGCAGGAATATAGCCGAACCGTCATTCTCCCGGCAAACCGGGGCCGGTCAAGAAGGCACGACATCGACGCAGGTTAAGTCGTGGTGACCAAGCAGCGTGGGGATCAGTCGCGCACGGCGTTCTGGACCGAGCCGATGGAGCGGATCCAGGGTTCGTCGCGGCGCACGGCGGCGGGCAGGTCCTCCGCGGCGCGCTGGGCGGCGGCCCGGTCGGGGAAGACCCCGGCCAGGATGACCACGAATTCGCGGTTGTTGACGCGCGTCGGGATATAGCGGATTCCGCCCAGGTCGTGCTGATCGGCATAGGCCCGTGCGGCCCCCATGTTCGGCGCGGCCAGCAGCTGGATGGTCGTGGCGCCTCCGTCCTGGTCGTTCAGCCAGGCGCGGTCGTTGCGCAGGCGCTCGGCGTCGGCATCCTCAGCGGCCGGCTCTTCGGTGGCGGGTTCCGGCTCGGGCGTGGGCTCGGGTGCCGGTTCAGGCTCCGGCTCCGGAGTGGTTTCTGGCTCGGCCGGCGGTTCGGATGCGGGCGCCGTCTCCGCGGGTTCCGCCGCCGTCTCGGGTTCGGGCTCGTCCGCGGCCGGGTCCTGGGGGGCGGTCTCCCGCTCGGTCGGTTCGGCTTCGGCCGGAGGGGGCAGGTCCAGGGGGTCGGCCACGACGACCTCGTCGTCGGTGGTGGCTGCCGGCCCCTCGGGCGCGGGTTCCGGCTCGGCCTCGGTGATGCGCGGCTCGGGCAGGGGTAGTTCGATGATCTCGCTATCGGTCGGCGCGGATTCCGTCTCCAGCAGTTGCCAGGCGACCGGGGCGGCGATGCCCAGGGCCACGGTGATGGCTACCGCCGGGACGAACCAGCGCTGGTTCCAGAAGGCGACGTTCTCCGCCGCCGGCGGCTCCGGGATGCGGTGATCGGCGTCGATGCCGCCCGGCTCGGCCGGCTCGCCCGGCGGCGCCTCGGGAGCTGTCTCGCGCGGCGGGTCGGGTCGCGGAGTGGACGCGGCAAGAGCCTCGGCCGCCGGGGTGAAGCGGTCGTCGTCCGGGTCGCGGCTGGCGCGGATCGTCGTCTCCGGGGGCGTTTCGCTCGCCGGCTCGGCCTCGCGGGTGGAGGGGGTGATCGCGGGCTCCCCGTCTTGCGGTTCGATGTCGGTGTCTGTCTCGGCCGCCTCGCCCGCGGCCACCCCCGGGGCAGTGCTGCCGGCGGCTGTGGCTGCGGCGACGGTCCGGCGCTCGCTGCGGCACTGGCGTTCGAGGAGGCTGTTGGCTTCGCGGTTGAGGTTGCCGGGCAGGCCCTGACTGGTGGTCTGCAGATGATGGATGGCGTCTGCATCCAGCAGGCGATCGGGGTCGGCCAGGCCGGCGGCCTGCAGGCGGTGGCGCAGGTAGGCCGCGGTCTGCTCCAGGTTGAACGCGCGCAGGCTGACGCGAGTGACCTGATCCTCGTCGGAGGGGTCGGGCAGGTAAAGGCGGCGGCGCAGTAGCCCACTGGAACCGACCAGGATGATGCGCGGGGCGCGGCCCTGCCTGGCAAGGATCTCGCTGCGCATGCGCATCAGGTTGTTGACGATGTCGGTGCCGACCAGGTGCGCGTCATCCATCGCGATAACCGGGTCGACGCCTTCGGCGACGCGGTCGCCGAGGAGTTCGGTCAGTGGGCGGTCGGGATCGTCCGCGTTCTGCGAGCGCAGGTAATTGCGGATGGTGTTGTCCACCGACTCGAACTGGGTGTTGATGCGCGCACGGAAGGCGATCAGTTCGAACGGGTCGGGCAGCATCGCCAGCAGCCGCATCAGCTGGAGGCTGCGGCCGGAACCGTTCTCGCCGGTCATCAGCACGACTGCGCCGGGGCCGTTCAGGGCAGCCCGCGCGGACTCGAGCAGGCCATCTAGCAGCGGGTCGCTGTAGATGAAGGTCTCGTCGGGCGCGTCGTCAAACGGCGGCGCGTGCAGGCCGAGGTGTTCCAGGCATTGTTCGGAAAGCGCCATCGAATTCCTTTTCAGGTCAGCGTGCCCAGGTCGAACAGGCGGTGGTGTTCGCGGATGGCGTGGCGGTCGGTCATGCCGGCGATGTAGTCGGCGATGGCGCGTTGCGGCCCGTGCGCGTCGTGGGTGGCCATCTCGTCGGCATGCCGCTGGTAGTGCTCGGGCATCAGGCGTGGCTCCGACTCGAACGCGGCAAACAGATCGTGGATCAGCTGGCGGGCCTTGTGCATTACCCCGTGGACCTGGTGGTGATGGTAGAGGTTTTCGCGCAGGAAGCCCTTGAGCTCGCGCGCCTGTTCCGCCATCTGCGGGCTGAAGCGGATCAGTGACTCGCCGGCGCGGCGCACGTCGTCGGGGGTTTGCGGGCGCTGGTGGTCGATCGCGGCCTTGCTGGTCTCGATCAGGTCGCCGACCAGGGCGTCGATCATGCGCCGGACGGTCTCGTGCTGGATGCGACGGGGGTCCAGGTTCGGGTACCGGGCCTGGACCGTCTCGCGGCAGTCGCGGAACAGGGTGACCTCGGCGAGGCGGTCCATGGTGAGCAGCCCGGAGCGCAGGCCGTCATCGACGTCGTGATTGTTGTAGGCGATCTCGTCGGCGACGTTCGCGAGCTGGGCCTCGAGGCTCGGCTGTTCCTTCTGCAGGAAGCGCACCCCGATCTCGCCCAGTTGGCGCGCCTTCTCGGGTGCGCAGTGCTTGAGGATGCCCTCGCGGGTCTCGTAGGTGAGGTTGAGGCCGTCGAAGTCGGCGTAGTGGCGCTCCAGCAGGTCGACGATGCGCAGCGACTGCAGATTGTGCTCGAAGCCGCCATGCTCGCGCATGCAGGCATTCAGCGCGTGCTGTCCGGCATGCCCGAAGGGGGTGTGGCCGAGATCGTGCGCCAGCGCGACGGCCTCGGTCAGGTCCTCGTTCAGCTGCAGGGCGCGCGCGATGGAGCGCCCGATCTGCGCGACCTCCAGCGAGTGGGTCAGGCGGTTGCGGAACAGGTCGCCCTCGTGGCTGATGAAGACCTGGGTCTTGTACTCCAGCCGGCGAAAGGCGCTGGAATGCACGATGCGGTCGCGGTCGCGCTGGAAATCGCTGCGGTGACGCGGCGCGGCCTCGGCCTGGGCGCGGCCGCGCGAACGTGCGGGGTCGCAGGCGTAGGGCGCCAGGCCCGGTGCGGCCGCGCTGGGGGTGGCCATGGTTTCAGGCGACACGGGCATGCTCGTGCAGGGTGTTGTCCAGGGCGTCCTGATCGAACGCGTCGGTGAGGACGGCTTCGCCAATGCCGCGCAGCAGTACCAGGCGCAGGCGGCCGCTGGCCACCTTCTTGTCGATCGCCATCAGCTCGCGGAAGCGGTCCGGGGTCACCGCCCCCGGCGGTTCCAGGGCCAGGCCGGCGCGCTGGATCAGGGCCTCGGCGCGTTCACGACCAGCGGTATCCAGCCAGCCCATGCGTTCGGACATGCGTGCGGCCATGGCCATCCCGGTGCCCACGGCCTCGCCATGCAGCCAGGCGCCGTAGCCCATGCCGGCCTCGATCGCGTGGCCGAAGGTGTGGCCCAGGTTGAGCAGGGCGCGAATGCCGCCCTCGCGCTCGTCGGCGGCGACGATCTCGGCCTTGCAGGCGCAGGAGCGACGGATCGCGAAGGCCAGTGGCTCGGGTTCCAGTGCGCGCAGGGCGTCGATGTGTTCCTCCAGCCAGGCGAAGAACTCGGCGTCGCGGATCAGGCCGTACTTGATCACCTCGGCCAGGCCCGCCTGTAGCTCGCGCTGGGGCAGGGTCTTCAGCGTGTCGGTGTCGATGACGACGGCGCGTGGTTGATGGAAGGCGCCGATCATGTTCTTGCCCAGCGGGTGATTGACACCGGTCTTGCCGCCAACCGAGGAGTCGACCTGGGCGAGCAGGGTGGTTGGGACCTGAACGAAGTCGATACCGCGCTGGTAGATCGCGGCGGCAAACCCGGCGATATCCCCGACCACCCCGCCGCCCAGGGCGACGATGCGGCTGCCGCGATCCAGGCGCGCCTCCAGCAGCCGGGTCAGGATGGTCTCTACCGTCGCGAGGGTCTTGTGCTGTTCGCCGTCGGGCAGTTCGATCCATAGCGGGTCGCTGCTGATGTCGCAGGCGGCGAGGTTCCGGCGCAGGGCGTCGCCATACAGCGGCCCGACCGTGGTGTTGGTCACCACGGCGACGCGCCGGCCGTGCAGCGCCGGCCGGAGCCGCTCCGGTTCGCCCAGCATGCCCGGCCCGATGTGGATCGGGTAGCCGCGTTCGCCCAGTTCTACGTTGAGACTTTCCATGCCCGTCATCATAGCGTGCGGGCCGACGGCGGCGTAAGCCGGGCATTCCGCATGGTGCGGATCGCTTCACGGACTTTTGCAATTGGCGCCGGTTGGATTACCATAGGGAGTTCTGCATGGTCGCCCGGAGTGTTTGGCGGCCGGTTTTGTTATTTTTGATCGAGATGATCCTGCATCCGTTTCGGAGATTGTATGCCGCACGTACGAATTCGTGAGAACGAGCCCTTCGAGGTCGCCCTGCGCCGTTTCAAGCGCACCTGCGAGAAAGCCGGCGTGGTCGCGGAAGTCCGCCGCCGTGAGTACTACGAGAAGCCGACCACCGAGCGCAAGCGCAAGGCCGCTGCCGCGGTGAAGCGTCAGCTGAAGAAGAATTCCCGCGACATGACTCGTCGGGTGCGTTTGTACTGAACCCCGTCCGGGTGGCTGCCCGGACCCGAGGACCCAAAGATGTCGCTCAAGGCCCGGTTGCAGGATGACGTCAAGCAGGCCATGCGGGCCCGGGCCAAGGACCGCCTGGCTGCATTGCGCATGATTCAGGCCGAGGTATCGCAGTTCGAGGTGGACGAGCGGCGCGAGGCCGACGACGACACCGTGCTGGCGATCCTCAATCGCATGCTCAAGCAGCGGCGTGATTCCATCGATCAGTATCAGAAGGGCGGTCGCGAAGACCTCGCCGAGCGCGAGGCCGCCGAGGTCGTCATCATCGAGGAATACATGCCCGAGCCGCTGGACGCCGCCGCGCTGGACCAGTTGGTGAGCGAGGCGATTGCCGAGACCGGAGCCAGTGCCCCGGGTGACATGGGCCGCGTCATGGGGGTGCTGAAACCCCGGGTCTTCGGGCGTGCGGACATGGGCCAGGTGAGCCAGAAGGTCCGCGCCGCCCTGCAGGGCTGACTACGGGCCGGATCCCGGCCGAACTCCCCGGGCCCATCGCGGCCCCTATCCCGATTTCGTCGGAGCGAGTGTTCCATGGCTTCCAATCCGATGCAGTTCCTGGACCTCCCGCGCCAGGACCCCCAGAAGACTCCCGCCGAGATCCGGATCCACGAATTCGGCGAGATCATTGGTCAGTTCGATCCCGCCACGGCCGGTCAGCAGGCCGGCCGTTGCCTGGCCTGTGGCAATCCCTATTGCGAATGGAAGTGCCCGGTCCACAACTTCATCCCCAATTGGTTGAAGCTGGTGGAGGAAGGCAATCTGTTCGCGGCCGCCGAGCTTTCGCACAAGACCAACTCGTTGCCCGAAGTCTGTGGCCGCGTATGCCCGCAGGATCGTCTGTGCGAGGGGGCCTGCACCCTGAACGACGGCTTCGGCGCGGTCACCATCGGCTCGGTCGAGAAGTACATCACCGACGAGGCCCTGAAGGCCGGCTGGCGCCCGGATCTGTCGGATGTCACCCCGACCGGCAAGCGTGTCGCGGTGATCGGCGCCGGGCCCGCGGGATTGGGCTGCGCGGACATCCTGGCGCGCAATGGCGTGCAGGCGGTGGTGTATGACCGCTATCCGGAGATCGGCGGCCTGCTGACCTTCGGCATCCCGCCGTTCAAGCTGGAAAAGCACGTGATCCGCACTCGCCGCGAGATCCTCGAGGGCATGGGCGTCGAATTCCGTCTGAATATCGAGATCGGCCGCGACATCGCGATGGATGCGCTGCTGGAGGAATACGACGCCGTGTTCCTCGGCATGGGCACCTACACCGCGATGCAGGGCGGCTTCCCCGGTGAGGACCTGCCGGGCGTTTATCCCGCCCTGCCGTTCCTGATCTCCAATATCCGCCAGGTGATGAACTGGCCGCAGGAAGAAGGCCACGAGTTCATCGACATGGCCGACCAGCGGGTGGTCGTGCTGGGTGGCGGCGACACCGCGATGGACTGCAACCGCACCTCGATCCGCCAGGGCGCGGCATCGGTGACCTGCGCCTACCGCCGCGACGAAGACAACATGCCCGGTTCGCGCAAGGAAGTGGTGCATGCGCGCGAAGAGGGCGTGCATTTCGAGTTCAACGTGCAGCCGGTGGAGATCGTCGGCGACGGCAAGGTCGAGGGCGTGAAGGTCGTGCGTACCCAGATGGGCGCCCCGGACGAACGGGGCCGCCGCCGTCCCGAGCCGGTCCCCGGCTCCGAACACGTAATCCCGGCCGACCGGGTGCTGATCGCCTTTGGCTTCCGTCCGTCTCCCTCCGACTGGTTTGCCGACTACAAGATCGGCATCGACGAGGGCGGCCGCGTGCAGACCGCGGGCGAGCATGCCTTCCAGACCGGCAACCCGAAGGTCTTTGCGGGCGGCGACATGGTGCGCGGCTCCGATCTGGTGGTCACCGCCGTCTTCGAGGGCCGCGAGGCCGCCGAAGGCATCCTTGAATACCTCGGCGTTTGAGCCTTTCGATGTCCCAGAACCTGAAGAACGACCTCCTGCTGCGAGCCCAGCTGCGCGAACCGGTGGAGCGTCCGCCGATCTGGATCATGCGCCAGGCCGGGCGCTACCTGCCGGAGTATCGCGAGACCCGCGCCCAGGCCGGCAGCTTCATGAGCCTGTGCCAGAACCCGGAGCTGGCCTGCGAAGTCACCATGCAGCCACTGCGCCGATTTCCTCTCGATGCGGCGATCCTGTTCTCCGACATCCTCACCATCCCCGACGCGATGGGGCTGGGTCTGTATTTCGAGACGGGCGAGGGCCCACGTTTCCGCGAGCCGGTGCGTACGCTGGAGGCGATCGAGAACCTGCCGGTGCCGGACCCGGAGCAGGAGCTACGCTACGTGATGGACGCGGTGCGCCTGATCCGCCGCGAGTTGGACGGCCAGGTCCCGCTGATTGGTTTTGCCGGCAGCCCATGGACCCTGGCGACCTACATGGTCGAGGGCCAGGGCTCGCGCGACTTCGCCGAGACCAAGCGTCTGATGTACGGCGAGCCGCAGGCGATGCACGCCCTGCTGCAAAAGGTCGCCACTGCGGTGACCGATTATCTGAACGCGCAGATCCGCGCCGGCGCCCAGTCGGTGATGATCTTCGACACCTGGGGTGGTTCGCTTACTCCGCGGGCCTATCGCGAGTTCTCGCTGGCCTACATGCAGCGCATCGTCGACGGGCTGATCCGTGAAAACGATGGCCGCCGCGTCCCGGTGACGCTGTTCACCAAGGGTGGCGGGGCCTGGCTGGAAATGATGGCGGATACCGGGGCGGATGCCCTGGGGCTGGACTGGACCATCGAGATCGCCGAGGCCAGCCGGCGGGTCGGCGATCGCGTTGCGCTGCAGGGCAACCTCGATCCGTCGGTGCTCTACGCACCCGAGGCGGTAGTCCGCGAAGAGACCCGGCGGGTGCTGGATGGTTTCGACCGCGACACGGGTCATGTCTTCAATCTTGGCCACGGCATTCATCCGGGGATCGATCCGGAGCGGGTCGCCGCGATGGTGGACACCGTCACCAACTACCGACGCTAGTCCGCCCGGCGCGAGCGCACGGCCCGGTTATTATTCCGCCGTGGCCGCCGCCTCTTCGGCGCCGGCCTCCGCCAGCATCCTCTCCACGTCCGCGCGGGCTGCGCGTTGCATCGGGCGCCCGTCCACCGGCGACGGTGGCGCCTGGCGCAGGCCGTCCAGCGGGAAGACCGTGAGCTCAACATCGGTGTCGTCCGGTCCGCGGAAGGCGAGGAAGGGGATGCGCTGTTCGCGCCCCTGCCGGCTGCGGTAACGGCGCTCGCCGGTCTCGCAGTGAATCCCCCGATCCCCCATCTCCAGGATGACCTCTTCCACTGTCTCGGCGAAGGCATGCAGATTGATCAGCGGTTGCGATTCCACTAGCCCTTGCAGGAGCGGGCCGACCAGCCGCGGTTCCAGGTGCCCCAGGCGTTCCATCACGACCAGCGCCGCTTCCAGGCGGCCGCGGTAGGCGGCGCGGCTGGCGGGGCTGGCAAACAGCCGGCTGCGTTCGATGGCGGCGTCCTGGATCTCCAGGTTGCCGGGCATGTCGTGTCGGGCGTCCACGCCCAGGTGTTCCGCGGCTTTCCGCTTGGCCAGGCCGAAGTCCCGGATGCCGTCGTCGAGCATGATGCGAGCGGCTTCCTGGGCCAGCTCCTGGCGCGCGCGCGAGGGGCTGGCCATTTAAAAGACCAGTTCGGGTTGCTGGTTTCCGCTGCTGCCGTTCTCGCCGTTCCCCGGAATGACGTGTCCGCGTTCCGGGACCTGGTGGGGTAGCAGCCACTGGTTGCGCGCACCCGGGGCGTCGTCGCTGGGGGCCCGCTGGCCGTTCGGCAGGATGGCGACTCGCACCAGGTCGTTGGGGCGCTCCACCGGCCGTTCCGGCTGGTCGGCCAGCACGCTGCCCATGAATCGGGTCCAGATTGGCAGGGCCGCGCGACCGCCGCTTTCGCGTCGGCCCAGCTCGCGGTTGTCGTCGAAGCCGATCCAGGCCGTTGCGACCAGCTCCGCGTTGAACCCGGCGAACCAGGCATCGCGGTAGTCATTGGTGGTGCCGGTCTTGCCGGCCAGGTCGGACCGGCCCAGTTCCATGGCCCGCCGGCCGGTGCCGGATGTGATGACGCTGCGCAGCATGTCGCTCATCTGCCAGGCGACACCGGGATCCAGGACCGGTACCGGATCGGTGTACTGCAGCGGGCCACTGCTGGCGACCAGCGGCAGATCCTGGCCCTTCGGGTTTGTGCAGGGTGCGGGGCACGCTCGTTCGGTCGGTGCCTCGTACAGGGTCTCGCCATCCGCCGTCTCGATGCGCGCGATGATCCAGGGGCTGTTCAGGCGGCCGCCGCTGGCGAACACGCCATAGGCATTGTTCAGCTGCAGCGGGGTGAGGGAGCCGGTACCCAGGACCATGGACAGGTTGTTCGGCTGCCTTTCGAGGTCCAGACCGAAGCGCGTCAGTTCCTGGTGCACGTTTCCGGTGCCCAGGCGGTCGAGTAGGCGAATGGAGGCCAGGTTGCGGGAATTCGCGAGTGCCTCGCGCAGGGTGGTCTCGCCGTGGAAGCGCCGCGAGTAGTTCTGCGGGCGCCATTCGGCCCCCAGGGCGGGGTCGTTGAAGACCATCGGCGCGTCGATCACGGTCCCTTCGGGCCGGTGGCCCTCGCGCAGGGCCAGGGCATAGACCAGCGGCTTGAACGCGGATCCGGGCTGGCGTTGTGCCTGGGTCGTGCGGTCGTAGCGGTTTTCAAAGAAGTCGAACCCGCCGGCCAGTGCCAGGATGGCGCCGTCCTGAGGGGCCTGGGCGATCACGGCGCCGGTGACTTCCGGCTTTTGCGCCAGGCGCCAGCGGCCGTCGGTATAGGGACGTATACGGATCACGTCGCCGCGTTCGAGCGCCGGAGATCCGGCCCATTCGCGGTCTTCCCGCAGGACTTCCAGTTCGCCAATGCGGCCGCCGTCGACGCGCAGTACCCCGGCTTCGCCCTGCCCCAGGACGACGGCCGGGAACAGCAGCCTTCCGTGCACCCCAATGGCCATCAGCGCGCGCTCGCGTGCCTCGGCGTCCTCCAGGGTATTGTCGGGAAGCCGCATTTCGGGACCCCGAAAACCGTGACGCTCGTCATATTCCAGCAATCCTTCGCGCAGCGCCTGGTTGGCCGCTTCCTGCTGGCGGGAGTCGATCGTCGTGTGCACCTGCAGGCCGCGACGGTAGGCGTCGTCACCCCACAGGTTCACCACCATCTGGCGCGCCATTTCGGCGACCCAGTGGGCATCAATCTCGGTGGCTGTGGTGTGGCGTTCCGACAGCACCGGGCGCTCGATGGCGGAGGCATAGGCATCCTCGTCGATCACCCCGGTCTCCAGCATCCGCCGCAGTACGTAGTTACGGCGGATCTCGGCCCGTTGCGGGTTACTTACCGGGTTGGTGGTCGATGGCGCCTTGGGCAGGGCGGCGAGCGTGGCGATCTCGTCCAGTTCCAGCGCATCCAGCGAGCGGCCGAAATATACCCGCGAGGCGGCCTCGATCCCGTAGGCGCGCTGTCCCAGATAGATCTTGTTCAAATATAGCTCGAGGATCTCGTCCTTCTCGAGTTCCTGTTCCAGGCGGATGGCCAGGAAGATCTCGCGCAGCTTGCGTTCGTAGGTCCGCTCGCGCGTCAGGAAGATATTGCGCGCGAGCTGCATGGTGATGGTGCTGCCGCCCTGGCTGCGCTCGCCGCCGGTGGAGATCACATTCAGTCCGGCGCGGGCAAGACCCATGACATCCACACCCGGATGGTCATAGAAGCGCTCGTCTTCCGCCGCAATAAAGGCATCGCGGACTTGCTGCGGGATCGCGTCAATCGGCACGGGAATGCGTCGTTCTTCCGCGAACTCACCCATAAGGCGGCCATCCGCACTGCGGACCTGCAGTGGAGTCTGCAGACGCACATCGCGCACGGCGTCGGCCTCCGGGAGGCTCGGCGCGTAGTAAACATAGAGAGCGGCCGCCGCGATGGACAGGCCGATTCCGGCTGCCAGCATCAGGGCCAGCAGCGCCGTAATAATCTTAAGGAGCGGATTCATGACAGCAAAAAAAGTGAGGCCAAGATGAGAAGTCGCTTTCAAAGCGACTTGCAACCCTGAAGTCGCGGTGTATATTGTGAACCAGCTAGCATACGTGATTGTAACGCTACCAGTTACTTTCGTCGGGGTATACAGGGGGATGTGTGCTGAGTCTCGGAAAATCCAAACAAGGGGTCCTGGGCGTGGATATCAGCTCGGCAGCCGTCAAGGTGCTGGAGCTGACGCGACAGGGTAAGGGCTTTCGGGTCGAGGCCTTCGCGGTCGAACCGCTGCCCGATGGGGTGATGGTCGACAAGGTCTGTCAGGACACCGAGGCCGTGGGTAATGCCCTCGCCCGGGCGGTCAAGCGCTCCGGCACTCGCCTCAAGCACTGCGCGATGGCTGTGCCGTCCTCCGCCGTGATCACCAAGACCATCCAGATGTCGGCCGCGCTGGGCGATGCGGAGCTCGAGGGCCAGGTCTTCGTGGAGGCGGATCAGTACATCCCCTACACGCTTGAAGAGGTCAACCTGGATTTCCAGGTCCTCGGCAAGAACGAGAAGAACCCCGAGATGGTCGATGTCCTGGTGGTCGCTTCGCGCCGCGAGAACGTGGACTCGCGCGTGGCCATTGCCGAGGCCGCCAAGTTGACCCCCGAGCTGATCGACGTCGAGGCATACGCGATCGAGCATACCGCCGAGCGCCTGATGGAGCAGGTCCCCGACCGCGAGAGCAAGCCGATCGTGGCGGTCGTGGATGTCGGCTCTTCGGTGACCGCCGTGTATGTCGTCAGTCAGGACGAGGGCGTGGTGTACACTCGCGAGCAGAATTTCGGCGGCCGCATGCTCACCGAGGAGATCATGCGGCGCTACAGCATGAACTATCAGGAGGCCGGCTCCGCCAAGATGAGTGGCGACCTGCCGACCGACTACGCAAGCTCCATCCTCGAGCCCTTCAAGCAGACCATGGTCGACCAGATCCAGCGGCTTCTGCAGTACTTCTACGTGACCCGCCCGCAGGACACCATCGATCACATCCTCCTGGGGGGCGGCTGTGCGGCCATCCCGGGCGTGGACGAACTGCTCGAGGAGGCCGCCGGCACGCCGGTATCGATCGCGAACCCGTTCCGCGGGATGGCGTTGGCCAAAAGGGTCAACCAGGAACGTTTTGCCAATGATGCCCCGGCGCTGATGACGGCCTGTGGCCTGGCCGTGCGGGGGTATGCGTCATGATTTATATCAACCTCCTTCCCTGGCGCGAGAAGGCACGCGAACAGCGGCGCAAGCAGTTCTTCGCCGCGGTTGGTGGCGCCGCGGTGGTCGGCGTCCTGCTTGCCTTCGTTGGCTACAGTTTTATCGGCGCGTTGATCGACCACCAGCAGTCGCGCAACCAGATGCTGGAAAGCGAGATCCGCGAACTGGATCGTCAGATCGCCCGGATTCGCGATCTCGACGAACAGCGCGAGGCCCTTATCGCCCGAATGGAAGTCATCCAGACCCTGCAGGCGCAGCGGCCCGAGGCCGTGCATCTCTTCGATCAGCTGGTCGAGACCCTGCCCGATGGTACCTACCTCAGCGAGGTCCGCCAGGAAGGCGAGAATGTGCGCCTGGTCGGGCGCTCCGAGTCCAACACCCGGATCTCCGCGCTGATGCGCCGGATCGATGGGTCGCCCTGGCTGGGTAGCTCCAACCTGCAGATTATCGAGACCCGCGAGGAGGGTCGCCTCCAGGTGCGTGACTTCCGTCTGGATGCCACGCAGACCCGGCCGGATGCCGAAGAGGGGGATTCCTGATGGATCTCAATGAACTCAAGCAGGTCGACTTCAACAACATCGGGGAAGCCTCCTGGGGCGTGAAGGGCCTGATCCTGGTCGTGATTGTCCTGGCCATCCTCGGCCTGTCCTATTACCTCTTCATCGGCGATCAGCGGACAGAGCTGGAGCGCGCGGAGAGCCGCGAACTGCAGCTGCGCGACGAGTTCGAGGACAAGCAGCAGCGGGCTGCCAACCTCCAGGCCTATGAGGACCAGCTGGAGGAGATGGAGCGCATGTTCGCCTCGCTGCTCGAGTTGTTGCCCAGCAGCGCCGAGATCCCCAGCCTGCTGGTCGATGTCTCGCAGACAGGGTTGCAGGCGGGTCTCGAGATCGAGCTGTTCGAGCCGCGCGGCGAGAACCGCCGCGACTTCTACGCCGAGGTCCCGATCCGTCTGCGCGTCCGGGGCGATTACGAGGATCTCGCGGAGTTCGTCAGCGGTGTCTCGGCCCTGCCGCGCGTGGTCACCATGCACAACATGCATATCCGTCCGGGCGCTTCCGACAACGACCTGCTGATGGATGCGGTCGCCCGCACCTATCGCTACCTGGAGGAGAACTGATGAGGCATTCTTCCATGCGATCGGTATGGCCGGGACTGGCCATGGTCCTGACGGGCGGGATCCTGCTGTCGGGCTGTACTCAGGACAACCGTGATCTCGAGCAGTACATCGCCGAGGTCAAGGAGCGCCCGGGGAGCGGGATCGAGCCGATCCCCACCCTGGAGCCGCACGAGCCCTATCTCTATCCGGGGCATACCCGGTCGCCTTTCGACTCGTCGGTGATCGCCCAGCCGGAGCTCGCCGCGGCCGAGGGGCAGCCAGGAGACGCCGAGATTGATCCTGACCGCCCGCGCGAGTTCCTCGAGGGCTTTCCGCTGGATTCGCTGCGGATGGTCGGGTCGCTGGAGCAGCATGGTGTGCGCTACGCCCTGGTCCGGACCCCGGATCGAGGGGTTCAGCGCGTCACTGCGGGCAACTATATGGGCCAGAACCACGGGGAGATCATCGAGATCACGCCGACCCAGATCCGGCTGGTCGAGATCGTGCCGGATGCCTTCGGCGGTCATGTGGAACGTGAAAACTCGGTGGCGCTGACCGACTAGCGGTTGGGGGGGAAGAAAATGATGACGAGCATTCGCCGCAAGGTCGGCACAACCAACAGGGGATTCAACATGGGTTCTTCCATGCGCGCTTTCGCAGGCACGGTCGTTGCGGGCCTGCTGTTCATGGTGTCCCAGGGGGTGGCTGCCACCGAACTGGAAGAGATCCGGGCCGGCAGTCTGAGCGGTGACCGGGTGCAGGTGAACCTGCGCTTCTCGGAGACGCCGCCCTCCGATATTCGCGCCTTTGCGATTGATTCACCGCCGCGCATCGCGTTGGATCTGCCCAATGTCGGCAATGCATTGCCGCGGCGCGAGACGGACCTGAATGTGGGCCCGGTGCTGCGGGCGAGCACGGTCGAGGCGGGCAACCGCACCCGCGTGGTGCTGAACCTGACTCAGGCCTCCGAGTACCAGACTCGAGTCGAGGGCAATAATCTCATCCTTACGCTGGGCCGCGGGGTTTCCGAGGCGGATGCACGCACCCAGCAGGTCGTGGATCGTGCGGGTGAACCCGCCGCCACGACCCGCAGCGCCCGTCCCATGGAGATCACGGGTATCGATTTCCGGCGGGGCAGCGAGGGCGAAGGTCGCGTCGAGGTGGATCTCTCCCGCTCTGGTGCCGAGATTAACGTTCGCGAGCAGGCCGGCCGCATCGAGATGACCTTCCCGCGCGCGATGGTCGACGAGTCGCTGGAACGTCGCCTCGACGTGGTCGATTTCGCCACCCCGGTGCATACCATCGACACCGTCGCCGAACGCAATCGTGTACGCATGGAGATCGAGGCGCGCGGCGAGTACGAGATCATTTCCTACCAGAGTGATCGCCAGTTCGTCCTCGAGGTCGCCCCGATTTCCGAGGCCGAACGCCAGGCGCGCGCACGGGAGGAAGAGGAGTACGCCGGCGAGCGCCTGTCCCTGAATTTCCAGGACATCGAGGTGCGCTCCGTTCTGCAGTTGCTGGCGGATTTCACCGATCTGAACATCGTGGTGAGTGACACGGTGGGTGGCAACATCACCCTGCGCCTGAACAACGTCCCCTGGGACCAGGCGCTGGATATCATCCTGCGTGCCCGCGGGCTCGACAAGCGAATGGACGGCAATGTCCTGTACGTCGCCCCCAGCGAGGAGATCGCGGCGCGTGAACGCCTGGAGATGGAAGCCGAGCGTGACCGCCAGGAGCTGGAGCCCCTGCGCACGGAGTTCGTGCAGATCAATTTCGCCCAGGCCGAGCAGATCGCGTCCCTGATTCGGGGCGGTGATGGAGGCGAATTCCTCTCGGAGCGTGGCAGCATCACCATCGACACGCGCACCAACACCCTCCTGGTGCAGGATACCCAGAGCCGGATCGAGGACGTCCGTCGCCTGGTCTCCACACTGGATGTCCCGGTGCAGCAGGTCCTGATCGAGACCCGCATTGTGATCGCTGAAGATACCTTCAACCGTGAGCTGGGTGCGCGTTTTGGCATTAGTGCGACCCGGGGGAGCGATCGACGTACCTCAGCGGGCCTGTCCGGATCGCTGGAGGGCTCCGACAGTGCACTGGGTACCAGCCCCGGAGATATGGGTGGCCTTGCCATTGGCGATCGGCTGAACAGCTCGCTGCCGGCCGGTGGCAATGCCGGGCAGGCAGGGCTGAGCATCCTGCGCAGTGGCGTGTTGCTCGACCTGGAACTGTCCGCGCTGCAGGTGGAAGGTCGCGGCGAGATCATCTCCAGCCCGCGTGTGATCACCGCCAATGGCCAGACGGCGACGATCAAGCAGGGTGAAGAGATCCCGTTCCAGGAAGCCACTGCATCCGGCGCGACTTCGACCCAGTTCATCGAGGCCGTACTGTCGACGGAAGTGACGCCGCAGATCACGCCGAACGGCAACGTGATCCTCGACATCAAGGTGACAAAGGACGAGCCCAGCCAGCGTGTGATCCTTGGGGTGCCGGGGATCAACAAGCGCGAGGTGGAGACCCAGGTCTTCGTGGGCAACGGCGAGACCGTGGTCCTGGGCGGTGTGTACGAGATCGACAGCCGCACCAACCTCGAGAAGGTGCCGTTCTTCGGGGATATTCCGTTCCTCGGAAACCTGTTCCGCAATCGCTCCACGGAGAATACCAAAGCGGAATTGTTGATCTTTGTGACGCCGCGCGTACTCGACTGAGCGCAAGGTGTAGCGTAGGGGATTGCCCCCCGATGGGTTCGATCTCGAAAGCCGGGGCTTGTCCCCGGCTTTTCTTTGGGGGGCCCAGCCAGTAGCCTTGGCGCCCATGCAGAACATCGTACTGGTAGGCCCGATGGGGGCCGGCAAGAGCACAATCGGGCGCGGCCTAGCGGGGCTGCTGCGTCGGCCGTTCTTCGATACCGATCAGGAGATCCAGCGGCGTACCGGCGTGGATATCCCGACCATTTTCGAGTTCGAGGGCGAGGGTGGTTTTCGCAAGCGCGAGACGGCGATGCTGGAGTCGCTCCTGCAACAGGAGGGCGCGGTGATTGCCACCGGCGGGGGGATTGTCGAACGCCCGGAGAACCGGGAACAGCTGCGCGATCAGTTCGTGATCTACCTGCGGGTGCCGGTAGAGGAGCAGTTCCGGCGGACTCGCCGCAACCGCAAGCGCCCGCTGATCGCGGAGGCGGCGGACCCGAAGGCCCGCCTTCAGGAGTTGTTCGCGGTCCGCGATCCGCTCTATCAGGAGGTCGCGGACCTTACGCTGGAGGGCAAGGGGCGGCGGGTGCGCGATGCGGTCAAGGGGGTATGCGCGGCGCTGCAGGTGCAGCGCCCGGATCTTTGCCAGCCGCGCTCCGAAGGCTAGTTGGTAACCATTAAGCGCACGAAGACACCAAGCAAGGGCGCGAGTCATCCACAGTGGCTGGTTGCGGCCCCATGCGTGATTCTAATGGGGTCAACGGGCAGGGAGAGGAGCTGAGCCCCGCTAATTTTTCGAACGCCCGGTGTCGGTGGTCATGAGGTTTTCTTGAACCGTAGAGGACCCGGATCGCGAGCACCGTCAGGTTATTGAGGGGGCGGCCCGGATTCGCGGCGTTCGAAGATCCTTTTGCCACTTAAATCGCTTCCCCATGACTGATGTGCTCAGTGGTGCCTTCGCTTTGGACCTTCTTCCTTCGCGCGCTTCGTGGTCGATCCCATTGCTCGTCAGTGGCGGGTGTTGCCGCCGCCATCGGGGACAAACATGCCGTCCTGCGATGGCGGTGAGCGGCGCCCGTGCGACGCATGGTGAAACAGCAGGCGCCAGCCCGTGTCCAGCCAGCGCCAGGTCTGGCTGATCAGGATCGTCCCGGTGGGCGCGACGTCGCCCGGTCGCGTGATCGCCTCCTCGATGACCAGGCTGATGATCTCCCCGGTCTCGTGGCGCCCCACGATCTTCGGTTCGATCCCGATATTCAGTTCACGCGCGAAGACCAGTAGCCAGCTCTCCATCACCTCCGCCACGCCCCGGTGGGCGCGCGGGCTGCCCGGGTGGATGCAGACGATGTCGGGACGCTCGCCCCACAGGCGCATCATCTGTTCGATATCGGCGGCACGAAAGGCGGCGTAATACGCCTCGACGCAGCGATCGGCATCCGTCGCCATCAGTGCACGCCCCCGGTGGGCCATTCCGGCGTGGGTTCCGGGTCCGGGCTGGCGTGGTGGAGCACCATGCGCCAGCTTTCCCCATCGTGGCGGTAGCCATTGGTCGCCAGCATGACGCCGCGCCGTTCACCCTGGACATACAGGTTTTCGCGCAATACGTGGAGGACGAGGTCTTCGCCCGGGATGGCGGTCACCTGGGTCCGGTGTACGACCACCCCGCGCATCCCCGGCAGGATGTCGTCCCAGCTTTCCAGGATGATGTCCGTTCCCTGCAGGCGCTCGCCCCCTGGGTGGATGCAGACACACTCGGCACTGTCGTGCCAGATTTCGCGCATGCCTTGTGCATCGCCTGCCTGAAAGGCCGCGTAAAAGGCGGCTTCGGCGGATTCGGGAGAAGGGAACGTGGCCATACCGGTCGGGGCCTCCTGAGACAGAGGGGGTATTGTCGCAGGAGCATCCGCGGATGACGAATGTGCGAGATGACGTAATGGGCGCGACCCGCCAGAATGGCGCTCCTTCATCACGGGAGCCCGTATGGCACGTATCCTCGCGACTGGCATTGTCACGCTCGACCACACCCTCGATGTTGCAGCCTTCCCGGCCGAGGACGACGAGGTCCGGGCGCTCGCCAGCACCACCCAGCCCGGAGGCAACGCGACCAACACCGCAACGATCCTGGCGCAGTTCGGCCACCGCCCGGGCCTGGCCGCGGTCATCGCCGAGGGTGCGGCCGGGGATGCCTTGAGCGAGTCCCTGGAGGAGCGCGGACTGGATATTCGTCACTGCGTACGCCGGCCCGGAGCGACGCCGACCTCCCATATTCTTCGTTCCAGGGAGACGGGCAGTCGCACCATCGTCCATCATCGCGACCTGCCCGAACTCGGGGTGGAGGATCTCGCGGGCGTACCCTGGCCGGAATATGACTGGCTGCACTTCGAGGGGCGTAACCCGGAGGCCCTTGCGTCCATCCTGCGCGCGGTGCGCGAGAGCATCTTTGACCAGCCGGTGTCGCTGGAGCTGGAGAAGCCCCGGCCGGGGCTCGACGCATGCCTGGACTATGCCGATGTCCTGATGCTCTCGCGCGACTGGGCCGCGAGCGTGGCGGGCACTCCCGAGGCTGCGCTGCAGCAGCTTTCCGAGCGCTTTCCTGATCGCATCCTGACCGTGACCGCCGGGGGCGAAGGGGCCTGGATGGCCGTGCGGGGCGCGATCCACCATTGTGAAGCGACGCCCGGACTGCGGGTGGTCGACAGCGTGGGGGCAGGGGATACCTTCAATGCCGGGTTGATCCACGCGCTGGTCTCCGGGGAGCCCCCGGAGCAGGCTTTGACGGCCGCTGTGCGCCTGGCGGAGCGCAAGCTCGAGCAGGTCGGCCTGGACGGGCTGGGTAACGCGGCCTCCGACCCGGGAGCGTGGCCCGGATAGCCCCCGCAGGGGGATGGTGGTTGTTGACCGGTGCGGGCGGGACTCGGAGGTTCAGGCCTCTTCGCCGAAACGATCGGCAACCAACTCTGCGAGTGCATCCAGCGCCTCCGGCGCATCCTTGCCTTCGGCCTCGATGGTGATCTCGCTGCCCTGGGCGGCGGCCAGCATCATCACGCCCATGATGCTCTTGCCATTCACCTCCTGCTGGTTGCGGGAGACGGAGACGTCCGCGGCGAACTTGCTGGCCAGGCTGACGAACTTGGCCGCGGCGCGCGCGTGCATCCCCAGGCGATTAACGATGGGGACTACGCGCTGCGGCATCGCTGCACTCCTGATCGCAGAGGAGAATCCCGTCATGGCCGCCCGAAAGGGCCTTGTTGACCAGTTCGGTCAGGGGGAGGTGTTGATAGTTGAGCACGCGGATCAGCATCGGCAGGTTGGCGCCGGCGATCACGCGGGCATTTGCACCCCGGGCGACGCGAATTGCCACGTTGGAAGGCGTGGAGCCAAACATGTCGGTCAGAACGAGCACCCCCGAGCCGCTGTCGAGGGTCGCCAGGCGCTCGCGGGCGCGGGCCAGGACCTCGTCGGGGTCGTCGTTCTGGGACATCGCCATGGACTCGCAGTCCTCGGGCAGGCCCCCGAGCATGCTCTGCGCGGTCTGCAGCAGGGTATCGCCCAGGTTTTGATGCGTGATCAGAATGAGACCAACGCCCATGGATCTGCTCCGATTGCGGGTTCCAGAAGGCCCTCGTCCCGCGTCCAGTGGTTACTGTTTCCCCAGCTCGCGGTGACGGGTGCTAACAGTAACATGTTCCCGATCCCGCCACGCCTCCGCAAGCCGCTCCACCAGATACACCGAGCGGTGTTGCCCGCCGGTACAGCCGATGGAGACGGTTACGTAGCTGCGGTGATCGTCTAGCAGGCGCGGCAGCCACTGGGACAGGAATCCCTGGATGCTGTCGAACATGGCCGCGACCTCCGCGTGCCGCTCAAGGAACTCGCACACGGGCGGGTCGCGACCGGTCAGGGCGGCCAGATCGCTTTCGTAGTGCGGATTGGGCAAGCAGCGCACGTCGAACACGAAGTCGGAATCCAGAGGCGCGCCGTGTTTGAAGCCGAAAGACTGGAATTGCAGGGATAGCTCGTGTTCTCCGCGCTCGCCTATGCGGTCGCGCAGGGTGCGGGCCAGATCGTGCATCGACAGGCGCGAGGTGTCGACCGTCAGGTCGGCCTCCGCCGCCACATGGCCCAGCCACTCGCGCTCGCGGTCGATGGCCTCGACCAGTGGCACGCCGTCGCGCGCCAGCGGGTGGCGCCGGCGGGTCAGATGGTAGCGCCGCAGCAGCACCTCGCTGGCCGCCTGCAGGAACAGGACCTCCACCTGCACCCCGTCCGCCCGTAGTTGCGCCAGGAGACCGGAGAACCCTTCCAGGGCCTCCAGGCCGCTGCGCACATCCACGCCCACGGCCAGGTGGCGGTCGGTCTCGGTGTCGTAGTGGCCCTGCCGGACCTGATCGATCAGGTCCGGCAGCAGCGGCAGCGGGAGGTTGTCGACGCAGAAGTAGCCGGCATCCTCCAGGGTGTGCAGGGCCACGGTCTTGCCGGACCCGGACAGGCCACTGACGATTAGCAGGCGCATGGCCGATTCAGCCCTCCGGGTCCGGGTTGGGGACCGTAGTGGCGGGCACCGCGCGATGGTAGGGCGGCTCCTCCGTCTCGCCGCTCATCTGGCGGCGCTGGCGTGCGCGCAGGTCGTCGCCAGCGATATAGCCCTGCATGTGCAGCATGTGGTTGCGCACGGCCGCCTCGATCATGACCGCGATGTTGCGCCCCGGCGCGATCGGCAGGCTGATCAAGGGGACGCGCAGGCCGAGGATATCGATCTCGCCGCGGCGCCCGTTCAGCCGGTCATCGGGGACCGGCGAGGGTTCGCCATGATCGCGCAGGTCGATGATCAGGCGCAGGTACTTGCCGCCCTTGATCGCGGAATCGCCGTACATGGCGCGGATGTTGAGCACCCCAAGACCGCGCACCTCGAGCAGGTCCTGGAGCAGGGCCGGGCAGTGGCCGCGCACGATATCGGGCGCAATGCGCGCGAACTCGGGGGCATCGTCGGCGATCAGGCGATGCCCGCGCGAGATCAGTTCCAGTGCGACCTCGCTCTTGCCGACGCTGGAGGCGCCGCTGATCAGCACCCCGATCCCGAGGATCTCCATGAACACGCCGTGGCGCACCTCGAAATGAGCCAGGCGCTGCTGCAGGAAATAGCGCAGAAGCGAGATGATCTCGTGACTGCTGGTGCTGGAGCACAGGATCAGCGGCAGCGCCTCCTGCGGGGCGTCGGGCATCTCCGAGAACGGACAGGTGTCCTCGGCGAAGATCACCGCGGTGGTCCCAGTGCGGGCCATCTCCAGGATCAGGTCGTTGCACTGGGTGGCGCTGAGGCTGGAGATGTAGCGTGCCTCGAAGTCGCCGATGATCTGGATGCGGTTGGGCCGGATCAGGTTGAGATGGCCGGCCAGCGGCAAGTCGTCCCCGTCGTCGCCGACCAGCTTGCGGTCGGGTGCTGCATGTTCGCCGTGTACGAAGCGAAGATCCAGGCGGTTTCCCATGGCCTGGATCAGGCTTTCCACGTTGATGTCGCGGGCGATCCCGCCTTCTCCCAGCGCCTCGTTCATGGCAGACGCTGCGCGCCGGAATCGCGGCTGGAGGCGGGTTCCACGGGCTTAGTCCTCGCTGAAGCGGCGCACGAGTTCCTGTTCCAGGGCCGCCGCGTCCCCGGCCCGGCGCAGCGCTCCGATGGTGTCTGGCTGAGACAGGCCGCGGGCGAGCTGGGCCAGCAGGTCGAGATGGTCGCCGGTGGCGGCCTCCGGGACCAGCAGTGCGATCAGGATATCGACCGGCTCGTGATCCATGGCGTCGAAGTCGACGCCCTTTTCCAGGCGCAGCACGGCCACGCGCGGCGCCTCGAGATCGGCCAGGCGGCCATGGGGAATCGCAACCCCATGGCCGAGACCGGTGGATCCGAGTTTTTCGCGCGCGGACAAGGCCTCGAAGATCGCGTTGCTCCCCGGTCCCGTGCCGTCACCTCCGCCGGCGAGGAGGTCCGCCAGGGCCTCCAGGGCCCGTTTCTGGCTGGAGCACTCGGGTTGCAGGCCAATGCGCTCGGAGGTGATCAACTCGGCAATCGTCATGGATCAGGAGGCCTGCTCGCGGTTGCGCTGGGCACCTTCGGCGCGGTGGTGGTCCTTGACCTTTTCCTTGTGCTTGATCAGCTGACGGTCGACTTTGTCGATCAGCGCGTCGATCGCGGCATACATGTCCTCGTGAGAGGCCTCGGCGTGGATGTGATTGCCGCTGACCTGGAGATTGGCTTCGGCCTGGTTGTGCTGATTCCGGGTCTTCTCGTGGGTCAGCACGACGTGGACGTCGATGACCTTGTCGAAGTGGCGCTCCAGCTTCGCGAACTTCTCGTTGACGTAGTCGCGCAGGGCGTCGGTGATGTCCACGTGGTGGCCGGTCAGGTTGATCTGCATGGTCAGGACTCCTTGGTTACTTGCTGCCGGTGGGCATCGAGGCCATCTGCCGGCGTTCGCTGGATGAAGGGATGTGCATCGCCTCGCGGTACTTGGCCACGGTGCGGCGCGCTACGTTGATGCCCCGGTCCGACAGGACCTGGGCGAGCCGGGCATCGCTGAGCGGCTTGTTCGGGGGTTCGTCGCCAATCAATTCGCGAATCATGGCACGGATGGCGGTGGCGGAACACTCGCCGCCATCGTTCGTGCCGACATGGCTGGAGAAGAAATACTTGAACTCGAAGACCCCGCGCGGGGTGTGCATGTATTTCTGCGTGGTAACCCGCGAGATGGTCGATTCGTGCATCTCCAGGGTCTCGGCAATGTCGCGCAGGATCAATGGCTGCATCGCGACGTCGCCATGCTCGAGAAAGCCCTGCTGGCGGTGGACGATCGCCTCGGCGACCCGCAGCAGGGTGTCGTTGCGGCTGTGCAGGCTCTTCAGGAACCAGCGTGCCTCCTGCAGCTGATCACGCATAAAGGCGCTGTCGCGGGCATCCGAGACCTGGCGCACCATGCCGGCGTAGAGGTCGTTGATGCGGATACGCGGTGCGATCTCCGGGTTTAGATCCACGCGCCAGCCCTCGGTGGTGTGGCGCACGTAGACATCCGGGACCACGTATTCCGAGGTGGCGGAGCTGATCTGTGCGCCGGGGCGCGGGTTCAGGGTGCGGATCAGGTCCAGTGCGCGGGCCAGTTCGTCCGGGTCGCGTACGCCGGACTGGCGCTGCAGGGCCTTGTAGTCGCGCTTGCCCAGGCTGTCCATGCCGTGTTCCAGGATCGCCCGTGCGGCCTCGCGGGCCGGGGCGTCCGGGGCCAGTTCGCGTAGCTGGATCTCCAGGCACTCCCGCAGGTTGCGCGCGCCGACCCCCAGCGGGTCGCATTGCTGAATCCAGTGGAGCACTGCCTCGACCTCGTCGACGCCGACGGTTTCATCCTCGCCTCGGCTGATGGTCTCGGCCAGGGTTTCCAGGTCACCCTCGAGATAGCCGTCGGGGCTGATGGCGTCGATCAGGGCCGCCCCGATGCGCTGGTCGCGCGGTGTCAGATGGCTCAGATGCAGCTGCCACAGCAGATGATCCTGCAGGCCCTCACCGTCGTCGTCGCTGGTGTTTTCCAGCGGGTCGCGGTCATCCACGCCCTTGTTGGGCGTCGGGGCCGGCTCGTAGATGTCGTCCCAGCGGCTGTCGGTCGTCAGTTCCTCGGGGATCACGTCGTCGCTGGTGGTGGTGGCCTCCATGCGATCGCCTTCCACCAGCTCGCCGTCCTGGTTCAGGCGCTCGGTGTCGGCCTCGGCATCTTCGTCCTCGACCTGTTCGAGCATGGGGTTGCTCTCCAGCGCCTGCTGGATCTCCACCTGGAGCTCGAGCGTGGACAGCTGCAACAGGCGGATCGCCTGCTGCAGTTGCGGGGTCATGGTCAGCGTCTGACCCAGCTGCAGATTCAGGCCGGGTTTCAGCATCGGGTATGCGGGGCGAGGGTTGGCATTGATGGAATCTTAAAGCCTGCCTTGTGGTTTGTGCACCGACCGGGCCGCATATGGGGCGCTTTCACAGGCGGAAGTTCTCGCCGAGATAGACCCGGCGCACCTGGGGATCGGCCAGCAGCTCGTCCGGTGTCCCGGCGGCCAGCAGGCGGCCTTCGCTTAGAATATAGGCCCTGTGGCAGATGCCGAGGGTCTCGCGCACGTTGTGATCGGAGATCAGTACGCCGATGCCGCGCTGGGCGAGATGCCGAATCACGTCCTGGATGTCGCCGACCGAGATCGGATCCACCCCGGCGAAGGGCTCGTCCAGACAGATGAAGCGCGGATCCCCGGCCAGGGCGCGGGCGATCTCGGCGCGGCGGCGTTCGCCGCCGGACAGCGCGATGCCCGGGCTGTGGCGCACGGTCTCGAGCTGGAACTCCTCGATCAGCGCATCGCCAATGCGCCGGCGCTCGTGGCGATCGAGTCCGGGGCGCAGCTCGAGCACGGCCTGCAGGTTGTCCCACACGCTCAGGCGGCGAAAGATCGAGGCCTCCTGCGGCAGGTAGCCGAGGCCGGCGCGCGCGCGCACGTGGATGGGCGCGCGGGTGATGTCGCGCGCGCCCAGGGTGATGCGCCCGGCATTGGGGCGGATCAGCCCGACCAGGCTGTAGAAGCAGGTGGTCTTGCCGGCCCCGTTCGGGCCCAGCAGGCCGACCACCTCGCCGGGCGCGAGGTCGACGTCCACCTGGTCCAGCACCGTGCGCTGGCCGTAGCGCTTGGTCAGCTCGCGTCCGATCAGGCGGTCGTTGGTTTGTGCCGGTGTGGCGGATGGGCTGGGGGCGGTGGCGTTCATTCGTCGTCGCGCGGCTGGATGGTGATGCGCACGCGCTCGCTGTCGCCTTCGCCGCGTTCGGCCTCGATCACGTCGGTCGTCAGGTCGTAGGTGATGCGCTTGCCGCGCGCCTCCTCGCTGGTGGTGATCACATGGGCCTGGTCGGTGAGGATCATGCGGTCCTCGTTCAGCAGGTAGTCGATGCGCAGGGCGGTGGCAATGCGCATCTCTCCGGTTTCCGGATCGGGTGATTCCAGGCGTGCCGGCTCGCCGTGGGCCTCCATTTCATAGGGGCGGCGATCGCGGGTGCGCACGTAGACCTTGTCGGCCTCCAGGGTCATGTCGCCGCGGATCACGATCACGTCGCCGGTGTAGGTCCCCAGCCCCTGGCGTTCGTCCATCTCCGCGCGGTCGGCAGTGATCTCCACCGGCAGCGCCGGGCCCGAGCCCTGCTGGGCGAACGCGGGCGTGGCCAGCAGCACGAGCAGCAGGAGCGCCGCCACGCGGGCACCCGGTTGGCCCGGACGGTGGCGAAGGCTATGGGGATTCGGGGTCATGCGCGGGATCCTCCTCGCTCGTCTCGCTGTAGAGCGAGTACACGTCATGGAACAACTCTATGGTATCCCCTCGCGAGTCCACGCGCAGACCGGTGCCGCGCTGGAACAGGCCCGGCTGGTTCAGGGTGGAAAGGGCATCCGAAGTGGCGACCATGGTGTCGGTGGCGACGCGAACATCCCGCGAATCGATGAGGGTCTCTACGCGTTCGCCGCGGGGCGGCTGTACGCCGTGGGTGGGGCCCACCAGGTCCAGGGTCGCGGCGGCCGGTTGATGCAGCGCGGCCGGGGCGGTCCAGCGCCATTCGATACCGCCCTCGGCGAACAGGTCGAGGTCCGGGTCGTCCACCCATTGGGGGCCGTCACGGCCGAACTCGCGCAGGCGGGTGCCGCGCAGACGATGGCTCAGTTCGCCGTCGTCGCCGGTGGCATGCAGGGTGAAGCCGTCAATCTGCAGCGTGACCTCGCCCTCGGGCGGGCTTACCTCGGCCTGCGCCAGGGGCGCGGTCGCGAATGCGAGCATGGCCAGGGTCCATCCGACTTGGCGGCGAGTCCTTTGGCTCATCCGTTCAGGTAGGTCTCGAACAGCGCGTCGAGCCGGCCCTGCGCGGCCAGCAGGCCTTCGCAGGTCTCGCGCACGGCCCCGCGCCCGCCATGGGCCTCGGTCACCCACTGGGCATGCTGGCGCACTAGCGGGTGGGCGTCACCGACCGCGATCCCGAGCCCGACCCGCTGCATCGCTGGAAGATCCACGATGTCGTCGCCCATGAAGGCCGCTTCGGCGGGGTCGTGACCGGTGCGCTGCAGCAGTTCGTGCAGGGCCTCGCCCTTGTCGCGGCGGCCCTGGATCAGATGCTCCACGCCCAGGTCGCGCATGCGGTGCTCGACGACCCCGGAGGTGCGCCCGGTCAGGATGGCGATCTCGATCCCGCCGTCCAGGGCCAGACGGATACCGTGGCCGTCGCGGCTGTTGAACGCCTTGTACTGCTCGCCGCCGTCGCCGAGGAACAGGCTGCCGTCGGTCAGCACGCCGTCCACGTCCAGGACCAGCAGGCGCACGGCCTGCTGGTGGGTGCGCAGAGTGGTGGCATCCAGGTTCATCAGGCCACCCCGGCGCGCAGCAGGTCGTGCATGTTGATCACGCCCACCAGGCGGTTTTCGGCGTCGGTGACGGGCAGGGCGTTGATGCGCCGGCTCTCCATGGCCTCCAGGGCCTCCACCGCCAGCCAGTCGGGCTGCGCGGTGTGGCCGCCGGTGGTCATGGCCTCGCCGATGGTCAGGCCGTCCAGGCTGTGCCCGGCGTCCAGGGTGCGGCGCAGGTCGCCATCGGTGAACACGCCCTGGATGCGATCGTCACCGTCGGTGATGATCACCAGCCCTAGACCCTTGCGGGTGATCTCGAACAGGGCGTCCTTGAGTGGGGCGTCCGGGGTGATGCGCGGGATCGCGCCTCCGGTATGCATGATGTCGGCGACATGCACCAGCAGGCGCCGGCCAAGGCGACCGCCGGGGTGCGAGCGGGCAAAGTCGTTGGCGGTAAAGCCGCGTGCGTCCAGCACCGCGACGGCCAGGGCATCGCCCATCGCCAACGCCGCGGTGGTGCTGGAGGTGGGGGCCAGGCCCAGCGGGCAGGCCTCGCGTTCGACGCTGACATCCAGGTGTACGGTGGCATCCGCGCCGAGGCGCGATCCGGGGTTGCCGGTCATCGCGATCAGCGGTACGCCCAGGCGCCGGATCAGCGGCAGGATGGTGATGATCTCGTCGGTCTCGCCGGAGTTCGACAGCGCGATGACCACGTCCTCGCGGGTGATCATGCCGAGATCGCCGTGACTGGCCTCGCCCGGGTGCACGAAGAAGGCCGGTGTGCCGGTGGAGGCCAGGGTCGCGGCCAGCTTGCTGCCGATGTGCCCGGACTTGCCCATGCCGGTGACGATCACGCGGCCCTTGCACGCGAGGATGCAGCGACAGGCTTCGAGGAAGCGGTCGTCGATGCGCTGGGCGAGGTTGCGTACGGCCTCGGCCTCGTCATTGAGGACGGCCAGGGCGAGGTTGCGGGTGGTTTCGGGGTTGAAGTTCATGCGGTAGCCGTGATTCCCAAATAGACAAGGTAGCTTGCGAAGGCGATGAGGAGAAGGGCGCCCTGCCAGCGCCGGATCTGTCCGCGGTGGCCCAGCGCGATCAGGAACAGGGCCACGGTCAATGCCAGCATCACCGGATAGTCGCGCGTCAGCGCATCGGCGTCGATTGCCAGCGGCGCGATCAGGGCCGGAACGGCCAGTACCGCGAGCAGGTTGAACAGATTGGAGCCGACCACGTTCCCGATCGCCAGCCCGGCCTCGCGGCGGAAGGCGGCGACCACCGAGGTGGCCAGCTCGGGCAAGCTGGTGCCCACCGCAACGATGGTCAGGCCGATGATCAGGTCGCTGATCCCCAGTTGCTCGGCGATCTCGACCGCGCCCCAGACCAGGGCCTGGCTGCTGGCCAGAAGGAACAGCAGTCCGAAGACCAGCCAGGCGATGGTGGGGGCGAGGCGGCTGCCCTCCGGGATCGTCTCGACCATGCCGCGCACCACCTCGGGGGTGTCGTCATGTGGGGCCGGCCGGGCGCGCCGCGCACTGACGGCCATCCAGACGGTGAATGCGACCAGTCCAGCCAGCAACCCGAGGCCTTCCAGTCGACCCAGTTCGCCGTCCACCAGCAGGAGCAGCACGCCGAAGCTGACCAGCAGGAGAATCGGCAGTTCGCGCCGGACCATGCCGCGCCCGATCGCCAGCGGCGCGACCAGGGCCGCGGCGCCGAGCACCAGCGCGATATTGGCGATGTTGGAGCCGATGGCGTTGCCCACCGCCAGCCCCGGGTTGCCCTGCAGGCTGGCGAGGATCGAGACCACGATCTCCGGGGCCGAGGTCCCGAAGGCGACGATGGTCAGGCCGATGATCAGCGGGCTGACGCCCAGACCGCGGGCCAGGGCCGAGGCGCCGAACACGAAGCGGTCGGCGCTCCAGGTCAGCAGGATCAGCCCGCCGATGATGGCGACAACGGGTAGCACCATGGACAGTCAGGTCCGGCGAGGGTCAGGCCCGCGATTGTAGCCGATCGGGTTGCGGTTTCAGCGGCGCAGGCGCTCCAGACACTCGGCGGTCGCCACCTGCGGTGTCCAGCCGAGCTGCTCGCGGGCGCGGGTGCAGTCCAGTACCAGCGGGCCGTCCAGCCCGCGGACCCAGCCGGGGTCCCCGGCGCGGGCGGTCAGCCGCCAGGCCAGCGGGTGCAGGGTGCGGATCAGCCGCAGTGGCACCGGGATCCCCCAGCGCCGCTGGTAGCGCGCCATCGCCCGTAGCGACCAGGCAGGTTCGGCCCCCAGGTTGAAGATCCCCGCGGTGCGAGTTGTGATGCTGCGCACGATCGCGGCGGCGGCATCGTCCTCCCACAGGATCTGCACTGGCTGTTCGCCCCCGGCGGGATACAGCCGCCCGCGGGCGATCTGCAGCAACAGCGGGTGGGCGTTCGGGCCGACGATCGCGGGCGGGCGCAGGAGGGTCACCTGGCACTCGGGGTATTCCCGGGCGAGCGCGAGCAGGGCCTGCTCCACGGCGACCTTGTCTTCGGCATAGGGGAAGCGCGGCCGGGTGGGATGGTCCTCGCGGAGCGGCTGCGGGCTGTCCGGCCAGGGGCCGTAGACCGCCGCGCTGGACAGAAACACGATGTGGCGTACACCGGCGGTCACCGCCGCGTGGAACACCCGCTGGCTCAGGGCGACATTCTGCTGGCGGACCCAGGTTCGGTCATGCCGGCGGCGTCCCCCGTGACCGCCCATCAACTGAAAGGCCAGGTGCACCAGGGTGTCCACCCCGGCCAGGTCGTCCGGCTGGAGCTGCGCCAGGTCGAGTACCCGGGCCTCGATAACGGTGCCGTTTTCGGGGGGAGGCAGCGCCGGCGCGGCCCGGTCCAGAGCGAGGATGTGTTCAATCGTCGGCGCGCGTGCCAGGGCGGGCAGCAGGACTTGCCCCAGGCGCCCGGCGGCGCCGGTCACGGCGACGTGCATCCGTGTTTCGCTCAGGTCGCGGTGCGGGCGACGGTGGCCGGGGCGGGGTCGGCAAACGCGGGCATGACCTCTTCCGCGAAGCAGTCCATGGACTCCTCGGCCAGCGCATGCGGAACGGCCCCGGCGCCGAAGGCGAGCAGGACCTGGTCGACCCCGGCTTCGCGCAGGCCCTCGATGCGTTCACGACACTCGGCGGGGGTGCCGACGAGCGTCATGCCCAGCATGTCGAGGACCTTCAGGTTGATCCCGGCCTTGACCAGATGGCGGAAGCGGCCGAGCGAGCGGTAATAGTCGTAGCCCTCGATCAGGCGTTCCAGCACCGGCAGGGTCTGCTGGAACATGTGGCGATAGAACCACTCGAAGGCCGGCTTGGCGTCGCGCCGCGCGCGCTTGCCGTCCGGCAGGCACAGAACCCCCAGGGTCATGCCGACCCGGGGCGGGTGGGCGACGTCCGTGCGTGTCGCGTCCCAGGCCTCGTGGTACAGGCGGATGTCCTCGCGGATCATCTGCCAGGGCTTGAATGGCCCGGCCAGCGCGCCGATGCCCTGCTCCGCCGCCCAGGTGAAGGACTCCGGGCTGACCGCGGCGGTCCAGATCGGCGGGTGCGGGGCCTGCACCGGGCGCGGCATCACGGGCACGTCGTCCAGGTGATGGAACGGCCCGTCCTGGGTGATGCGGCCGGTGGCGAAGGCCTGGCGCAGCGCATCCAGCCCGGCATCGACCCGCGCGCGGGACTCGCTCATCTCGGCCCCGAATGTGGCATATTCGCGCGGCGAGAAACCGCGTCCGATGCCCAGATCCAGGCGTCCGCCGGAGAGCTGGTCGAGCATGCCGACGCGTTGCGCCACCCGCAGGGGGTGGTGGTAGGGCAGGGGGACCACGCCCAGCCCCAGGCGCAGGCGTTTGGTGCGCTGGCTGGCCGCGGCCAGCACCAGGTCCGGCGCGGTGGAGTGGGAAAATTCCGGCATCAGGTGGTGCTCCACCAGCCAGGCGGTGCCGAAGCCGAGACGATCGGCGCGCTCCCACAGGCGCAGGGTGTTCTCCAGCACCTCCGCTTCGGAGGTCTGCAGGAAGTCCGGTACCGAGAGCTCGTGGAACAGGTCGAAACGCATGGCGCCAACTGTGCCGCGCGCTCGCAGGTGATACAAGCAATCCGCGCAAAGATGCGGTTACGCCGTGGAGGTTGGGGCATGTCGCAGGATTACGAGGCACTGGTATTGCAGGCGGCCGGGGTTGCGGCTCCGGGCGAGGACTGGTGGGACGACTTCTTCCCCGAGGACCTGCCGCAGGACTGGCAGCTGGAGTACTACACCCATTACCACAGCCGTTTGTTGCTGCCCGCCCCGGTGTGGACCGAGTCCGGGGCGCCGGCCTTTGGTGACTGGGCCGAGGCCGTGCCCCCCGCGCTGCGGCTGACACTGGACTGGCCGGTGGAGCTGGGCCTCGAGACGGGTGCGACGCGGGCGCGCGCGCTGGCCGAGGCTGTCGGCGACGGCCTGCAGGCGGTGGCGCCGGGGCCGATGGGGCCGGCGCAGGTGCAGGCGATCCGCGCGGCACTGGAGGCGGCCGGACTGGGGCGCCTGATGGTGTACGGCGCCGGCGAGGAGCGGGTGATCGCGCGCGCCGAGGCGGCGTGCTTTTACCCCGCCCCGGTGTCGAGGTCAGCGTCGGCCGCCGGGGGCGGGGCCTGGCAGGTCAACCCCGAGGCAGGGCTGGATGCGCCGGGCTGGCGCGCGCTGGTGGAGGCCCTCGGGCAGGCCGGTGGCAGCGGCGAGATCCCGGTGTTCCTGCGCGCGCGTCCGGAGCGGCTGTCGGATTTCCGCACTATCGCCGCATTGCTGGGATTGGGATGAGCACCGCACCCGCCCGTTTGACGGTCTCCCGGCCTGCGCCCAGACTTCGGGGTTCTGTGGGCCTAAGGAAACACTGATTGATGTACACCCTCGCGTTGGTACCCCAGGTTTTCCGAGCCCAGGCGCGGCGCGCAGCCGGTAGTGGTTCTACCGGCCCGTTTTTGACCGATTCGGGCCGCAACGCAGGATCGGGGAACCTGGGGTGCCAACCCCGAAGGGGCTCGGCCGCCCGTTGTCATCAAAAACGGGCGTGCGCACGGCGTTGCGGCTCCCTTGTGCAGAATGACTGCACGGCGGTCACCGCGCCTTGTTCGCACGCAAAAGCGACTCGAGCGCGAGCGTGTACATTAATCCGTGTTTCCTTAAGGGCGAGGAGCGCGCGTGGCTGACCCGGCAGTGGAAGACAGTCCGCATATCGTGATCGAGAACCTGTGCTTCCGGCGCGGGCGCAAAATGATTTTCGATGACCTGTCGATGCGCATCCCGCGCGGGCAGGTGACGACCGTGATGGGCCCCAGCGGCAGTGGCAAGACCACGCTGCTGCGCCTGGTCGGCGGTCAGTTGCGTCCGGACAAGGGCCGCATCTGGGTGGATGGCCAGGAGGTGGCGAGGCTCTCCACCCGGCGGCTGTACGCGCTGCGCAAGCGCATGGGCATGCTGTTCCAGAGTGGCGCGCTGCTGACGGATCTCTCGGTATTCGAGAACGTCGCCTTCCCGCTGCGCGAGCACACGGATCTGCCGGAGGACGTGCTGCACGCGCTGGTGCTGCTGAAGCTGGAGGCGGTGGGCCTGCGCGCGGCGCGCGACCTGGACCCGGCCACCCTGTCCGGTGGCATGGCGCGGCGCGTCGCGCTGGCGCGGGCCATTGCGCTGGACCCGGACCTGATCCTGTACGACGAGCCGTTCACCGGGCTCGATCCGATCACCATGGGCCAGATCGTCAGTCTGATCCGCCGGACCAATCAAAGCCTGGGGCTCACCAGCGTGCTGGTCTCGCATGACGTGACCGAAGCGATGGCGATCTCCGATCAAGTGGTGCTGATCGCCGATGGCCGGGTAGTGGATGCCGGGCCGCCGGACGGACTGGAGGCGCGCGCCTCCGACTGGAGCGCGCAGTTCCTGCAAGGTCGCCCGGACGGGCCGGTGCCGTTTCATTACCCGGGCGCGTCCTACCGCGATGACCTGCTGGGGCAGGGGGAGCGCCGCGATGACTGATTCGATTGCCGCGCTGGGTCGGACCACGATCAATGCCCTGACGGTGTTCGGTCGGGCGTTCATCTTCCTGATCCGGATGCTGGCGAGCCTGGATATCGTCTTTCGCCGCTTCGGCCTGACACTTGTTCAGGTGTATTCGGTGGGCGTGCGCTCGCTGCTGATCATCGTCGTGTCCGGGCTGTTTGTCGGCATGGTGCTGGCGTACCAGGGCTACATCACGCTGGTGAACTTCGGCGCGGCCGAGGCCCTGGGCGGGGTGGTTGCGCTGTCGCTGGTACGCGAACTGGGGCCGGTGGTCACCGCGCTGCTGTTCGCCGGGCGCGCCGGCTCCGCGCTGACCGCGGAACTGGGGCTGATGAAGACGACCGAACAGCTCTCGGCGATGGAGATGATGGCGGTGAACCCCTATCGCCGGATCTTCGCGCCACGCTTTGTGGCCGGGTTTCTCTCCATGCCGCTGCTGGCCGCGATCTTCAGCGCCGTGGGCGTGATGGGCGGCTACCTCGTCGGGGTGGGGCTGCTCGGCGTGGACAGCGGCGCCTATTTCTCGCAGATGCAGTCGGTGACCGACTGGAACGAGGATGTGCTCTCCGGCGTGATCAAGAGCATCGTGTTCGGCTTCGTGGTGACCTGGATCGCGGTGTTCCAGGGCTTCAATGCGCAGCCGACGTCCGAGGGCATCTCGCGCGCCACGACCCAGACGGTGGTGGTGTCGTCGCTCGCGGTGCTGGGCCTCGATTTCATCCTGACCGGGCTGATGTTCGGCGCGGGCTGACCAAACAGTGTTTACCCAGGACAGGTGGCAATAATGAAGGTACGTTTCTTCGAACTGGCGGTCGGTGTCTTCGTGCTCCTGGGTATCGGGGCGCTGTTCTACCTGGCGGTGCAGGTGAGCAACGTGACCGACTACCACGACCGTGACACCTATACGGTGAGCGGATACTTCGACAACATCGGGGGTCTCAAGACGCGTGCCCCGGTCACGGTGTCGGGTGTGCGCATCGGGCGAGTGGCGGATATCCGTTACGATCCGGAACGCTTTCGCGCCGAGGTGACCCTGGCGATCCGCTCGGAGCACGACTACCTGCCGATGGACACCCAGGCCGCCATCCACACCGCGGGGCTGCTCGGTGAACAGTACATCGCGCTGGAGCCGGGTGGTGACTACGACACCCTGCAGGAAGGCGACGAGCTGATGTTCACCCAGTCGGCACTGGTGCTGGAGAACCTCATCGGTCGCTTCATGACCAACATGGGTAGTGACTGATCTACCCAAACCGGGAGCAAGAGACATGAAATGGTTGCATGAACGAATCCTGATCCTGCCGCTGGCGCTGCTGGTCCTGATCCTGGCGGCTCCCGCCCAGGCCGAAGAAAACCCCGCCGAGCTCATCAAGCAGTCGATCGACGCGGTCTACGAGAAGCTGCGGGCAAACGAGGCGCGTGCGCAGGAAGATCCTGACTTCGTGATCGGCGTGATCGAGGAGGAGATCCTGCCCGGCGTGGATATCAACGGGATGGCCCGTCTGGTCCTGGCACGTCACTGGCGCGATGCCAGCAGCGAGCAGCAAAACCGCTTCGCCAAGGCCTTCAAGAACACGCTGCTGCAGGCCTACGGGGTGCAACTGGCCGATCATCTGGACAAGGACGTGCGCGTCATCGAGCGGCGCTCGCGCCAGGACGAGCGCATGGCCGTGGTCGCCACCGAGGTGGTGATGGGCTCCGGCCAGTCGAACATCCAGGTCAACTACCGTCTGCGTCCGGTGAACGGCGAATGGAAGGTCTTCGACGTCGAGGCCGAGGGGCTCAGCTTCGTCGGCAACTTTCGTACCCGCTTCAACGAGGAGATCAACCGCGACGGCCTGGAGGCGCTGATCGAACGCCTGGAAGATGGCGACGAGGCGCTGATCGAGGATGCCGTAGGCGACGTGACCCCCGACAACGGGGCCGGGGACCGGTGAGCGATGCACAGATCCGGGCGGATGAAGGCGGTCTGGTCGTCAGCGGGCCACTGACCTTCGCGACGGTGGCCGGGCTGGAGGCACGGGCCCGCGGGCTGACGGCGCATCTCCCGGAACACGCTCGGGTGGACCTGACGCAGGCGGGTCGTATCGACAGCGCCGGCGTGGCGTTCCTGGTCATCCTCTGGCGTCGCGCCCGCGAGCAGGGCCGCACCCTGGTCTTCGAGCCCCTCCCCGAGGGGTTGCGCCCGTTACTGGAGTTGTACGACCTGGAGTCGATTATCACCGACTCCGCCGCCCGTTCCGTCGCCTGAGTCGTGCCGGCGGCGGGCGAACGGGCGAGCCCGGCGCGGATTCGTTATCATGGCGCGTTTCGCCGAACCACGGTCGGTTCGGCGGTCAATCCGGGCATCCCATGGACAAACTGATCATTACCGGAGGTCGCCGACTCGAGGGTCAGGTCTGGATCTCCGGGGCCAAGAACGCCGTGTTGCCGATCCTGTCCGCCACCTTGCTGGCGGACGGGCCGATGACCATTGGCAACGTCCCGCATCTGCAGGACGTGACCACCACCATGGAGCTGCTCGGCCGCATGGGCGTCAGCCTTACGGTTAACGAGCGCATGCGCATCGAGGTCGACCCGACCACGCTGACCCAGTGCGTCGCCCCGTACGATCTGGTAAAGACCATGCGCGCCTCCATCCTGGTGCTGGGGCCGCTGCTGGCCCGCTTCGGCGAGGCCGAGGTCTCCCTGCCGGGCGGCTGCGCCATCGGTTCGCGCCCGGTGAACCTGCACCTGCGGGGCCTTGAGGCCCTGGGGGCCGAGATCGAGGTCGAAGGCGGCTACATCCACGCTCGCGCGGACCGCCTTAAGGGCGCGCGCGTGGTCTTCGACCAGGTGACGGTAACCGGTACCGAGAACCTGTTGATGGCCGCCACCCTGGCCGAGGGCGAGACCCTGATCGAGAACGCCGCGCGCGAGCCAGAGGTCATCGATCTGGCGGACTGCCTGACCGCGATGGGCGCGAAGATCCAGGGTGCCGGCACCGACACCATTCGGGTGCAGGGCGTGGAGCGCCTGCACGGCTGCGAATACGACGTGATGCCGGACCGTATCGAGACCGGCACCTTCCTGGTCGCCGCCGCGGTCACCCGTGGGCGCGTGCGCTGCCGCAATACCCGCCCGGAGCTGCTGGACGCGGTGCTGGCCAAGCTGGTCGAGGCCGGCGCTCGCATCGAGACCGGGCCGGACTGGATCGAGCTGGATATGGAGGGCCGCCGTCCGAAGGCGGTGAACCTGCGCACCGCGCCGTTCCCGGCCTTCCCGACCGACATGCAGGCGCAGATGATGGTGCTGAACACCGTGGCCGAGGGCACCGGATCGGTAGTCGAGACGGTGTTCGAGAATCGCTTCATGCATGCGCTGGAGCTGCAGCGCATGGGCGCGCACATTACCATCGAGGGCAATACCGCGATCGTCGAGGGCGTGGAAAAACTGGTCGGTGCGCCGGTGATGGCGACTGACCTGCGTGCCTCGGCGAGCCTGATCATCGCCGGCCTGGTGGCCGAGGGCGAGACCGAGGTGGACCGCATCTACCACATCGATCGCGGCTACGAATGCATCGAGGAAAAACTGAGCCAGATCGGCGCGACCATTCGTCGCGAGCCGGTCTGAAGCTGCGACTCACACGGAACCGGACGAACGCCTGACCCATGATGGATCCCAACGCCCTGACCATCGCCCTGTCCAAGGGCCGCATCCTCAAGGACACCCTGCCGCTGCTTTCCAGCGCCGGGATCGAGCTGCTGGAGGATCCGGACGAGACGCGCAAGCTGATCCTCGACACCAACCGCGAGGACGTGAAGATCGTGGTGGTGCGCGCGACCGACGTGCCCACCTACGTGCAGCACGGCGCGGCGTCCATCGGCGTGGCCGGCAAGGACGTGCTGATGGAGCACGGCGCGGCCGGGCTGTACGAACCGCTGGATCTGCATATCGCCGAGTGTCGTCTGATGCTGGCGGGGCGCCCGGGCCAGCAACCGGACCCGCAGCAACGCCTGCGCATCGCCACCAAGTTTGTGAACATCACGCAGAACTACTTTGCCCAGCAGGGCCGCCAGGTCGATATCATCAAGCTCTACGGCTCGATGGAACTGGCACCGCTGGTGGGCCTGGCCGACTACATCGTCGACCTGGTGGATACCGGCAACACCCTCAAGGCCAACGGCCTGGAACCGCTGGAACTGATTACCCCCATTAGTTCCCGGTTGATCGTGAACCAGGCAGCCATGAAGATGCGACATAGAACCATTCAAAATCTCATCGAGGGCCTGCGGGAGGCCGTCACCCCCGCGACGACGTAATCGAGAACACCATGACCGCCGATACCGACGACCTGCGAATCCGCGAAATCCAGGAGGTGTCCGCTCCGGACACCGTACGCGATGAACTGCCGATCACCGATGCGGCGGCCAACACCGTGTTCGAGGCCCGCCAGGCCTGCCATCGCATCCTGCGCGGCGAGGATGACCGCCTGCAGGTGATCGTCGGCCCCTGCTCGATCCACGACGTGGACGCCGCGCTGGACTATGCCGATCACCTGAAGACCCTGCGCGAAGAACTCTCCGACGCGCTGCATATCGTGATGCGGGTGTACTTCGAGAAGCCGCGTACCACGGTTGGCTGGAAGGGTCTGATCAATGACCCCGATCTGGATGGCAGCTTCCATATCAACAAGGGCCTGCGTGTGGCGCGCGGACTGCTGCGCGATCTGGCGGTGAAGGGCATGCCGGCGGCCACCGAATACCTCGACCTGATCAGCCCGCAGTACATCGCGGACCTGGTCGCCTGGGGCGCGATTGGTGCGCGCACCACCGAAAGCCAGGTGCACCGCGAGCTGGCCTCCGGTCTGTCCTGCCCGGTGGGCTTCAAGAATTCCACCGATGGCAGCCTGCGCGTGGCGATCGACGCGATCCGTTCTGCCTCGCGCCCGCATCACTTCCTGTCGGTGACCAAGTCGGGCCGCTCGGCAATCTTCTCCACCACCGGCAACGACGACTGCCACATCATCCTGCGCGGCGGGAAGCAGCCGAACTACGACGCCGCGAGCATCGAAGAGGCCTGCAAGGAACTGCGCATGGCCGAGCTGCCGGAGTCGGTGATGGTGGACTGCAGTCACGCCAACAGCCGCAAGGACCCGAAGCAGCAGATCGAGGTCGCGCGTGTGCTGGGCGAACAGATTGCCGGCGGCGATCGGCGCATTATGGGCGTGATGCTGGAGAGCCACCTGACCGGTGGTCGCCAGGACATCCTGCCCGGCAAGCCGCTGCAATATGGCCAGAGCATCACCGATGCCTGCATGGGCTGGGACGACAGCGAGGCCACCCTGCGCCTGCTGGCCGATGCCGTGCGCGCGCGCCGCAAGGCTGCCGTACCCGCCTGAACGAGGAGCCCGACATGCCATCCATTGCCCGACTCGATACCCAGCAGCCCGATTTCGATCAGGCCCTGGAGAACCTGCTGTCCTGGGAATCCGTTGCCGACACCGGCGTGCGGGACGCGGTGGACGAGATCCTCGGCGCGGTGCGCACCGAGGGCGATGCCGCGGTGTTGCGCTACACCGCCAAGTTCGACCGGCTCGACCGTGCCGCAGTCTCCGATCTTGAGATCCCCCACGACCGCTTGCAGGCCGCCCTGGAGTCGATCCCGGCGGAGCAGCGCAAGGCCCTGGAGATGGCCAGCGCACGCATCCGTCGCTATGCCGAGCACCAGCTCATGCGGGACTGGGATTTCACCGACGAGGACGGCACCGTTCTCGGCCAGCGCGTGACCGCGCTGGACTCGGTGGGCCTGTACGTCCCCGGGGGCAAGGCGGCCTATCCGTCCTCCGTGCTGATGAACGCCATCCCGGCCAAGGTCGCCGGCGTCGAGTTGCTGGTCATGGTCGTGCCCGCCCCGGGCGGTGAGCTGAACGATCTGGTGCTGGCCGCGGCCGCCGTGGCCGGCGTGGATCGCGTGTTTACCGTGGGGGGCGCCCAGGCCGTGGCCGCGCTGGCCTATGGCACCCAGACGATCCCGGCGGTGGACAAGATCGTTGGCCCCGGCAACATCTTCGTGGCCGCGGCCAAGCGTGAGGTGTTCGGCACGGTCGGCATCGACATGATCGCCGGTCCGTCCGAGATCCTGGTGGTCTGCGACGGCGAGACCGACCCCGACTGGATCGCGGCCGACCTGTTCTCCCAGGCCGAGCACGACGAGCAGGCCCAGTCCATCCTGCTGTCCTGGGACGACGCGTTCCTGGATCGCGTGGCCGAGGCCATGGACCGTCTGCTCGAAGAAATGCCGCGCGCCGAGATCATCCGCACCAGCCTCGACAAGCGCGGCGCGCTGGTGAAGGTGCGCGACTCGGCCGAGGCCGTCGCGGTCGCCAACCGCATCGCCCCGGAGCACCTGGAGCTGTCGGTGGCCGACCCGCAGGCGATGCTGGATGCCGGGCTGCGCCACGCCGGCGCGATCTTCATGGGCCGCTATACCTCCGAAGCCCTGGGCGACTACTGCGCCGGCCCCAACCACGTACTGCCGACCTCGCGCACCGCGCGCTTCTCCTCGCCGCTGGGCGTGTACGACTTCCAGAAGCGTTCGAGCATCATCCACTGCTCGGCCGAAGGTGCGGCCAAGCTGGGCGAGACCGCCGCGGCGCTGGCCCACGGCGAGGGCCTGATCGCCCACGCGCGCTCCGCCGAACTGCGCAGTCGATGACCGCCCGTGCGACCCGGACCCCGGACGCCCTGATGCGCCCGGAGGTGCTGGCGCAGCCGGCCTACCAGGTGGCCGACGCGACCGGCCTGATCAAGCTGGACGCGATGGAAAACCCGCATCCCTGGCCGGGGGAGCTGGAAGACGCCTGGCTGGCGGCCCTGCGTGATCCGCAGCTGAATCGCTATCCCGACGCCCAGGCACTGGGGCTGGCCGCACAGGTGCGCGCCGCCCACGGTGTGCCCGAGGCCGCCGGATTGATGTTCGGCAATGGCTCCGACGAACTCATCCAGATCCTGATCACGGCGGTGGCGGGTTCCGGGCGTCCGGTGCTGGCGCCGGAGCCGACCTTCGTGATGTATGGCGTGCTGGCCCGAGCGCTGGGGGTGCCGTTCATCGGTGCCCCCCTGAACGCGGACTTCACCCTGGACCTCGACGCGATGCGCGCGGCGATGGCCGAGCACAACCCGGCGCTGGTGTTCCTCGCCTACCCGAACAATCCCACCGGGACGCTGGACGATGCCGCGACCGTACAGGCCATCGTCGACGAGAACCCCGGGGTCACGGTGGTCGACGAGGCCTACGCCCCGTTCGCCGCGCACAGCTTCCTCAAATGCGTCGGCGAGGATGACGGCCTGATGGTGATGCGCACGGTCTCCAAGCTGGGGCTGGCCGGTGCACGGCTTGGCTATCTGGCAGGCACGCCGGCCTGGATCGATGCGCTGGATCGCCTGCGCCTGCCGTACAACATCAATACCCTGACCCAGCGCTCGGTGGCCTTCGCCCTGGAGCACCGCGAGGCGCTGGACACGCAGGCGCGCGGGATCATCGAGGAACGCGACCGCCTGAGCGAGCGTCTGACCGGGGCGACGGGGGTCGAGCAGGTCTTTCCCAGCCAGGCGAACTTCATCCTGTTCCGGGTACGCGCCGGGGCGGGGCATGCGACCTTCGCGGCCCTGCGCGACGCCGGGATCCTGATCAAGGACGTCGGCCGCGCGCATCCGCTGCTGGTGGACTGCCTGCGCGTCACGGTCGGCCGCCCCGACGAAAACGACGCCTTCCTCGCCGCGCTCGGGCAGGCCCTCGCCGCCTGACGTTTTTTCCGGCGCCACGCCTTTTGGTTGCACCACAGAGGGCACGGAGAAATGCGCGGAGTGGTTTCCGGAACGGCCTAAGCGCATCGTAAAGGGGTCTTGCCCTCGCGGAAGACGCGGCGAGATCGGGTGAAGGCGGGGCACCAGGTCCGGTTTTCGCTCACCCTGTCCCGAACTCGGAAAACCGGAGGTCATCCCGGCCGCAGCGCAGCGAAGAGCCGGGATCTCCGACGTAAATCCTGCCCTCCACGTTCGGCCGGATCACACCGCGGAGCTCCCGGATAACCGCTGCGCAGTTTCCGGGATGACAAGGGGGCGCTGCCGGGCCGGTGCGCAAGAGCGGCGGTACCCCCTGACAGCCCTGCGCATTTCTCCGTCTCCTCCCGTGCCCTCTGTGGTGAAGAGCCTTTCCTGGCTCTTTCCCGGTGCGGCGTCTCAGCGGCGACCGGCGGGCGGTTCCAGACGCAGACCGCGGACCTCGCCCATGGCACCGCCAGCGCGCAGGGCCTCCGTAAACGGGGACTGGCGGGCGGGTTCGCCGTTGATGCTCTCGATGGTGATGCCGCGGCGTTTGGGCAGCCAGCGGCTGCCGCTGCCGGTGAGCTGGCGGATGGCGTCGGTCACCAGGGTGGCGTGTTCCTCCGCGGTGTCGATGCCGGGGAACGCTTCCCAGACGAACAGCTGGCGGCCGGAGGCGGCGAGATAGAGCAGCGGCTGACCGCCGGCCAGCGCGACCAGGGCCCCGGCCACGCGGCGCAGGCGGCCCTCGGCGGCCTCCGGCGGCTGCGGCCAGGGCAGGAGCTGGCCCCAGGGATTGGCCGGGTCGACGCTGGCCAGCCACTGCGGCTCGGGGGTGGCGTCGGCCGTGCGTTCCAGCGCGCGCAGGCGGTCCACCGCGCCGGCGCGCGCGAACTGGGCGCCGGTCAGGCCCTCGACGAAGTGGCCGCGGCGCAGCTTGCCGGCGTCCTCCATCGCACGGTAGACGGGGTACACGCGGCCGAAGCCGCCCGGCAGCCCCTCGGCGCGCGCCATCTCGCGGCTGACCACGCCGTAGCGTGCCAGCAGGTTCTCGGCCTGTTCGCGAGCGCGTTCCGTCAGCGACACGCCGGGATCGATCAGGTCGGCCACCCGGGACCAGCGCCCGCCGGCCAGGCCCTGGCCCGGGCGCCGCCGGCCGCGCGAGCTGGGCTTACGCTGGCCCAGGCTGCGCAGCGGGGCAAAGGTGTCGTTGGTGATCTGCCCGGCCCAGACCCGATCCCAGATCGCGGCCTCGATCATGTCCTGGCGGGCGGCGGGCTGCGCCTCGCGCGCTGCGCGTTCCAGCTCCATGTAGAAGCAGGCGCCGCGCCGGTCCAGCGTCTCCAGGATGGCTTCGGCCAGTGGGTCGTCGCGGGCCGGTGTCTCCGCCTCGGGTGTGTCCGGCTCCAGCAGCACCATCGCCTGTTCGCGGCGCAGGAAGCGGATGCGCCCGTCACTCTGGCCCAGCGCGCCACTGCCCACCCAGACGAACTCGCCGGACGCGGTGATGCGGTCCAGCGCGTCCAGCGAGAAGTCGCGCACCCGCATCGGCAGCACATGGGTGGTCCAGGCCGACCAGGGCAGGGCGACGCCTTCGAGCTGCGTGAGCACTTCGCGCAGGGTGCCGATGCCTGACCCGGGCTCGCTCAGGCCCTGCCAGGCGGGCAGGAAGCGGCCCAGCGCGCGGGCGTCCACCGCCGCCGCCTCGTCGCGCAGGCGGGCCAGGGTGCGGCGCTTCAGCCGGCGCAGGATGTCCAGCTCGCACCAGTCCTCGCCCTGGCCCTGCGGGCGGATCTCGCCGCGCAGCAGCACGCCGGCACTCTCTAGCGCCTCCAGCGCCGGAAGCAGCGCGCCGGGCGCGAGGCCGTAGCGAACGCCCAGCTCCTCGACGCGGAATGGCCCATGGGTGCGGGCGTAGCGGCGCAGCAGCTGTTCCAGCGGGCGTTGCGGCGGCTCGAGGAAACCGGCGGGCAGGCCGGGTGGTGGCACGACCCCGAGCGCGTCGCGAAAGAGGGCAGCGTCCTCGGCCGCGATCCAGCGCGGCTCGCCGGCGATTCGGACCTCGACCGCACGCAGCCCGTCGGCCAGGGTCTGTAGCCAGGGTGCGGGGTTTTCGTCCGCTGCGGCTTCGATCTCCTCCCGCGTCAGGTCGCCCCCCCGGCGCAGCAGGTCATGCAGCTCGTCGGCGTCGCGGACCTGTGTCGCCTCGGTGGTGTGCGCCAGCTCGGCCTCCAGCTCGGCCAGGGCATCGGGGTCAATCAGCTCGCGCAGCTCGGCCTGGCCCAGCAGCTCGGCCAGCATCCCGCGATCGAGTGTGAGCGCCTGCGCCTTGCGCTCGGCCATCGGCGCGTCCTGCTCGTAGATGTAGGCGGCGACGTAGGCGAATACCAGGCTGCGCGCGAACGGCGAGGCCCGTGGCGTTTCCACCTCGTGCACGCGGATGTGGCGCTCCTGCACCCCGCGCAGGATCTCCCGGAGGGCGTCCAGATCGAACACGTCGGCCAGCACCTGGCGGTAGGTCTCCAGCACCACCGGGAAGCTCGCGTACTCGCGCACCGACGCGAGCAGCTGCTGCGACTTCAGGCGCTGGGCCCACAGCGGCGTGCGCTGGCCCGGGCGGTTGCGCACCAGAAGCAGGGCGCGGGCCGCATTCTCGCGGAAGGCGCTGGCGAACAGGGTGGAGTGTCCCAGCTCGCGGGTGACCGTCTCCTCCAGTTCCTCCGGGTCGGGGAACAGGCTGTCCAGCTCGGGCAGGTCCTCGCTGTCCGCCAGGCGCAGCACGATGCCGTCGTCGGTGTACATCACCTGCACCTCGAAGCCGGAGGTGCTGGTCAGCGCCCCCTGCAGGGCCAGCGCCCAGGGGGCGTGCACGCGGGCGCCGAACGGGGTCAGGATGCACACGCGCCAGTCGCCGACCTCGTCGCGGAAGCGCTCGACCACGATGCGCTTGTCCGACGGGAGCTGCCCGGTGGCCTCGCGCTGTTCGTCGATGTAGTCGCCGAGGGTCTCGACCGCCGCCTCCGACAGCGGGGCATGCTCCTTGAGCCAGGTCGCGCGTTCGGCGCGGTCCATGCGCGCGAGGCGTTCGGTGGCGGCGCCGATTGCGCGCCCGAGTTCGATTGGGCGGCCGGGGCCGTCGCCATGCCAGAAGGGCAGCTTGCCGACCTCGCCGGGGGCGGGGGAGACCAGCACGCGGTCGCGGGTGATCGCCTCCACGTGCCAGGTGCTGGCGCCCAGGGTCACGTTCTCGCCGGTCTTCAGCTCGAACACCATCTCCTCGTCCAGCTCGCCGATGCGCGGGCCGCCCTCGCCGACATGCACGCCGTACAGGCCGCGGTCGGGGATGGTGCCGGCGTTCAGGCGCGCGGCCAGCGCCGCGCCCCGGCGCGGGGTCAGCTCGTCGCGCGCGCGGTCCCAGGCGAGCCACGGGCGCAGGTCGGCGAAGTCGGTGCTGGGGTAGTGGCCGGAGAGCATGTCCAGGGTCGCCTCCAGCAGCGGGCGCGACAGCTCGCGCCAGGGTGCGGCGCGGCGTATCAGCGCGTGCAGCTCGTCCACCGTGCGCGGGCGTTCGCAGACCATCGCGACGAGCTGCTGGGCGAGCACGTCCAGCGGGTTGTGCGGGGCATGGATTGGTTCCAGCGCGCCGACCTGCATGCGCTCGCCAATCACCGCGCATTCCAGCAGGTCGCCGCGAAAGCGCGGCAGCAGCAGCGAGCGCGAGACCTGGCCGACCCCGTGCCCGGCGCGTCCGGCGCGTTGCAGGCCGCGGGCAACCGAGCCGGGCGACTCGACCATGATCACCAGGTCCACCGCACCCATGTCGATGCCCAGTTCCAGCGAGCTGGTGGCGACGATGCCGCGCAGGCGTCCGGTCTTCAGTCGCCCCTCGATCTCCGCGCGGCGCTCGTGGGAGACGCTGCCGTGGTGAGCGGCGACCAGGTCTTCGGGCTTTTTGGCGTCCTCGGGATGCTGTTCGCGCCAGGCGTCGTTGATGCGCTGGACCAGGCGTTCGCAAAGCCCGCGGCTGTTGACGAACACGATGGTCGAGCGGTGTTCCAGGATCGCCGCCAGCAGGCGCGGCTCCAGGCGCGCGGCGCGGTCGCCGCCCCCGCCCGGGAGTGGTCCGGTGCCCTGGCCGTAGACCGCGCCGAGGATGGAGCCGGACGGGATGGTTTCCGCGCCTTCGGACGCTTCGAGGGTGGGAGGTGCGTGTGCCGCTGGCGGCTCCTCCGGGGCGAGGATCTCGAGATCCAGGCGTGGGGCCTCGGCGGCGTCGATCACCTCCACCTCGCGGTTGCCGCCGAGGAAGCCTCGCGCGACCTCCATCGGATGCACGGTCGCGGAGAGCCCGATGCGTTGCGGGTCGTGGCCGCAGCGCTCGGCCAGGCGTTCCAGCGACAGGGCCAGGTGTGCGCCGCGCTTGTTCCCGGCCAGGGCGTGCACCTCGTCGATGATTACCGTATGGACGGATTCGAGGTTCTCCGCGGCCTTCGAGCCCAGCAGCAGGTAGAGCGACTCCGGCGTGGTCACCAGGATGTCGCCGGGTTCGCGCGCCTGGGCACGGCGCTCGGCCTGCGGGGTGTCGCCGGTGCGGATGTGCACCACGGGTTCGCGGGCCGACTCGTCGCCCAGGCGCGCGGCGGTCCGGGTGATGCCGGTCAGCGGGGCGCGCAGGTTGCGCTCGATGTCGGTGGCCAGTGCCTTCAGTGGCGAGATGTAGAGTACCGAGTAGCCGGTGCGGGGTTCCGGGGCCGGCTCGCCGGTCAGGCGGTCGATTGCACTCAGGAACGCGGCAAGGGTCTTGCCGCTACCGGTCGGAGCGATCAGCAGACAGTGGTGGCTGGCGCGGATCGCGGGCCAGCCGCGGGACTGGATGGGAGTGGCCTGCTCGAAGGCCTCGCGAAACCAGGTGTCGGTCGCGGGACGAAAGGGCGTGACCGGCATCGGCTGGGGCCCCGAGCTGGCGGGTCAGGCGTGGCCGACGGTGCTGTCGGTGGTGGAGTGGAAGTAGTCGCTGTCGCGCGCCAGCTCGTCGATCAGCTCGTGCAGCATGGCCAGCCGGCTTTCAGCATCCGCGAACGGGGCGCAGTCCTCGCACAACGGGTCGCCGCAGGGTTGGCGGCTGTACAGCCAGAAGTGGATCGCACCGGCCAGCAGGCCGTCGGCAACATCACCGGTCTCGTCGGCCTGGCCGTCATCCGCCAGGCGGTTGGCCAGCTCGATCAGGTGCTGGGCGGCGTTGTTGTAGGTCTGGTCGGTGGTGTCGTTCATGGGGTCTCGGGACAGTCTTGTTTAGCCAGCGCCAGTCGGTTTGACTGACACAGAACCCGGCAGTTTACCGCGACTGGCCGATATTCCGAAGAAACAGGGGAATATGCCGTTCCTCCGGGGACAGGCCGCCGTGGGCGCCAACGAAGAACGGCCCTTCGTCGTCGGCCGGCGGGTCCACCAGGTAGGCGTCCTCGACCGGCAGCAGCAGGTAGTCGCCGGCCCGCGCGCGCAGTTCCGGGTGTTGCGGCTCGGGGCCGAGGGTCCCGTGGCCCAGCCACTCGGCCTGCGGGATGGCCAGGACATCGTCACCGAACGCCCGCTCCAGTGCCTGCAGGAAGTCAGCGTGCTGTCCGGTTCGGATGTGGGCGAGGGCGGCGCGTGGCTCGCCGGTCAGACGGTGGCGCAGGCAGGCCTGTACCGCCGGATGCTCGCGGAGGTCCAGGCGGCGTTCGACCGTGCGCATGCCGTGGTCGGCGGTGGTCAGGAACACGCTCTCGGGGCGCTGGATCTGCGCGCAGGTGGCGGTGTAGGCCAGGTCCAGCTGTTTCAGGTGGCGCTCCACCTCCGGGCTGTCCGGGCCGTACTCGTGGCCCAGATGGTCCAGCTCCGACCAGTAGACGTAGGTGAAGTGGGGGCCTGGCGTCGCGTTCACGTGCGCGGCCACCCGCGCCGGCAGCTCGGAGAGGTCCTCGAAGCCAATGAAGTCGGCGCCGCGGCTCATCATGCGGTTGTAGGGCGTGCCGCCGATCCATTCCGGGCCGATGAAGGTCATGCCGCAGTCAAGCCGGTCGCCCAGGCGGTCGGGCTGCACGCGGCCGGTCAGCTCGCGGTAGCCGAGCGTGGCCGGGTGGTCGTCGGCGCCGCGCTCCTGGCCCATCAGTACCGTAAGGGTGCGTTCGGCGGCCGCCAGGCGGGTATGCCAGCCGAGCAGGCCATGCCGTGCGGGGTGGCGGCCGGTCAGGATGCTGGTGATCGCGGTGGCCGTAGTGCTGGGAAACACAGTCTCCAGATCGGTCACGTGGTCCGCGCCCAACAGCGGCGTGTGGCGGCGGTAACGGGCGGCAAAGCCGTCGATGAGCCAGAGTACGATATGGCGGTCCGGGCCCAGGTGCTCGGAGACACCCGCGAGCGGCGGGTGCGAGGCCGCCGCGTTCAGGCTCGCCTCGATCTGGCCGAGCAGGTCCATCAGCCCGGGGGATTCCAGCCGCGCGCGCAGAATGGCGTCCACGGCCGAGTGGGCCGTGGGGGTGGCAGTGACCGACAAGACCTCAGGCCTTCGCGCCGCCGTCGCCGCCCATGCAGGGCGGGGAATCCGCGACCTTTCCGGCGCGCTCGAACCACTGGTCCGGGTCCAGGGTGTGCAGCGCCAGGGCGTGGATGCCCCCGGCCAGCTCGTCGGCCAGGGCCTGGTTCACCAGACGATGCCGCGCGATCAGTTTCTGATCGCGAAAGGCCTCGGATACCACGGTCACCTTGAAGTGCGACTCCGAACCCGGCGGCACGTTGTGCATGTGGCTCTCGTTCACCACCTCCAGATGCTCGGGCGCAAAGCGTTCCTCCAGTTTCCGGCTAATGGTCTCCTGCATGGTCATCGACGACTCCAGTGCTTCGAATGGTGGGTCAACGTGTCCAGTCTGCCGTGTCGGCAACGCATGTCCAGATCCTCTGTGGGTCGCATGGCTGCCGTGCCCGGAAGACCGGGATTGCGCGCCCGGTGCGCGGGTCTTCCAATAGTCCGGATCACGATGCAGGTGCATGATGGCGAGAATCAGAACAGCGTCGTTGAAACCGGTGCCGTATCTTCTCGAAGACCTGCTCGCCCGGAATGGCCGCGACCGTGCCCGACCGGATCTCTTCCAGGCGTTTTCGGGAGACTTCCGCCCATTTTCGGTCTACATCCGCATCGGGCGGGTTCAGGCTGCGCAGGAGAGAATCGACTACCAGGGCGCGGTCCTCCACGGGTAGGGACTCGGCTTCGTCGATGAGGTCTTTGATCTTCATGTCATCATCCTCGTGACATCGCTGTGGGCGATGGCCGGAGCAAGGTGTCTGCTCATACTGGCATGGTAGTGCGAGAGGGCGCCATTGTGGCCGGCATGAAGCAGGTGGTTCCCGCTCCTGGGAGGTGATGATGCGACAGACACTGGCGTTCGATGTGTACGGGACGCTGATCGATACGCAGGGGATTGTGGCGACGCTCGAAGGCTGGATCGGCGAGCGGGCACCTGTGCTGGCGCGTGCCTGGCGCGAGAAGCAGCTCGAATACACCTTCCGGCGTGGGCTGATGGGGGCGTATGCGGACTTCGATACCTGTACCGAGCAGGCGCTGCGCTATTGCTGCCAGGCGTTGGATATCGAGCTCGACCCTGAGCAGGAGGTGGCGTTGTTGCTGCGCTATCGCCAGCTCCCCGCCTTTACCGATGCGGCTCCGGCCCTGGATCGCCTGCGCGCGGACGGCCACCGCCTGTTCGCATTCAGCAACGGCAGGGCCGAGACGGTGGACGAGCTGCTGCGCCACGCCGGTCTGGACGATCGCTTCGAGGATGTCGTCAGCGTGGACGAGATCGGCTGTTTCAAGCCCGATCCACGGGTGTACCGGCATTTCCTCCAGCGGGCGAATGTATTGCCGATGGCTGCCTGGCTGATCTCGGGCAACCCGTTTGACGTGATCGGCGCGCAGGCCGCGGGTATGCGCACGGCCTGGCTCGACCGGGCGGGGCAGGGGCTGTTCGATCCCTGGGGCGGGGAACCCACCGCTACCATCCGGGGCCTGGACGAGCTGACCGGCGCGCTGGGTTTGTAGCGGCCGCGACCTCGGCAAGCATTCCCGTTGCAACGCGCTATTCGCACGCGGTGGTTGCGCTACGATGGAGATCGGGCAGCCGCCGGGAGAGGAGCGTGAGCCAGCACGTCAAGCAACGGGCCGCGCCCGCAGTCGAATCGCCCCCGATCCGTCCCGCCACGCTCGAGGATCTGGAGGCGCTGGTGGCGCTGGAACAGGCGGCGTTCGAGGTCGATCGCATCTCGCGGCGGCAGTTTCGCTACCTCCTCACGCGCGGGCATGCGGCCACGCTGGTGGCGGAGGGGCCCGGCGGTGAGGGGCTGCTCGGCTACGTGATGCTGCTGTTCAGCCGGGGTACGTCGCTGGCGCGGCTGTACTCGATCGCGGTCAGCGAGCGGGCACGCGGGCAAGGGCTCGGGCGGCGCCTGGTGGAGGCGGCGGAGGATGTGGCGCGGGAGCACGGCCGGACCGATCTGCGCCTGGAGGTGCGGCGTGACAACGCGGCCAGTCAGGCATTGTTCCGTGGGCTGGGGTATCGCGATTTCGGCACCATCGATGATTACTACGAGGACCACATGGATGCGCTGCGGCTGCAGAAGTCGCTGGCGCCCGGTCCCGATCCGGCGCTGGTGCGCGCACCGTACTACGCGCAGACGCTGGAGTTCACCTGCGGCCCGGCCGCGCTGATGATGGCGATGCGCGCCATCGACCCGGACCTGAAGCTGGACCGGCGCCTGGAGCTGCGCCTGTGGCGTGACGCCACCACCATATTCATGACCTCCGGCCACGGCGGTTGCGGTCCCTACGGGCTGGCGCTGGCGGCCGCCCATCGCGGGTTCGAGGTGGAACTGCTGGTGCGCGATCGCGGCGTGGCGTTTGCCGATTCGGTGCGCAGCGTGGAGAAAAAGGAGGTCATGCAGCTGGTGCAGGAAGAGATGATCGAGGAGCTGGAGCAGCTCGGGGTCCCCGTGGTGCATGGTCCGGTGAACGTGGCCCAGCTGGCGGCACGCTCTGCCGAGGGCGGGGTGCCGGTGGTGTTGATCAGCAGCGTGCGGCTGTACGCCGAGCGCTTCCCGCACTGGGTTACGGTCACCGGGTTCGACGAGCGTTTTGTCTACGTGCACGACCCGTTCGTGGATACCGAGCAGGGCGAGCGCGCGCTGGATTCGGTCAACATGCCGATCGCCCGCGCAGACTTCGAGCGCATGGCGCGCTATGGACGCGCGGGGTTGCAGGCGGCGGTGATCGTCGGCCCACGCAAGACGCCAGGGGTGGCGCATGCCTGAGCACCGCATCCTGGTCGAGCGCCGGGCGGACTGGAAGCCGCACTTCCCCGACCTGCCGGTGATGGCGATCGACGACTACCTGCGCGGCCCGGCCGTCGACGACCCGGCCAACCTGCGGGTGATCAACCTGTGCCGTAGCCAGCGCTACCTGTCGGCGGGCTACTACGGCTCGTTGCTGGCGGAGGCGCGCGGGCATCGGGTGATCCCCAGCGTGCGCACTCTGCAGGACCTGTCGCGCAAGTCGATCTACAGCCTGGACACCGAAGAACTGGATGAACGTGTGGCGCGCGTACTGGGGCGCAGCCGCCAGGGCACGCATCCGGAACGGCTGGAACTGACCGTGCTGTTCGGCCAGTGCGCCGAGCCGGCGCTGCAGGAGATCGCCGGGCAGCTGTTCGCCCTGTTCCCCGCGCCGATGTTCCGGGTGGAGTTCCGGCTGCAGGGCCAGTGGCAGATCCATGCCCTGCGCCCGTTCGCGCTCAACGCGCTCGAGCCCGAGCAGGAGCCGGCCTTCTTTGCCGCCCTGGAGCGCTACCTCTCCAAGCCCTGGCGCCGCCGGCGCGAGGCCCGCAGCGCCCGCTACGAGCTGGCCATCCTGCACAACCCGGACGAGGCCCTGGCCCCGTCCACGCCGGCGACGCTCAAGCGCTTCGTCCGCGCTGGACAGGAGCAGGGGATGGATGTCGAGCTGATCCAGGCGCGCGACCTGCCGCGGCTGGCGGAGTTCGATGCCCTGTTCATCCGCGAGACCACCGCGATCGACCACTACACCTACCGCTTCGCGCGCAAGGCCGAGGCCGAGGGCATGGTGGTGATCGACGATGCCGACTCCATCCTGCGCTGTACCAACAAGGTCTACCTGGCCGAACGCCTGGCCGCCCATCGCGTGCCCACACCGAAGACGGTGATTCTCAACCGCGAGACCATCCTGCGCGCGGAGGAATCGATCGGCTATCCCGTGGTGCTGAAGATCCCGGACGGCAGCTTCTCGCGCGGCGTATTCAAGGCGAACGACCGCGGCGAGCTGGAATCCATCGCCCGGCGCCTGCTCAAGGAGAGCGATCTGATCCTCGCCCAGGAGTTCGTCTACACCGAATTCGACTGGCGCATCGGTGTGCTCAACCGCCAGCCGCTGTACGCCTCGCAATACCTGATGTCGCGCAAACACTGGCAGATCGTCAACCACGACGCCAAGGGCGGCGCGCGCGAGGGCGGCTTTCGCACCCAGGCCCTGGCCGACGTGCCCGCGGCGGTGGTCAAGACCGCCGTCAAGGCCGCCAACCTGATCGGCGACGGCCTCTACGGCGTCGACCTCAAGCAGACCCCGCGCGGCGTGATGGTGATCGAGGTCAACGACAACCCCAACCTTGACGCCGGCATCGAGGACAAGGTCCTCGGCGAGACGCTCTATACCACCCTGATGCAGGACTTCGTCCGCCGCCTCGACGCCGCCCGCCGCCACCGCGCCGCACCCTGATGCGGCTTTCCGGCGCGCTCGTTACGGGCGAGGGGTATCGAGCTTGCTCGGATTCCAGGTCAGGCTGCCTCGGGCGGCTCGTGTTGCGGGTCGTGGAGTTCGAGGTCGACCATCAGTTCGTTGGCCAGTGCCTCGAGGGCGTCCTGCAGGGTGTCCAGATCCAGGTCCTCGGGGACGCCGAGCTGCGCCTGCGCGTGGAACATTGGTTCGCCGGTCATTGAGCCCGGCTTGCAGGCCGTATCCAGGGTTTCCACGCTGACGCCGTGGCGCGAGAGGATGGCGGTGATGTCCTGCACGATCCCCGGCCGGTCGTGTCCGACCAGATCGAGCACCACCCGGTGCCAGGGCGGTGCCGGAAGCTCACTCCCGCGCTGGATCTGGACCTGTAGACCGTCCCCCTCCAGCTCGCGCAGTGCGGCCTCCAGCTGGTCCGCGGCATCCGCCTCGGCCTCCAGCAGCACGACCCCGGCGAACTGACCGGCCAGCTGCGCCATGCGGCTCTCCAGCCAGTTGCCGCCCGCCGCCCGCGCCCGCGCCGCCACCGCGCTGACCAGCCCCGGCCGGTCCGGCCCGATCACCGTCAGAATCACCGAAGTCTTCATGCTCTGTCTCCCTGTTCCCGTTGCGATCAGACGGGTCATGCTACGGCATGGTTCCGGTTCGCAGGTACCGCGCCACTTTGGAGCCCTTGCCGGCACTGGCGCGATTCGGCGCTAGTTCAGCCAGTAGTCAGGCCAGTAGCCAGGGATGTGCTGCCCCATCTACGCCTTGGCGTAGGCCCCTGTGTGGGAGAGGTTTGATCTGCATCAAGAACCCGGCTGTCTCTAACCGCAGGACGTATCCTTTATGCTGAATTGAGAATATTCTTTAGTTGTTATTTCTGGGTTCGCCCGATGATCGTGGTGACTGTTCGGTGACTCCTCTTTCGGCGCATAGCGGCTCATGACCAAGGACAGCACATATGAAAAAGAAACAGCTTGCCGGAGGGTTGGCCCTCCTCCTCGGTCTCGGCCTCGCGGGGACGCCGGCACTGGCCGTCGATGGCCTTGAAGGTGATCCGCAGCGCGGGGAGGGTCTGACGCAGACCTGCGTTTCCTGCCATCAGGCCGATGGCTCCGGGCAGAACGTTCCGGGAGGCGAATCCTGGCCGCGCCTGGCCGGTCTGTCCGAAGGCTATATCGCGCGGCAACTGAAGGATTACCAGGAAGGCCGCCGCCGGAACAGCACCATGGCCGCGTTCGCCAATATGCTGGATGATCAGGCTGTAGCCGATGTCGCTGCGTACTACGCCCAGCTTCCGGTTACCCAGGCCGAGGGGGGCGACGACGTGGATGACGCCACCCTGGCGCGCGGCGAGGAGCTGGCGCGGCGTGGGGACTGGAACCAGTACATCGTCAGCTGCCAGAGCTGCCACGGCCCGGGCAATGCCGGGGCCGGTGATGTGTTCCCGGGCATCGCGAGTCAGCATGCCGGCTATATCGCCGGTCAACTGCGACAGTGGCAGGAGGGCGAGCGCGACAACGATCCGCAGGGCCTGATGGCTGCGATCGCCAAGCGCATGAGCGATGAGGACATCCGGGCCGTCTCGGCCTGGCTGGCCCGTCAACGTGTCACGTCGGCACAAGGGGATACGGAATGAAGATTCGCAAGCTCACGCTGACGACGGGCGCGGCCGTCCTGCTGGCCGGTGCCGCGAGCGCTGCCTGGGACGAATACAAGCCCCTGTTCGCCCTCGGTTATGCCGAGCCGGAGGAGGGCCAGCTCGTCCATATCCCGCCGACGCTTCAGGATCTCGAGGATGCCGCCATGAGTCCCGAACTCAAGGACGTGGTCCGGCGCGGTCATGACCTGTTCGTTGATACCCAGCAACTGCGCGGCCAGCATGTGTTCAACGACATGAATTGTGCCAGCTGCCACATGGATGCCGGGCGCCAGCCGTTCAGTGCCGCTTTGTGGCCGGCCGCGATCACGCTGCCGGATTACCGCGGCAAGAACTGGCAGGTGAACAGCCTCGAGGAACGCGTGGTCGGCTGCTTCACCTACTCGATGAATGGCAATCCGCCGGAGTACGGCAGCGACACGATGCTGGCCATCACTACCTACATGCAGTGGCTGGCCAAGGGTGCACCGGTCTACCCGGACCAGGAGATCTACGGGCGTGGCTATGGATCGGTGGCCGAGCCGGAACAGGAGCCTAACTACGAGCGCGGCAAGGCGGTCTATGCCCAGAGCTGCGCGATCTGCCATGCAGAGGACGGTCAGGGGTTGAAGCAGGACGGCCAGGTGGTCTTCCCGCCGTTGTGGGGAGATGGTTCCTACAACTGGGGTGCCGGGATGTCGCGGATCAATACCTCGGCGGCCTTCATCAAGCACAACATGCCGTTGGGCCAGCCGAACTCGCTCAGCGACCAGGAGGCCTGGGATGTGGCGTTCTACATGAACAGTCACGAACGCCCGCAGGACCCGCGCTACACCGGTGATGTTCACGAGACCCGTGAAAAGCACGCCAATTTCCACGGGCGCACCCTCTACGGGACCGTGCGCGAGGTGGACGGGCACTTGCTGGGCGATCACGACAACACCGGCGAGAAGGACTTCCTGCGCCCGGAGATCCTCCGCTCGCGCACCTTCGACTGACGCGATCGCCTCCCGGCTGATTCACTGGGAGGCCGTCAACGCCCTGGAACGCGGGTCGTTCCGGGGCGTTTTCGTTTCCGCTTTTGGGCGGGGGTCAGTCGGTGTAGATCATCCGGCGGGTCATCCCGCCGTCGACGGTCCAGGTCTGGCCGGTGACGAAGCCGGCGTCCGGCCCGAGCAGGAAGGCGGTTAGGGCGGCGATGTCGGCGGGCTGGCCGACGCGCCCGGCCGGGTGCTGGGCGTGGTCCTGTGCGGACAGGGGCTCGGCCTGTTGCTGGTCGGGGCTGCGGGCGTCGATCCAGCCGGGGCGGATGGTGTTCACGCGGACATCCGGCCCGGCGCTGATGGCCAGGGCGTGGGTGAAGGCGTCGAGGCCGCCCTTGCTGGCGGCGTAGGCCTCGGTGTGTGGCTCCGACTGCAGGGCGCGAGTCGAGCTGATGTTCACGATGGCCCCATGGCGGCGGCGCAGCAGCGGCAGGGCATGCTTGCCAAGCAGGAAGGCACCGGTGAGGTTGGTGTCCAGCCAGCGCTGCCAGTCGGCGAGTTCCAGTTCTTCCAGTGGCCCGGAGTGCGGGTCGCTGATGCCGGCATTGTTGACCAGCGCATCGAGTCCGCCGTGCCATTCCTCCGTGCGCCGAATGGCTTCGCGGACCTGTTGCTCGTCGCGGACATCCAGCGTCATCGCCCGGGCCGCGGGGCCGATGCGCGCGGCGGCCTGTTCGCATTCGGCGCCGTCGAGGTCGGTCAGTACCACCTGCCAGCCATACTGCACCAGGCGCCCGGCGATGCCGAGGCCGATCCCGCGCGCGGCGCCGGTGACCAGCGCCACCCGTGGCGTCGGGTCGTTGTCCGGTGTTTCAGACACCGGCGGTTTCGGGGAGGTTATAGAAGGCGCGGGCGGTGGCGGTGGTGTGGACGGCGAGGTCTTCGCTTGGCTCGTCGCGCAGCTTGGCCACGTATTCGCCGATGTGGGGGAGGAAGGCGGGCTCGTTGCGCCGGCCGTTGCCGATCTTCTTGCCGGTGCCCTTGGGCAGGCTGCGCGGCAGGAGGTAGGGGGCGTCGGTCTCGATCATCAGGCGGCCGCGCGGGATGCGCGGGACCAGCGGGTGCAGGTGGTGGCCGCGGCGTTCGTCGCAGACCCAGCCGGTGATGCCGATGTGGCAGTCGAGGTCGAGGTATTCGGCCAGGGCGTCGGCCTCGCCGGTGAAGCAGTGCACCACGGCCGCCGGCACCTTGTCGCGCCAGCGGCGCAGGATCTGGGCGAAGTCGTGGTGGGCGTCGCGTTCGTGCAGGAACACCGGCAGGCCGAGGTCGGCGGCCAGCTCCAGCTGGGCCTCGAAGGCGCTGCGCTGCTGCGGGCGCGGCGAGTGGTCCCGGTTGTAGTCCAGACCCATCTCGCCCATGGCGACCACGTTGGCGTCCGCACGGGCGAGGTCACTGAACCGGGCGGCGATCGCGTCGGTCCACTGTTTGGCGAGATGTGGATGCACGCCCAGGGTGGCGCGGCAGCAGTCCGGGTAGCGGTCGGCGATCTCCAGGCACTTTTCGCTCTGGTGGGCGTCGGCGCCGGTGATCAGCATCCAGGAGACACCGGCCTCGCGGGCGCGTTCGAGGACCTCGTCGCGTTCCTTGTTGAACGATTCGTGGGTGAGGTTAAAGCAGATATCGATCCATTCCATGCGCGGTATGCTAACGGATTGGACGCGTGGTGCCAGTTCCCGGGCCTGCCATTGCGAGGGGCCGCCGGCGCCGTGGCACAAAAGCGCGAAGCGCGTTGAACGGCCGCAGGCCGGCCCGAAGGGCGGGCCGATCGCTCTGCCAGCTTGGGGAGATTGCCGCGGCGCCTTCGGCGCCTCGCAATGACGGGCGAACAAGCAGCGTCATCGCGAGGAGCGTAGCGACGTGGCGATCTGTGGGGGTGGCCCCGGCCGGGACGGAGAAACGTGGGGGTTGCGGATGGAGGTTGCCACGGCCCCTGCGGGGCCTCGCAATGGCGGGGTCCTTGTCCGGGTTTGGGGTATGGACCGCGTGGGCGTGATACGTGTTGAACGGTTATTGATGATTTGGAGTTTGGAATGCGTGATGCGAGCCCCCTGGCGGTTTATCTGAACGACTATCAGCCGCCGGCGTTTGTGGTGGAGAGCCTGGAGCTGGACTTTGATCTGGCGGCGGCAGCCACCGAGGTGACGACGCGCATGGCGGTGCGGCGCAACCCGGAGGCGGTGGAGCCGGATGCACCGCTACGGTTGTATGGCGATGGTGTGGAGCTGGTCTCGTTCACCGTGGACGGCACCAAGCCGGCCGAGGGTTTGCTGGAACAGGATGCCGAGGGCTTGCTGCTCCATGGCCTGCCGGAGGCCGCGCGGCTGGAGATCGTCAGCCGCTGCCACCCGGAGCAGAACACTCAGCTTGAGGGGCTGTACGCCTCCAGCGGGAATCTCTGCACCCAGTGCGAGCCGGAGGGCTTTCGCCGCATCACGTTTTTCCCCGATCGCCCGGATGTGCTGACCACCTACCGCGTGCGCCTGGAGGCGGATCGGGCGCAGTACCCGGTGCTGCTGGCCAACGGCAACCGCGTCGAGGCCGGCGAACTGGACGGTGGCCGGCATTACGCCGTGTGGGAGGATCCCTTTCTCAAGCCGTCGTACCTGTTCGCGCTGGTCGCGGGGGATTTGGCCTGCCAGCGCGACACCTTCACCACGATGTCCGGGCGTGAGGTTCAGCTCGAGCTGTACGTGGAGGCACACAACGCCGATCGCTGCGACCACGCGCTGGCCTCGTTGAAGCGCGCGATGCGCTTTGATGAGGAGGCCTTCGGACGCGAATACGATCTGGATGTGTACATGATCGTTGCGGTGGACGACTTCAACATGGGGGCGATGGAGAACAAGGGGTTGAACCTGTTCAACGCCAAGTACGTGCTGGCCAGTCCCGACACCGCCACGGATGACGACTTCGTCGCCATCGAGTCGGTGATTGCCCATGAGTATTTCCACAACTGGTCGGGCAACCGCGTGACCTGTCGCGACTGGTTCCAACTGTCGCTGAAGGAGGGGCTCACGGTCTTCCGTGACCAGGAGTTCACCACCGACTGCACCCTGTTCGGCGTGAAGCGGATCGACGACGTGGCCATGCTGCGCGCCTTCCAGTTCCCGGAGGACGCCGGCCCGCTGGCGCACCCGGTGCGTCCGGACCACTACGCCGAGATCAACAATTTCTACACCCTGACCGTGTACGAAAAGGGCGCGGAGCTGATCCGCATGCTGCGCACCCTGATCGGCCGCGAGACCTTCCGCCGCGGACTGGACGTCTACTTCGAGCGCTTCGACGGTCAGGCGGTGACCACTGACGACTTCGTGGCGGTGATGGCCGAGGTCAGTGGTCGCAACCTGACGCCATTCAAGCGCTGGTACACCCAGGCCGGCACCCCGCGGGTCACGGCCGCGACGTCGTTTGACGGCCCCGGTGGCCAGGCGCGCATCACGCTCACGCAGGAGACGCCGCCAACTCCGGGGCAGGAGCACAAGGAGCCTGTGGTGATCCCGATGCGGGTGGCCTTTCTGGATGCCGAAGGACGGCGCATCACGGCTCACCAGAAGGGTGGCGAGGTGCAGGACGAGTGGGTGCTGGAGCTCAGCGAAGGCGAGCAGACCTTCCGTTTCGAAGAGTTGTCCGACTCGCCAGCCGCGATCTCCTGGCTGCGCGGCTTCTCCGCCCCGGTGATCCTGAACGCCAACCAGGGCGTGGACGAGCTGGCCCACCTGCTGGCCTATGACGACGACGCCTTTGCCCGCTGGGAGGCGGCGCAGACGCTGTTCCGCCGCGCGATCCGGTCACGCATCGAGCACGATGCCGCCGACACCGCGCTGGAGGCGGCGATCGAGCATGCCCTGGCAGCGCTGTTGCGCGACGAGGCGATCGAGCCGGTGCTGCTGGCGACCATCCTGCAGCTGCCGCCGACCCGCGAGCTGGCCGAACTGTTCGAGCGCGTGGACCCGGTGCGTCTGCGCAACGAGCGCGACGACCTGGAGAAGCGCCTGTACATGCCGCTGACCGAGGCGATGCAGCAGATTCAGCCGAAGCTGGATGACGTCGACAACGGTGCATTCACCGCCGAGGCCATGGGCCGGCGCCAGCTGCGCAACCGGCTGCTGGCGCTGCGCGTCGCCGCGCGCGACCAGGCCGCGGTGCCCGAGGCCCTGGCGCAGTACCAGAAGGCCCGCAGCCAGACCATGCGCATGGGCGCACTGAATGCGGTCAACGAGCTGGGCCACGAGGCGCGCCAGGTGCTGCTGGCGGACTTCGAAAAGCGCTACCGCGACGACCCGCTGGTGCTGGACAAGTACTTTGGGCTGCAGGCGGGCAGCCAGGTCGCCGGCGGTTTCGAGCGCCTGGACGCGCTGCTTGAGCACCCCGGCTTTCGCTGGACCAACCCGAACCGCGTGCGCGCGGTGCTGGGGCCGTTCATGGCGCGCAACGAACGCCACTTCCACCAGGACGACGGCGAGGGCTACCGCCGTATGGGCGGCTTCGTCGAGAAGCTGGACGCGATGAACCCGCAGACCGCCGCACGCCTGGCCCAGCCGCTGACCCGCTGGCGCAAGGTCGACACCGCCCGTGGCGAGCAGATGCGCGCGGAACTCGAGCGCCTCGCCGCGCTCGAAGTCTCGCGCGACCTACGCGACGTAATCGAACGCGCGCTGGCGTAGGAGGCCAGCCCCCTCGCCGATCCGGCGCCGGGGCTTGGTCCGGGGGTTGCCGCGTCGCCTTCGGCTCCTCGCAACGACGGGGCTGGAAGCTCGTCATCGCGAGGAGCCGAAGGCGACGCGGCGATCTCCGTGGGCGGTCCCGGTGCGGGTCCGTTCGAACGTCGGGGTTGCGTCCGCAGGTGGCTGTGGGTTGTGGTAGGTTGATGTCAGGTTATAGGGGGCGCGACGCCCCTCGAGACGAGGTTCGGACCGACGTGAAGCGAGTCTTCTACCGACTGCTGTGCTGGATGCTGGTGCTGGCGATTGCCGGCCTGCCGGCGCTGGCCGCGGCCGTGGGTATGGAAGACGGTCACGCCGGGCACACGATGCATAGTGCCCAGTCCAAGGGCGACGCCGAGCACGGGGCCCACGATCACGGGCACGACGCTGCCCATGTTCACCATGCGCATGGCGACCGGGCGGGCCACGCCGCGTCGCCTCATCATGGTTCGGACCATGCGTCTTCGTCGGGACATTCCCAGGCCAGCGAGCTGCTTGCACATGCCGATTGCGTGGATGCGGCTTGTCTGGCTGCATGTGCCGCCTGTAGCCACTGTCAGGGCATGCCGTCCATCACCGGCATGAGTGTCGTGGCGACCGAAGCGCCGGGCGCAAGCCTGCATTCCTTCCAGAGCGGTCCTTCCACGGCCGCGTTGCACCGCCCTCCAATCCTCTCCTGATCCCGTAATGCCGGCCGTTTGGCCGGTTCCTGCCCGTGTGCTGCCTGGGTGCCCCCCGGCAGCGGGCAGTATGGCCGTGTCGTGCGCTTGCGCGCGGTTCGGAATCGAGTACGGAATCAAGGAGATTTTCACGATGCGAGCAACCCGATTGCTGCTCCCCGTGGTGTCGGTACTGTTTCTCGCCGGTTGTGCGGTTACCGCGCCCGAGCTGGACCGGTCCGATCTGATGGAGGACCTCTCGGTGCAGGGGATCGACCTGCCCGAGTCGGAGATGCCCCGACCCTCCGGCGAGCTGACGCTCGACGAGGCCATTCACCAGGCCATCTGGCGCAACCCGCGCATGCAGCAGGCTTATGCCAAGCTGGATCTGACTGCGGCCGACGTGGTCGAGGCCTCCCAGTTTTCCAATCCATCGCTGTCGCTGTCGGTCATGCGCCCCGAGGGTGGCGGTGGCAACGAGTACGGCGTTGGCCTGGCCTGGGGGATCTCCGGGCTGCTGATGCGCGGCTCGCGCCAGGAGATGGCGCGGTCTCACTGGGAATCCACCCGTCTGCAACTGGCCGAGGGGATGGTCGCGTTGGCCAGTGACACCGAACGCGCCTGGTATGACGCGGTGGCCGCGCGCCAGCGTGCCGAGGTGCAACGCCTGGAGAGCCGGGCCGCGGATCTGGGCGCACGTTTGGGCGAGCGCTTCTATGACGCCGGCAATATCTCGGACCTGCAGCGCGCCCACCTGCGCATCCGGGCGGCCGAGTCACGGCTTAAGCTCGAGGATGCCCGCCAGCGCGAGCGCGAGGCGCGGCTGCGTCTCGCGCATTTGATGGGGCTGCCTGGCGAGGTCGATGACTGGGAGCTTCCGAAAGAGCTGCCGCTGCCGCTGGCAGAGGTCGAGGAGCGTCAGGCCCTGGTGGACCAGGCGCTGGAACAGCGCCTGGATCTGCGCGCCCTGGATCATGCCCTGGATGGGCTGACCGAGGGCGTGGCCCTAGTGCGGCGTTACCGCTGGATGGGGGATATCGAACCGGGGCTGGAGTTCGAGCGTGAGGGTGACGGGACCCGCCTGTGGGGTGGGGGCATCTCGTTCACGCTGCCGATCTTCAACCAGAACCAGGCCGGTATTGGCCGCGCCGAGGCCCGGCTGGCGGACGGCGAGGCGCGGCGCGAGTCGCTCGTGCAGGCGGTCACCAATGATGTGCACCAGCACTTCGAGCGTCTGGCCCACCACCGCAACCGTTTCGGCGTGCTGCAGGACGACCTGCTGCCGGCTCGCGAGCTGGCGACCGAGCGGCTCCAGGAGCGCGTGAACTTCATGTTCGACGACGTGTTCGACCTGCTCGCGATCAAGCAGGAAGAGCTGGCCGCCTGGCAGAAGACCGTCGCGGCCCTGGGTGACTACTGGCAGGCCCGCGCCGCGCTGGCGCATGCCGTGGCCGGCGAGTTGCCGGGCGGCGAGCCGGGTAGCGCCGGAACCTTCGCGACCGCCCAGCTGGAGCACGAGCCGACGGCCATGGATCACGGGTCCATGGGGCATGGCGATCACGGTGCCATGGATCACGGAGGCCATGGAGGCATGGATCATGGCGACGGCGATGAAGGGCATTCCGGTATGGACCACGGGGATCACGGGGCCCATGACGATATGGATCATGGCCAAGGCCACGAAGGTCACGAAGGTCACGAGGGCCATTCCGGCATGGATCATGGCGACGGCGATGACGGGCATTCCGGTATGGACCACGGGGATCACGGGGCCCATGACGATATGGATCACGGCCAAGGCCACGAAGGCCATGAAGGTCACGAGGGCCATTCCGGCATGGATCACGATGACCACGGTCAGCAGGACCAGGACCACCGCGATCATTCCAACCACGGGCATGGAGGGCATCACTGATGAAACGCCGTAACTTTCTGATTGCCGCCAGCGCCCTGCTGCCGGCGACCACCCTGACACGGGTGATGGCCGAAACCGGCCACGAGCACCACAACGAGGGCGATCACACGCCGGGCGAACGCACCGAGCAGGGCTACATGCCGGTGCACACGCCCAATGGCTGGACGCTGCCGTACCAGATGAACGACGGGGTGAAGGAGTTTCACCTGGTGGCCGAGGAGATCGAGCACGAGTTCGCGCCCGGTTCGGTGGCCAAGTGCTGGGGCTACAACGGCACCACCCCCGGGCCGACGATCGAGGCGGTGGAGGGCGATCGTGTCCGCATCTACGTGACCAACCGGCTGCCCGAGTACACCTCGGTGCACTGGCACGGCATCCACCTGCCCTCGGGCATGGACGGGGTGAAGGGCGTGACCCAGCCGCCGATCCACCCGGGCGAGACCTTCGTCTACGAGTTCGAGCTGAACCAGCACGGCACGCACATGTACCACCCGCATGCCGACGAGATGGTGCAGATGGCGATGGGGATGATGGGCATGTTCATCATCCATCCGAAGGATGGCGAGATCGAGCCGGTGGACCGCGACTACGCGATCCTGTTGCACAACTGGGGACTGCATCCCGGTACGCGCACCCCGGATCCGTCGATCATGGTGGACTTCGACCTGTGGTCGATGAACTCCAAGGTGTTCCCGGCCATCGACTCGCTGGTGGCGAAGACCGGCGAGCGGGTGCGTATCCGCATGGGCAACCTGTCGATGTGGAACCACCCGATGCACGTGCACGGGGTGTCGTTCGAGGTGACCGGCTCCGATGGCGGGCGCTGGCCACGCAGCCAGTGGCGCAAGGAGACCACCGAGATCGTGGCGGTCGGCCAGACCCGCGATATCGAGTTCGTCGCACCGCCGGGCGACTGGGCGTTCCACTGCCACATGTCGCATCACACCATGAACCCGATGGGCCACGGCATTGCCAACCCGCTAGGCGTGGATCAGTCCGGTATCGAGGAGGAGATCCGCTCGATCCTCCCCGGTTACATGGCGATGGGCGAGCACGGCATGGCCGATCACCAGGAACATACCGACAGCGGTCACATGACCGGCCCGGAGAACACCCTGGCGATGGCCATGGGACAGGGGCCCTTCGGCAGCATCGGCATGGGCGGGATGTTCACCCTGATCAAGGTCCGTGACGACCTGGAGCCGGGCGACTTCCGTGACCCGGGCTGGTACTGGCATCCGGAGGGCGAGGTCGCCTGGATGGTCAGCGATGACCCGGACTTCGGCAATCCGGTCCGCCGCGGCAAGCTGGCCGGCGAGGGCTCGGATGCGCTGCCGACCCCCAGCCGCGACGCAAATGGCCATGGTGGTCACGGGGGGCATGGAGGTCACGACCACTAGTCTCCGGTATGGAAAACCGGCCGGAGGGTCCAGTCGGACCCTCCGTGTTACCCACACCTGTTTCAAACAACGTTTGCCACACGGCTAAACAGCAAGAGGACACGACATGCAGACCAAGAATACGATTCACAACACCACCCGAGCCGCCCTGGCGGCCCTGCTGCTGGCCCTGGCCATGCCGCTGCTGGCCCATGAGGGCGATTTGGGCAGCACGCCGGAGGACGGCGCCACCGTGCAGGGCTCGCCGGAGGCGATCGGCATCGAGTTCGATGGCGCGATGCGCATTACTCAGTTCGACGTGACCGGCCCCAACGGCCGTGTGAGGATGGCGAATCGGCCGGGCAACGAGCCGACCGAGCGCTACTTCGTGGAGCCTGCGGAGCCGCTTCCGGCCGGTAGCTATCAGGTGCGCTGGCGCGGTCTGGCGCGCGACGGGCACATGATGTCCGATGGCTTCCGCTTCACGGTGGAGGACTGATTCATGGCCTGGATGTCGGCACTCGCCGGGGTGGAGGCCTGGACCGTCGCGATGATCCTCGTGACGGCCGGGCTCTACCTTGGGGCCCTGCTGGCGACCGGGGCGGTGCTTTTTCGCTTGGCGTTTCCGGATCTGCCCGATCCGGATCGCCGGGTGCTCGCCCGGACGGGGGCGGTCGCGGCCTGGGTGGCAATCGCCCTGGCCATGTTGCAGTGGCCGTTGCAGGCCGGGTACCTCGGGGGTGGCAACGTCGCCTCCGCGATGGATCCGATGCTGCTCCGCATGGTGTTCGAGGGCGCGCAGGGGACTCGGCTGATCCTCGCGGTAACCGGGTTGTTACTGGTTCAGGCGATCCTGCTGGATGCCCGGCGTCTGCCAGGGGTGGGCTATGGCCTGAGCCTGGCCGGGGTGCTGTTGGTGATGTTCGCCTTCGTGCAGGTGGGCCATACCGTGGATGAGCCTCGTGTTCTGTTGGCCGGTTTGCTGATCGTGCATCTGCTGGCAGCCGCCTTCTGGGTTGCGTCGCTGGCGCCACTGTACCGGCTGGCCGGGCATCCTCCCGAGGGTGCGGATGCCGCGCGCATCCTGGCCCGTTTCGGGCAGGTCGCGATGGTTGGGGTCGGATTGCTGGTGTTGGCGGGGGTGGTTCTCGCCTGGTGGTTGCTGGGTGGCATCACGCCGTTGCTGACCACCGGCTATGGCCAGTTCCTGATCGGCAAGGTGCTGATCGTCGCACTGCTCCTGCTGCTGGCGGCCGCGAACAAGTGGCGGCTGGTACCGGCCTTCGAGCGCGGCGAAGCGGGAGCACCGCGGCGTCTGCGGCGCAGCATTGCGCTGGAGGGTGCCCTGGTGGCGTTGATCCTGCTGCTGACCGCGGTACTGACCACGGTCAGCTCGCCGGCCAACGGCTGAGAAAGACCCCGGGTGGGTGTTGCCTAGATCGGGCGCTGGACGACAGTCGCCGAGAGTTCGATGTCCTCGCCCTCACGCTGGATGTGGATGTCCAGGGTTGCGCCCGGCGCGGTGCGGGCGATCGCGTTGAGGGCCTCGCGCGGGGTGTTCACGCTGCTGTCGTCGAGGTGGGTGATGACGTCCCCCGGGCGGATGCCGGCGTCTTCGGCAGGGCCTTCGCGCAGGATGCCCGCCACCAGTACGCCGCGCGGGGCATCCAGGCCGAAGGATTCGGCCAGTTCGCGGTTCATCGCCTGGACCTCGATCCCCAGCCAGCCGCGGGCGACAAAGCCCTGTTCGATGATGTCGGTCATCACGCTGCGCGCCAGGTCCACGGGGATCGCGAAGCCGATGCCGTGGGAGCCGCCGGAGCGCGAGAAGATCGCCGTGTTAATGCCGATGACCTCGCCGCGGGCATTGATCAGCGCGCCGCCTGAATTGCCCGGGTTGATGGCCGCGTCGGTCTGAATGAAGTCCTCGAAGGTGTTGATGCCAAGCTGGTTGCGTCCGGTGGCGGAGACAATGCCCTGGGTCACGGTCTGGCCGACCCCGAACGGATTGCCAATGGCCAGGACCACGTCACCCACCTGCAGGTCGCTGGAGTGACCCACCGTGGCCACGGCCAGATCCGGCACCCGCACGCGCAGCACGGCGAGGTCGGTGTCCGCGTCGATGCCGATGATCTCCGCGGGATGGGCCTCGCCGCCGGGCAGCACGATGGCGATGGCATCGGCCTCCTCGATCACGTGGTGATTGGTGAGCACGTGCCCCTGATCGGTCATGATGACCCCGGAGCCGAGGCTGGACTGTTCCTGTTCGCCCGGTGGCAGTTGCTGGCCAAAGAACTCGTGCAGGCCGAAGCCGGACGGGCGATCGATGGTGCGCGAGGTCATGATGTTGACCACCGCGGGTGCGGCGCGGCGCACGCCGTCGGCATAGCTGGCCGGCGCGCCGGTTGCGGCAGGCGCAGCCACCGGCTCGGCGACCCGCAGCTCGGCACCTGGGTCGCCGCGGCCGAGGATCTCGGGGAAGAACACTGCGATCACCACCGCCAGGGCGATACCGGTCAGCGCAGCTTGCAGCAGGAAGCGGGAGAAATTCACCATATGCCGAATATACCGAATCATCGCTCAACAGGGGATCCCGCCGTGGTCGATCGCGACGAACTGATGCAGGCACTCAATGCGGAACTCGAACCGGAGCGCTTCCGCGACTACTGTCCAAACGGGCTGCAGGTCGAGGGACGGCGCGAGATCCACCGGATCGTCAGCGGGGTGACCGCCTCGCTGGCGCTGGTGGAGGCGGCCGTGGAGACCGGGGCCGACCTGATCCTGGTACACCATGGCTACTTCTGGAAGGGCGAGCCGCAGGAGGTGACCGGCATGAAGCGGGAGCGCCTGCGGCAGTTGCTTGCGCATGACATCAATCTGGTGGCCTACCATCTGCCGCTGGATGCCCATCCGGCACTCGGCAACAATACCCAGCTGGCGGGACGCCTGGGGTTCGCGATCGACGGCGTATTGCGCGAGGACGGTGTCGGCCAGATCGGAACCCCCGCCCGACCGCTGTCGGCGCCGGACATGCAGGCGCACATCAGCAATGTGCTGGGGCGCGAGGCCCTGTGCGTGGAGGCCGGCGATCACCCGATCCGGCGCATCGCCTGGTGTACCGGCGGGGCGCAGTCGCTACTGACCGAGGCGGCGGCCCTGGGGGTGGATGCCTATGTCAGTGGCGAGATCTCGGAACAGACCACCCACGAGGCGCGCGAGCTTGGGGTGCATTACTTCGCCGCCGGGCACCATGCGACCGAACGTTACGGGGCCCAGGCCCTGGGGCAGTGGTGCGGGGAGCGTTTCGGCCTCGAACACGAGTTCATCGAGATCGACAATCCCGCCTGAGCGATGTCGCCCTCACGGGCCGCGCGCTGCGAGATTGTGGTGCAGAATGTGCGGTTTCGGGGCGTTGGCAGCGCCCGGAACAAGCAAATTTATAATCAACTGCTTATAAGGTTTTCGGGGGCGTGAGACCGAGTGCAATGCTCGGTCTTAAGGCGGCAATCTACTTGACCTTATTAGCGTGTTCGGGAATTCTATCGCATTTTACAGCCCGCCCAGATGGGTATTCGCGCGTGCGGCAAGCCCCTTCGCGTGCCAGCCGCGCCCTTCTTTGCGGCCGCGGGAACACGATTTCAACACGTTGTTTGGAGAGACAAACATGGCAAACCAAGGCGTAAACCGAGGCCGTCGCCGGTTCCTCGTCGCCGCGACATCCGTCGTAGGCGGAGCCGGGGTCGCCGCAGTCGCGGCCCCGTTCCTGGCGTCCTTGCAGCCCAGCGCGCGCGCTCAGGCAGCCGGGGCCCCTGTCGAGTTCGACGTGGCCGCTGTCGAGCCGGGTCAGCGTGTCAGCGTCGAGTGGCGTGGCCAGCCGATCTGGGTAGTGCGGCGCACCGACGAGATGGTTGCCGGTTTGGCCGAGGTGGCCGATCGCCTGCGCGATCCCGACTCCGAAGTGGAAAGCCAGCAGCCGGAATATGCGCAGAACGAGTATCGCTCGCGCAAGCCGGAGATCCTGGTCGTCATCGGTATCTGCACCCATCTGGGCTGCTCGCCGAGCTACCGCCCGGAGATCGGCGATCCCGAGATGGGTTCCGACTGGCAGGGCGGCTGGCTGTGCGGTTGCCACGGTTCGCGCTTCGACCTGGCCGGTCGCGTGTACCGCAACATGCCCGCGGCGACCAATCTGGTGATCCCGCGGCACATGTATCGGAACGATACCTTGCTAGTCATTGGTGAAGATGAAGACGGGGAGGCGATCTGATGGCCAGCAATCCTGATACCAAGATCCAGGGCGGTGTGCTGGGCTGGGTGGACGCCCGCTTCCCGCTCTCCCAGATGTGGAACGAGCATCTGGCGCAGTACTACGCACCGAAGAACTTCAACTTCTGGTACTTCTTTGGTTCCCTGGCCCTGCTGGTGCTGGTCATCCAGGTGGTCTCCGGCATCTTCCTGACCATGTTCTACAAGCCCGACGCCGAACTCGCGTTTGCGTCGGTCGAGTACATCATGCGCGATGTGGAGTGGGGCTGGCTGATCCGCTATATGCACTCCACTGGCGCCTCGATGTTCTTCGTGGTCGTCTATCTGCACATGTTCCGGGCATTGCTCTACGGCTCCTACAAGAAGCCGCGCGAGCTGATCTGGATCTTCGGTGTGCTGATCTACCTGGTACTGATGGCCGAGGCCTTCGCCGGCTACCTGCTGCCGTGGGGTCAGATGTCCTACTGGGGCGCGCAGGTCATCGTGAACCTGTTCCAGACGATCCCGTACATCGGGCCGGACCTGGTGACCTGGATTCGCGGTGACTTCCTGCTGTCCGACGCCACGCTGAACCGCTTTTTCGCACTGCACGTGATTGCCCTGCCGCTGGTGCTGATCATGCTGGTGGCCGCGCACATCATCGCGCTGCACGAAGTGGGTTCCAACAACCCGGACGGCATCAACATCAAGGACCACAAGGACGAGAATGGCATCCCGAAGGATGGCATCCCGTTCCACCCCTACTATTCCGTGAAGGATCTGGTGGGCGTCGGCGTGTTCCTGATGGTCTTCGCCGTGATCATGTTCTTCTTCCCGACCGGTGGTGGCCTGTTCCTGAAGGCCGACAACATGATCCCGGCCGATCCGCTGGTGACCCCGGACCTGATTCCGCCGGTCTGGTACTTCACCTCGATGTACTCGGTCCTGCGTTCGGTGCCGGATCCGTTCCTGGGTGTGATGGCGATGGGCGCCGCGGTGGTGATGCTGTTCTTCATCCCCTGGCTGGATCGCAACCCGGTCCTGTCGATGCGCTATCGCTCGTTCGCGGCCAAGTTCAACCTGGCGGTGTTCGTGGTGGCCTTCGTGATCCTCGGATGGCTGGGCCTGCAGCAGGCCACCAGCGAGGTCAGCGAGATGAGCCTGCGCTTCTCCACGGTCTACTTCGCGTTCTTCTTCGTGCTGTGGTTCCTCAGCAAGGAACGGTCCATGGTCTTCAGCCTGATCGCGTTTGCCGTGGTGGTGGGTATCTACTCCTTCTACGACATCCTGCGCTTCGACCCCGATAGCGCGGGCCTGCTGATGTGGTCCTGGCTGATTCCGACCGTGTATCTGTTCGTGACCATGGTGGTCCCTGCCTTCGCACGTGGCCTGGGCCGTGACCGTGCCGTTCCGGAAAGGGTGACTTCGTAATGAAAACGCTGATTGCAACTACATTCCTGGCCGCTGCGGCTTTGTTCACCGTCCCGGCCGCCTCGGCGGCCGGGTACGACGGTGACCTGGAAAAGGCCAACATCGACGTGACCAACGAGGCCTCGTTGCAGCGCGGTGCCAACCTGTTCATGAACTACTGCATGGCCTGTCACTCGACCGAGTACATGCGCTACAACCGCGTGGGTCGCGATATCGGCCTGACCGAGCAGCAGGTGGAGGAGAACTTCATCTTCATCACCGACGAGGCCGGTGATCCCGTTGGCGTCGGTTCGCTGATGACCAACGCCATGAGCGAAGACTATGGCGAAGAGGCCTTTGGTGTGGTCCCGCCCGACCTGACCATGACCACGCGCATCAATGGCGAGGACTGGGTCTATACCTTCCTGAAGAGCTTCTACATCGACGAGTCGCGCCCGCTGGGCGCGAACAACGAGGTGTTCTCCAACGTCGGCATGCCCCACGTGCTGTGGGAACTGCAGGGCTGGCAGGAAAAGGTCGTCGACGAGGATGGTAACGAGCGTCTCGAACTGGTGCGCTCCGGCCAGATGACGCCCAGCGAGTACGATCGTGCCGTGCGCGACATCGTGACCTATCTCTCGTACATGGGCGAGCCGATGCAGTTGGACCGTCAGCGAATTGGCCTGTACGTACTGATTTTCCTCGGGATCTTCACGATTCTCGCCTACTTCTTGAAAAAGGAGTACTGGAAAGACGTACACTAGGCGGCATGAACCGTAACCGGCGCGCCGATCAGGGACGATCGCGCGCCGGTGTTATTGACCGTCTGCCCGGCACCGGAAACCGTTCGGCCGGGCTAGGGAGAAAGCCATGGCGCTGGTCGCCAACCGTCGTTCCGTTATGACCCTGTTTTCTGCTCACGACTGCGTGCGTTGCCACCGGGTGCGCATCATCCTTGCGGAGAAGGACATCGCCGTGGATGTCGTCAATCTCGGGCCCGATGAACTGCCCGAGGATCTCTCCGACCTGAACCCGTACAACGAGGTCCCGACCCTGGTGGATCGCGACCTGGCCCTGTACGGCACGCACGTCATCACCGAGTACCTGGATGAACGCTTTCCGCATCCGCCGCTGATGCCGGTGGATCCGGTCTCGCGGGCGGCGGCGCGGCTGGCGCTTTATCGCGTGGAGCGTGACTGGTACGAGGGTCTCGATGCCGTCAACCAGGCCTCCGGCTCCGGCTTGACCAAGGCGCGCAAGATCCTGCGCGAAAGCCTGGTCAGCTCGGCCGAGATCTTCGAGCTCAAGCCGTATTTCCTGAGCGACGAGTTCTCGATCGTGGACTGTGCCATCGCCCCGGTGATGTGGCGGCTTCCCGCCGTGGGCATCGATCTGACGGCGTTGCCGCAGGCGATTCAGGAATATGCCGATCGCGTCTGCAAGCGTGAATCGTTCCAGGTGAGTCTGACCGAGGCCGAGCGCGAGCTTCGCCTGTGACTTCGTCGCGCCCCTATCTGCTCCGGGCTCTGTGGGAGTGGGTTACGGATAACGGCTTCACGCCGCATCTCCTGGTCGACGCCACAGTCGAAGGGGTGATCGTTCCGGAGGCGTTCGTCGACCAGGGCAAGATCACGCTCAACGTCGGTCCGACCGCAGTGCAGGCCCTGAACATCGGTGACGAGGCGGTGGCCTTCTCGGCCCGGTTCGCGGGCAGCCCGATGGATGTCTTTGTGCCGATGCAAGCCGTGCTCGCGGTCTACGCGCGCGAGAACGGTCAGGGGATGATGTTCGGCAGCGAGCCGGGGCCCGGCCCCGACGACGACGGTCCGGGCACGCCTCCGGACGGCTCTGGTGATGACGGGGGCGGGGAGGATTCGCCGGCCCCGAAGCGCAAGGGTCCGGCACTGAAGGTCGTGAAGTAGGGCCCCTTCCGGGGCCCTTTTCTTTTCCGGGCCCTGCTGGGGAGGGGATTCCCTTGCCCGGTACCTGGCTAGGCGGGTCCGCCGGGCGCCTTGCCCGGGTTCAGGATGTTGTCCGGGTCGAACGTTCGCTTGATGCCGGCCATCAGTCCCAGTGCCACCGGGTCCAGTTCCCGGCTGATATACGGTCGCTTCACCAGCCCGATGCCGTGTTCGCCCGAGAGCGTCCCGCCCAGCGACAACACCAGGGTGAAGACGCCGTCCAGGCAACGCTCCGCCGCCGCGAGTTCCGCCGGGTCATCCGGGTTCACCAGCAGGTTTACATGAATGTTGCCGTTGCCGGCATGGCCGAAGTTCACGATCTTGATGGCGTGTTCCGCGGCCAGCCGGTCGAGCCCGGCAATCAGGTCGGGAATGCGCGAGACCGGCACGACCACGTCTTCGTTGATCTTTTTCGGCGCCACCGTGCGTAACGCGGGTGACAGGGCCTTGCGCACGGCCCAGAGCGCCTGGGCCTCTTCCGGGGTGTCGGCGCTGAGGGTCTGCACGCAGCCTTCGCCCTCGGCCGCGCGCCGGATGCCGGCGGTGGTGGCCTCGATGCCGGCTTCGGTGCCATCGGTCTCGATCATCAGGATCGCGCCGGCAGCGGCGGGCAGGGGGCAATCCGGCGCGTAGGCGCGGATCATCGTGATCGCGGAATGGTCCATGAACTCCAGCGCCGACGGGACCTCGGCGCGCGCCATCAGCCGGGATACGGCCCGGGCCGCGGCGTCGACATCGCGGTAGACCGCCTGGATCAGGCGGGTCGCTTCCGGCTTGGGTGTCAGGCGCAACGTGGCCTCGGTGAGCACGGCCAGGGTCCCTTCGGATCCGATCAGCAGACGGGTGAGGTCGTAGCCCACCACCCCCTTGGTGGTATGGACGCCGGTGCGGAATGCCTCGCCGGTTCCGGCCACGCCGGACAGGCCCAGGGTGTTGTCACGCGGGGTGCCGTATTTGACCGCGTGCGGGCCGGCGGAGTTATAGGCGAGATTGCCACCGAGCGTGCAATAGGCGCTACTGGTGGGGTCCGGCGGCCAGAAGAAGCCCGTGGCGCCTGCCGCCTGCTGGATCTCGCCGTTGGTGGCGCCCGGCTCCGCGATCAGCCAGCGATTGTCCGGATCAACCTCCAGGATGCGGTTCATGTGCTCGAATGACACCACCAGCCCGCCATGGTCCGGGACCGCGGCACCGGTGGTGCCGGTGCCGCGTCCGCGGCTGGTCAGGGCCACGCCCAGGCGCCGGCAAAGGCGCACCAGCTCGCGCACCATATCGGCGTCCCGTGGGAAGGCGACGGCGTCGGGCACCGCATGCAGCTTCGAGTTGTCGGCACCGTAGGTCCAGCAGTCCGCGGGATCGAGCAGACGATCGCCGGGCGCCAGGAGCTGTTCCAGTTCGCGAGCCAGAGGGGTCATCGGTGGGCGCTCACGGGGTGGATGCCTGGATGGCGTCTTGCAGCCATTCGATCCGGTCCTGGCCATCCAGGGTCATCACATCAAAGCGGACCGGGCCGTTCCAGGCGCTTTCCTGCAGATACGCCTCGGCCACCCGCAACAGGCGTTCACGCTTGCGCCGGTCGATGCTCTCTGCGCCGCCCCCAAAGCCCGGATGGCTGCGCTTGCGTACTTCCACCAGCACCAGGGTATCGTCCTCGAGTGCGACCAGGTCGAGCTCGCCGTAAGGGCGGCGGACGTTACGCGCACGGATCTGCAGCCCGTGTGCCTCCAGGTAGTCCGCGGCTCGCTTCTCGGCGGCCTGCCCCGAGGCACCCGGGCGAAACACTCAGGATTCTCCGGGGTGTACGTCGATGCGTCGGGGCTCGCCGCCCTCGAAGCGCGCCCAGGCCGGTTCTCTCACCCACTCGTGGTTGAAGGGGTTTAGGCTCCAGGTGCCAGCGCCGCCGGTTAGCTGATGATGGGGGGCGTTGCGAATCCCGTCCTGGCGCAGGCTCAGGCGCATCGCGTCCATGCCCAGGGCGACAAACCGGGGGAGTGCCTCGTCGCGTGCTTGTTCGTCGTCCGCCAGTGGGCTCACCCGGTCGAACAGCCGGGGGGTATCGGGGAACACGATCCCGTTGAGATCGGCGTCGCGATTGGCATCCGGGCGTCCGGAATAGACATGGGGCGTGGCCATCATCGGGAGCTGGCTGGCCCGGTGGAAATGGAGATGCGGCACGATGCGCCGAACTTGCGGCGCCGTGCCGGCAATGAAGATGTGGTCCACATCCGCGCGCACCTGAGGGTCGCCTTCCAGTTCCAGCCCGGTCCGGCGTGCCACATCGCGAATGCGCGCCTCGCTCTGCTGGATGCCGAGTGCATTGCCAATGGTGGCGTTCAGCTCCCCGGCGCTGGGCTGGATGCGAATGACGTCTCGCGGGCGCCGGTCTTCGTCGGCCAATGCCGCCCGGAAGGCACTTGCCACGCGATCGCCGAAGGCCCCTTCCGGCAGGAGCACCAGCGGGTGATGCCAGCCGGCGCGGGCCGCCCGGTCGGCCACCGCACGGGCATCCTCTTCCGGATTCAAGGCCAGCGTTGTGAGTTCGCTGGGGGTCGAGACTTCCGTGCGGTTCAGCAGGATGGTCGGGAGGGTCTGATCGCTAGCGGCCACCTGGCTTACCGACTCACGCCGCAGCGGACCGATGATGCGCGCGACGCCGGAGTCCACGCCACGCCGGTACAGGGCGGCCGCGCCGTCCGGCTCGCCGCGCGTGTCGCGCACGATCAGCCGGCCGTTGCCGCCACCCTCCGCGTAGTAGGCGCGGGTGATTCCGTCGAGTATGGCGTTGCCCAGTGCGGCCAGGTCGCCCGACAGTGGCAGCAGCACCAGGGTGTCCCCAGGCGCGTCCGCGACCAGCGGGTGGCTGGCGACGAGTTCCGGTAGCAGGCTGTTGGCCGGATGCGCGGGATGGCGCTCGCGCCACAATCCGGCGGCCAGGTGCGCCTGTTCCTCGGTATCGGCGGCGCGCAGCAGTCGGAACAGGCTGACCCAGGCATCCCCATCCGGCGGGTGGTTGCCCACGATCCGGTCGCGCTGGGCCGGGCGCAGGGCTGCGAGCAGCCCCCATATGCGCTGCTGATTCTCGGCGTGTGTGTCGGGCTCCATGATCAGCAGGCGGTCCAGGCGCAGCCGGGTGTCCAGGGCCTGATACCATTGGCTCTCCTGTTCCAGCATCCGGGCGTGCAGGGCAAGCCCCTGGCGATAGACCTCCGGGGATCGCGTGGGGTCGTCCGGGTCGTCTGCACCCAGTCGTTCGCGGGCGAGCTCCCAATCCCGTTGCGCTGCTGCGAGTCGCGCCCCTAGAAGGCGGGCTTCCTGGGTGTCACGCGCGGCGTCGGGAAGCTCGGCCCACAGGGCTTCGGCCCGGTCCAGCTGGTCCGGCGTCGCGGGATCGAGCGCTAGCACGGCCTCGATGGCGCGGCGCACCAGGTCGGGCTCCGGCCGCGAGCGGGCCTCGCTCAGCAGCAGGCTGGCGCGCACCTCGGGAGGCAGTTCGGCCAGGTCCGGCCGCACCTCGGCGTCCGGGGTCGGCTCCGGATCCGGGCGCGGCGTGGCACAGCCCGCCACGATGGCCGTGGCCAGCAGCAACAGGGCAAGACGGGACAGGGGCCGGGTATGCCCGGCGCGTTCGGGGATTCGGGTCACGATAGCGGTTCGTCAGCGAATGAGGAGTCAGTATTGAAAGCGCATCAGGCCGTGTCAACGAACTGGGGCACGTTGTGGGTGGTGGCTACCCCGATTGGTAATCTTGGAGATATGAGCCCGCGGGCGGGCGAGCTCCTCGGTCGGGTGCAGCGCATTGCGGCGGAGGATACGCGACACAGCGCCGGACTGCTGGCCCATCTGGGCGTGCACACGCCGCTGGTCAGCCTGCACGAGCATAACGAGGCGGAGCGTATTCCCTCGCTGCTGGAGGCGCTGAGGGCGGGGGACTCCGTCGCGCTGATTTCCGATGCCGGCACGCCGCTGGTGTCGGACCCGGGGTTTCGGCTGGTGAGGGCGGCGCGCGAGGCCGGGTTGGATGTGCGCGCCGTACCGGGTCCCAGTGCGCCTCTGGCGGCGCTGGCGGTTGCCGGGCTGCCGTCCGACCGCTTCTGCTTCGAGGGCTTCCTGCCGCATGCCGCCGGGGCGCGCCAGCGGCGGCTGGAGGCATTGCTGGTCCAGCCGGTCACTACCATCCTGTTCGAATCGTCGCATCGTGTTCGCGCGGCCGCCGCCAACCTGGCGCAGCTGGCACCGGGGCGGGAGGTCTTCCTGGCGCGGGAGTTGACCAAGCAGTTCGAGGAACACTATCGCGGCCCCGCCGGCGAACTGCCGGCCTGGCTGGATGCCGACAGCAACCGCACCCGCGGTGAGTTCGTGCTGATCCTGGGCCCGGCGCCCGCGCCCGACACGGGGGGCGAGGCCGACATGCCCCTGTCCGACGAGCACGAGCGCCTGCTCGCGGCACTGCTGCATGAACTCCCTCTCAAGCGTGCGGCCCGCCTGCTCTCCGATGCCACCGACCTGCCGCGCAACCGCGTCTACGCCCGCGCCCTCGCCCTCAAGGACGCCGGAGAATAGGACTGGTTTGGGTCCGCAATGAAGCGTGCGCAGACACGCAGCGGGTCAAGGTCAGAAGCCATCGGCAGGAAGGTTTGGAAGAACGGAAATAATCATTGTTGGCGGGGATGGCTGGCTGCGTTCCGGCATCGTGGCGATAACCCTGTCGTTCGTTGAATTGATTGCCTTCCGATCGTCCCCTCTTCCTGTGGGCTGCTCTTGACGTCCTTCGTGTCTTGGTGTGCTTCGTTGTGGACGGAGGCCCTTGGGGCAGGCCGTTGAAAAGGCTTGCGTTCGCGCACGCGGCGGCGTACAAGGAGCGCGGGAGTCGGCCAGGCAGTCGCTGCATCCTCGGATGTGGAGGAAAGTCCGGGCTCCATAGGGCAGGACGCCAGGTAACGCCTGGGCGGCGCGAGCCGACGGAAAGTGCCGCAGAAAATATACCGCCGATGGTCCGGTTCGCCGGGTACAGGTAAGGGTGAAATGGTGCGGTAAGAGCGCACCGCGCGACTGGTAACAGTTCGTGGCAGGGTAAACCCCGTCCGGAGCAAGGCCAAATAGGGGTGCATGGTGTGGCCCGCATCGCACCCGGGTAGGCTGCTCGAGGCGTCCGGTGACGGACGTCCCAGATGAATGACTGTCCTCGACAGAACCCGGCTTACGGCCGGCTCCCACTTTTTCCCACGATCAAGCCCCCGCGGCCGCCCCGGTCTGCGCGTGCACGGCTGTGTGTGCGGCAAACTTGTAAGGTGATGCATTAAGTTTGAGCCTCAACGCGAGGCTTTTAATACCCTTCTCCCCGCTCTTTCGTCCGCCTCGGGGTGGGTGCGCTAAGTCTCTGTGATTCAACGCTTATTTTTCGTTTTTCGGGGTCGATTTTCTTGACTCTGGAGGATGCCCGTACCTATAGTGTCGGAAAGTGGGTCAAAGTGGGGAAAGGTGGGTAACCACCGTTATCAGCGATGTTTCGAGGCGTTAGCCAGCTCAATCTGGATGCGAAGGGCCGCCTGGCCATGCCGGCGCGGTATCGCGACGACCTCGCTGCGAGCTGCAACAGTCAGCTGGTGATCACGGTTGATCCCTCCCGCTGCCTGCTCTTGTACCCGTTCCCCGAGTGGGAGCGCATTGAGCAGAACCTGATGTCCCGCCCCAACATGAATCCCAAGGTGCGCAATCTGCAGCGCCTGCTGGTGGGCCATGCCACCGAGTGCGAGCTGGACGGCAGCGGCCGCCTGTTGCTGCCCCCGCCCCTGCGTCAGTACGCCGGCCTGGAAAAGCGGGTGGTGCTGCTGGGCCAGGGCAAGAAGTTCGAGATCTGGGGCGAGGCCGCCTGGGAGGAGACCTGCGCCCAGGTGCTGGGGGGTGACGTGGATGATGAAGCGCTCGAGTCCATCGCGTTGTGACGGACATGGAAGCCGTCTCCCACATCCCGGTGCTGCGCGACGCGGTGCTGGAGGGCCTGGCCGTGCGCGCTGACGGCTTTTACGTCGATGGCACCTTCGGCCGCGGTGGACACAGCCGGGCGATCCTGGATCGCCTGGGCCCGGACGGCCGGCTGCTGGCCATGGATCGCGATCCGGAGGCCGCCACGGCGGCCGCCTCGTTTGCCGATGATCCGCGTTTTGCCTTCGAGGCCGCGCCGTTCTCGACCATGGCCGCCACGCTGGAACGGCGTTCGCCGGACCGGGGTCCGGACGGCGTCTTTCTGGACCTGGGCGTGTCCTCGCCCCAGCTGGATACGCCCGAGCGCGGATTCAGTTTTCAGCACGACGGCCCGCTGGACATGCGCATGGATCCGAACAGCGGCGAGAGCGCGGCGGAGTGGCTGGCGCGGGCCGACGAGACCGAGATCGCGAATGTGATCTATCAATACGGCGAGGAGCGCCACTCGCGGCGCATTGCCCGGGCCATTGTGGCTGCACGCACCGAGGCACCCCTTAGCCGCACCGGCGAACTGGCCGAAATCGTTCGCCGGGCGGTCCCGAAACGCGAGCCCGGAAAGCACCCGGCCACTCGAACCTTCCAGGCGCTGCGCATCTTCGTGAACGCGGAGCTGTCCGAGCTGGAGCAGTGGCTGGCGACGATCCCCGATGTGCTCCCGCCTGGTGCGCGGCTGGTGGTGATCAGCTTCCATTCACTGGAAGACCGACTGGTAAAGCAGGCCCTGCGCAAGCCGGTGTCCAGCGTGCGCCTGCCGCGCGGCCTTCCGGTGATGCCGGAGGAGCCGGAGCGCAAGCTGCGCCCGGTCGGCAAGCCGATCCATGCCGATCGCGAGGAGCAGCGCATCAATCCGCGTTCGCGCTCGGCCGTGCTGCGTGTCGGGGAGCGACTCTGATGGTTGCGCGCGGGCTCCTGGCGGTGGCGCTGGCAACCGGGGTGTTTGCCTCGGCGGTTGGGGTGGTGGCGGCCAAGCATGAGTCGCGCCAGGCCTTTATCGACCAGCAGCAGGCATTGAGCCAGCGCGATGTCCTGAATCTCGAGTGGACGCAGTTGCAGATCGAGCAATCGACCTGGGCGACCCAGGGCCGGGTCGAGGAGCAGGCGCGCGAGCGTCTCGACATGATTCAGCCCGATTCGGATCGCATCGTGGTGATCGGGGGTAGCTCGTGGGCGCGCTGAAGCGGCAGATCAGTGGTGGCCGTCTGAAGGTCGTGATCGCCGTGTTCGCCGTCGCGAGCGCCGCGTTGCTGTTGCGCGCCGTCGATCTGCAGGTCCTGGAGCGCGACTTCCTGACCAAGCAGGGCGAGCAGCGCCAGGTGCGCACCCTGACCGAGTCCGCGAACCGCGGCATGATTACCGACCGTCACGGCGAACCCCTGGCCATTTCGGCCCCGGTGCAGACCGCCTGGGCCAACCCGCAGGACTTGATGGGCCAGCGCGAGCGCTGGCCGGATTTGGCCGCGGCGTTGGAGGTGGAGCCGGACTGGCTGGCGGAGCGTATCGAGGCGCGTGCCTCGCGCGAATTCATCTACCTGCGCCGCCAAATGTTGCCGGATCAGGCCGAGCGCGTAGCGGCCCTGCGCATCCAGGGCGTCGGCCTGACCCGCGAATTCCGGCGTTATTACCCGCATGGCGAGGCCACCTCGCATGTGCTGGGCTATACCAATATCGACGATCAGGGCCAGGAGGGCGTGGAACTGGCCTTTGACCAGTGGTTGTCCGGTCATCCGGGCGCCAAGCGGGTGCTGCGCGACCGTTATGGCCGCAGCATCCGTGATGTCGCCAGTATCCGCCCCGCGCGTGACGGCAACACCCTGGCCCTGACCTTGGATCAGCGCCTGCAATATCTGGCGTACCGCGAACTGAAGACCGCGGTCGCCGAACACAATGCCCGTGGCGGCTCCGCTGTCCTTCTGGACGCCCGCAGCGGCGAGATCCTGGCGCTGGTCAATCAGCCCGGATTCAACCCGAACAATCGCGGTGCTATCCGTTCCGATCGCGCCCGCAACCGGGCCATCACCGATACCCTGGAGCCCGGTTCGGTGATGAAGCCGTTCACCGTGGCGGCCGCCCTGGATGCCGGGGTGGTGGACGTCAACGCCACCCTGGAGACCGGCCCGGGCACCATGCGGGTGGGGCGCCTGACCGTGCGCGACCTGCGCGACTACGGGACGATCGACCTCACCACCCTGATCGCCCGTTCGAGCAATGTCGGGGCCACACAGCTGGCTTTGGATACCCCCGCGGATCGTTTCTGGAAGACCCTGCATCAGGCGGGCTTCGGGCAGGCGCTGGGTACCCATTTCCCGGGCGAGGCCACGGGGCGTCTGCGCGATTTCACCACCTGGCGCGAGGTCGAACAGGCCACGCTCGGTTATGGCTACGGGCTGTCGCTGTCGCCGTTGCAGATGGCGGCCTCCTACACCGCCTTTGCCAATGACGGCGAGCGGGTGCCGGTGCGTCTGGTGCGCACCGCCGACGATCTGCGCGAGTCGGCGCAGGTGATGACTCCGCGTACTGCCCGCCAGGTGCTGGCAATGATGGAACATGTGATCGGTACCGAGGGCACCGCGCGCCAGGCGGCGATCGACGGTTATCGCGTGGCCGGCAAGACTGGTACCAGCCGCAAGAGCGGTCCGGGCGGTTATACCGAGGACCGCTATTTTTCGAGTTTCGTCGGCCTGGCCCCGGCCTCCGATCCGCGTTTTGTCATGGCCGTGGTGATCGACGAGCCGGATGCCGGCGTCTACTACGGTGGGGCGGTCGCGGCGCCGGTGTTCCGTAATGTCGTCGGTTCGGCCCTGCGCATGTTCAACGTGCGCCCGGACGCGATGCCGGAGGTCCCCATGCGCCTGGCCGCGGATCACGAGGGGACGCCATGATGGCCGCCCGTGATACCCGAGGCGGGGCCGGACCGGTGCTGGGCGATTTGTTGCCGGCCGATCTCCGGCGCCCCGACCTGGCGGACTTGCCGGTCGCCGACCTGGTTCAGGATAGCCGCCGGGTCGCGCCCGGCACCGCCTTTGTGGCCCTGGCCGGCACGCACGGCCATGGGCTGGCGTATGCTGCCGATGCCGTGGCACGGGGTGCCGGCGTGATCCTGTGGGACGAGGCCGGAACCCCGGAAACATTCCCTGCTGTGCCGATGCTCCATGTGCCGGGCCTGCGGGAACGGCTGCCGCAGATGGCGCGCGGATTGTTCGGTAGCTGGCCGGAGGCGGCCCCGCTGGTGGCGGTGACCGGTACTGACGGCAAGACCTCGGTCACGCACCTGATCGCGTTGGCCCTGGAGACCCTGGGTCGGCCCACCGGTCTGATCGGCACGCTCGGCGTCGGGCGACCGGGCCACTTGGTGGATACCGGACACACGACCCCGGGCGTACTGGACCTGCATCGCCACCTGGCCGAGCTGGCCGCGGCCGGTTGTGGTGCCGTGGCGCTGGAGGCCTCCTCGCACGGTTTGGCACAAGGGCGCCTCGCCGGAGCCCCGATCAGCGTCGGGGTGCTCACCCGACTGAGCTCCGATCACCTCGATTTCCACGGTAGTCAGGAGGCGTATGCGGCAGCCAAGGCGCGGCTGTTTGTCTGGCCTGGCCTGCAAACGGCGGTCCTGAATATCGATGATGCCTTTGGACGCCAGGTTGTGGAGCATCTGCCGGCGGGCGTTCAGGCCCTGACCTACAGTGCCCTGGGCGCACCCGCCGATCTGCGCGCCCGAGACGTGGAGGCCACTGCCGAAGGGCTGCGTTTCACCCTCGAGGCCGATGGCCGGGCCTATCCGGTTCGTTCCACCCTGTTCGGCCTGTTTCAGGTCGGCAATCTGCTGGCGACCCTCGCCACCCTGCAGGGCCTCGGGGTAGAGCGCGAGGAGGCGATCGCGGCAGTCGCCGAACTCCCCGGCGTGCCCGGCCGCATGGAGCGCTTCCCGCTCGCTAACGGGGCCTTGGCGGTGGTCGATTACGCACATACCACCCAGGCCCTGGAGGCTGCATTGCAGGCGCTTCGACCCCATGTACGCGGGCGCCTGAGCGTGGTGTTCGGCTGCGGCGGCGACCGCGATCGCGGCAAGCGCCCGGCAATGGGCCAGGTGGCCTGCCGGGAGGCCGACGTGATCTTCGTGACTGATGACAACCCGCGCGGAGAAGACCCGGCCGAGATCCGCGCCGAGATCCTTGCCGGCTGCGCCGATTCCGCCGAATGCCACGAGATTGGCGATCGCGCAACAGCGATTGCCAGTGCGCTGGCCGAGGCCGTTGCCGGGGATGTGGTGCTGGTGGCCGGTAAGGGTCACGAGACGACCCAGGAGATCCGCGGTCAGCGCTATCCGTTCAGCGACCGCGAACAGGTGCAGGCCCGGGCGTGCCGGCACCCGCAGGACAGGCGTGGCCAGGACCGCGCGATCAGGGGGGAGGGACAATGATTCGAATGACCAGCCAGGAACTGGCCGAGGCGGTCCATGGGCGCCTGCAAGGGGCCCCCGACACGGCCTTCGAGGGCGTGTTTACGGACACTCGCGAGCCGTGCCCGGGAGCGCTGTTCATCGCGTTGAAGGGGCCGAATTTCGATGCCCACGCACAGGTCGGTGCCGACCTGCCGGCGGCCGTGCTGCTGGTGGAGCGGGCGCTCGATGTGCCACAGCCGCAGATCATCGTGGCCGATACCCGCGAGGCCTTGGGCCGCCTGGGCCGCCATTGGCGGCGCCAGAGCCGCGCGCGGGTGATTGCCCTGACCGGCTCCAATGGCAAGACCACGACCAAGGAGATGCTCCGCTGCATCCTTGAGGGGGTTGGGTCGGTGCATGCCACCGCGGGCAACCTGAATAACGAGATCGGCGCGCCGCTGACATTGCTGGCGATGCCCTGTGAAGTCGACTACGCGGTCATCGAACTGGGCGCCAATCATGCCGGTGAGATCGGGCGCATGGCGCGCTGGGTCGAACCGCAGGTCGCCATGATCACCAATGCCGGTCGGGCCCATCTCGAGGGCTTCGGCAGCCTGGAGGGCGTCGCCCATGCCAAGGCCGAGATCTACTCCGGTCTCCCGGCCCAGGGCGGCACCGCGGTCATCAATCTGGATGATCCGTTTGCCGACTACTGGCTGTCGCTGAACGAGCATCACCACTGCCAGCGCTTCTCGCTGGAGGGTGGCGGCGAGGTGGAAGGCATGTGGCAGGCCCCGGACCGGCTGCGTCTGTCCATCCTCGGCGCCGTCCGCGATCTGCGCCTGGCCGGCCCCGGTCGCCACGTCGCAGCCAATGCCGTGGCGGCCGCGGCCGCGGCGAACGCGGTCGGTATCGGGATTGACCGAATCGTCGACGGGCTCACCCGCTGGAAGCCGGTGCGCGGCCGTCTGCAGGAGCTGTGGCACGTCAGCGGCGCGCGGATTTGGGACGACAGCTACAACGCCAATCCGGACTCGCTGCGGGCCGGGCTCGAGGTGCTGGCGGCGATGCCCGGTCGGCGCATCCTGGTGCTGGGTGCCATGGGTGAACTGGGCGCCGCCACGCCGGCGTTGCACCGGGAAACCGGGCACCTGGCCCGCGCGGTGGGTATCGAACACTGCCTGGCGCTGGGCGATGCCGCGCGCGACAGCGCCGAGGGCTTTGGCGACGGCGGCGAGTGGTTTGCCGACCACGCCGCGCTGCGCTCGCGCCTGGAGGACCTCCTGGGGGAGGGCACCACGGTCCTGGTAAAGGGCTCGCGCAGCCAGCACATGGAACAGATCATCGAGGGGCTGGACCTGGCCTCGTCAGCGCCGGAGGTGGCGAATGCTGTTCGCGCTGACTGAATACCTGAGCCAGTTCTATTCCGGCTTCACGGTCTTTCAGTACCTGACCGTTCGCGCCATCCTCGGGGTGGTTACCGCATTGGCGATCGCGCTGTTGATCGGGCCGGCGATGATCCGCCGCCTGACGGTCGGCAATGTCGGCCAGCAGATCCGCGATGACGGTCCCGAGTCGCACCTGACCAAGGCCGGCACGCCGACCATGGGTGGTGCCCTGATTCTGGTGGCAGTGGCGGCGGCGACCCTGCTGTGGAGCGATCTGACCAACCGCTTCGTCTGGCTCGTGCTGCTGACCACCCTGGCGTTCGGCGCCGTGGGTGGCTGGGATGACTACCTGAAGCTGCGCTACGGCAACAGCAAGGGCCTCTCGGCGCGCGCCAAGCTCCTGTGGCAGACGCTGTTCGCCCTGGTCGCCGCGGGGGTGATTATGTACACCGCGCAGGGGCCGGTGGAGACGACCTTCTACCTGCCGGTGTTCAAGGACATCCAGTTCAGCCTGGGCTGGCTGTTCATCCCGCTGGTCTGGCTGGTGGTCGTGGGGTCCTCCAATGCCGTGAACCTGACCGATGGGCTGGATGGCCTGGCGATCATGCCGGCGGTGCTGGTGGCCGGCGCCCTGGGCGTGTTCGCCTACGCGGCGGGCCATGCGGTATTCGCCGACTATCTCGGTATTCCGGCGGTACCCGGCGTGGGCGAGGTGGTGATCTTTACCTCCGCCCTGGTCGGCGCCGGGCTGGGATTCCTGTGGTTCAACACCTACCCGGCGCAGGTCTTCATGGGCGACGTCGGGGCGCTCGCGCTGGGCGCGGCCCTGGGCATGCTGGCGATCATCACCCGTCAGGAGATCGTGTTGCTGATCATGGGGGGCATTTTCGTATTGGAGACGCTTTCGGTGATGCTCCAGGTCGCCTCTTTCAAGCTCACTGGGCGGCGAATCTTCCGCATGGCGCCGCTGCACCATCACTTCGAACTCAAGGGCTGGCCGGAGCCGCGCGTGATCGTGCGTTTCTGGATCCTGACCGTGGTGTTCGTCCTTGTCGGTCTTGCGACCCTGAAGGTGCGCTGATCCCATGACGCGAACCGGCGACAACAACCTGATCGTGGGCCTCGGGGCGACCGGCGTGTCGGTTGCCCGCTTCCTGCGTGCGCAGGGAGAGCCGTTCGCGATCACCGATACCCGCGTGGCGCCGGCCGCGCTGGAGACCGAGGGTGCCAAGGCCTGGCTGGCCGATGCCTGGGTCGGGCCGCTGGATCGACTGGACGTCGCGGGCTTTGCCCGCATCATCGTCTCGCCCGGGGTCGCACTGGAGCACCCGGTCCTGCAACGGGCGCGTGCCGCCGGTGCCCGCCTGACCGGAGACATCGACCTGTTCGCCGAGCAGGCGGGCGCCCCAGTCATCGCGATTACCGGCTCCAACGGAAAGAGCACGGTGACCGCGCTGGTCGGCGAGTTGCTGCGCGCCGCCGGCCTGCGGGTGGCGGTGGGTGGTAACTACGGCACCCCGGCGCTGGACCTGCTGGAGCAGGCCCCGGACCTGTACGTGCTGGAGCTGTCCAGTTTCCAGCTGGAGCGCAGCGACATGTTGGCGCCAGCGGCCGCCGCCATCCTGAATATCTCGCCTGATCACCTGGATCGCTACGCCGATCTGGATGCGTATGTGCGTGCCAAGGCCCGCATCCTGGATCGCGCCGAGCGCGGTGTGTTGAACCGCGAGGACGCCTGGCTGCGCGAGATCACCCTGCCGCCGGGTCTGAAGGTGATCTCCTTCGGTCTCGATGCGCCGGCCGGCCCGGACGATTTCGGGGTGCGCCCGTCCAGCGCGGATGCTCCGGACCTGGTGCGCGGTGACCAGGTCCTTCTCTCGACCGGCCATCTGCGTCTGCGTGGACAGCACAACTGGGCCAACGCCCTGGCCGCGCTTGCCCTGGTCTGGCCGTGGCTGGAGGCGGGCGAGCCGCGCGCACGCGCCATGGCGGCCCTGGCCGAGTTCGCCGGTCTGCCGCATCGCTCGCAGTGGATTGCCGAAGTGGGCGGTGTCGCCTACATCAATGACTCCAAGGGCACCAATGTCGGCGCGACCCTGGCGGCCCTGCGCGGTACGCCCGGGCCGCTGGTGCTGATCGCGGGCGGGCAGGGCAAGGGTCAGGACTTTACGCCGCTGGCCGATTACGTCCCGGGCAAGGTCCGTGGTGTGGTGCTGCTCGGCGAGGACGCGCCAACGATCGCCCGGGCCCTGGCCTCCGTGGTCCCGGTCCAGCGCGTGGACGATATGGCCGCCGCGGTTGCGCAGGCCGCTGCCTGGGCGGAACCCGGGGATACCGTCCTGCTGTCGCCCGGTTGCGCCAGCCTGGACATGTACCCGAATTATCAGGCGCGCGGCGACGACTTCGCGCACGCGGTGCGGGAGCTGGCAGCATGAGTATCTCCAGCACCCGCCTCGGACTCCCGGATCGCGGCCTCGTCGCCGGCCTGCGCGACCATGTGGACCTGCCCCTGCTCGCCGTCGCGGCGATCCTGCTGGGGATCGGCCTGGTGATGGTCGCGTCCGCCTCCATGGGGCTGGGCGAACGTTATTTCGGCAACACCTGGCACTTTTTCCAGCGCCAGGTCATTTTCGCCGCCATCGGGCTTGCGGTGGCGACCTTCCTCTGGGTGGTCCCGCTGGCGCGCTGGGAACGTTCCGGGCCGTGGCTGCTGATCCTGGTGATGGCGTTGCTGATCGCAGTGCTGATCCCGGGTGTCGGGCGCACGGTCAACGGCGCGACCCGCTGGATCCCGCTGGGGATGTTCAACCTGCAGGTCGCCGAGCTGGTGAAGCTGCTGGTGGTGATGTACCTCGCCGGTTACATCGTGCGTCACTATTCGACGCTCCGCCTGCACTTCCTCGGTTTTATCCGCCCGCTGATCGTGCTTGGGGTGGGCACCATCCTGCTGTTGCTGCAGCCGGACTTCGGCGGCGCCGCGATCATGCTGGCGATTGGCATGGGCATGCTGTTCCTGGCCGGTGCGAAGCTTTGGCAGTTCGCCGCGCTGGCGGGCACCATCGCGGCGGGGATGGCGGTCGTCGCGGTCGCGGCGCCATACCGCGTGGCGCGCCTGACGGCGTTCCTCGATCCCTGGCAGGATCCGTTTGCCACCGGTTTCCAGCTGACCCAGTCGCTGATCGCGATCGGCTCCGGCGGCTGGTTCGGGGCCGGGCTCGGCAACAGTGTGCAGAAGCTCTTTTACCTGCCCGAGGCGCACAACGACTTCCTGTTCGCGGTGTTTGCCGAGGAGTTCGGCTTCGTCGGTGTGGTGGCCCTCATCGCGCTGTTCGGAGTCCTGGTCTGGCGCTGCATCCAGATCGGTTTGTACGCCGAGCGCGCAGGGCATGCCTTCGGCTCGCATCTGGCCTTTGGCGTGGCCATCTGGATGGGCCTGCAGGCGTTCCTGAACCTCGCGGTGAACATGGGGCTGCTTCCGACCAAGGGCCTGACCCTGCCGTTTCTCAGTTACGGCGGCAGTTCGCTGATCGTCTCGCTGGCGGCTATCGGCCTGGTGATGCGCGTGTACCGCGAGGCCCAGGTGCCGGCCCCGCGCGCCGCACCCCCGGCGCGCCGCCGGCGTGGGGGTGCCGCATGAGGGCCCCGCGCATCCTGATTATGGCCGGCGGCACCGGGGGCCATGTGTTCCCGGGCCTGGCAGTGGCCACCCTGCTGCGGGAACGCGGTGCCGAGGTGCGCTGGCTGGGCACGGCCCGCGGCGTGGAATCGCGGCTGGTGCCGGCGGCCGGGATCGAACTGCATACGCTTCCAATCGCCGGCATCCGCGGCAAGGGCCTGGTCGGGCTGGCACTCGCACCCTGGCGGCTCGGCATTTCGCTGTGGGCCGCCCTGGGTCTGATGACGCGTCTGCGCCCGGACGCCGTGATTGGCTTTGGTGGGTTTGCCGCCGGCCCCGGGGGACTAATGGCGGCCGCCATGGGCCGGCCGCTGGCAATCCACGAACAGAACGCCGTGGCCGGTCTCACCAATCGCTGGCTGGCGAAGGTGGCGGACCGGGTCTACGCCGGCTTCGAGCACAGCTTCCCCGAGCGGGTGGCGGTCACGGTGGTGGGCAACCCGGTGCGCGCCGCGATTGCGGAACTTCCGGCGCCGGAGGCGCGTTTCGACGAGCGCGAGGGCGCCCTGAACCTCCTCGTCCTGGGCGGCAGCCTGGGCGCCCGTTCGCTCAATCGCACGCTGCCCGCGGGACTGGCGCGCGTGGCCGTGGAGCAGCCGCTGAACATCCGTCACCAGGCGGGCGAGCGCACCCTCGACGAGGCCCAGGCCGCCTATGCGGAGGCAGGTCTGGAGGCGGAGATCAGCGCCTTTATCGAAGACATGGCCGCGGCCTATGCCTGGGCGGACCTGGTGATCTGCCGCGCCGGGGCGCTCACCGTGGCCGAGGTGGCCGCGGCCGGCGTGCCGGCGATCTTCGTGCCCTATCCACATGCGGTGGACGATCATCAGACCGCGAATGCCGAGGCCCTGGTGCAATCCGGTGCCGCCTGGCGGGTCGCGGATGCCGAGCTGGACGCTCAGCGGGTCTACGAGCTGGTCGCCCCGCTGGACCGCGAGGCCCTGCGTGCGCGTGCCTTGCTGGCCCGCGCACAGGCCCGCCCCGACACCGCACGGCGCCTGGCCGATGCCTGCATGGAAATGGCGGGCGCCCGCCGGGAGGGATCGTCATGAATGCCCCGCGCCTGCCACGCCATGCGATGCGTCGTATCCGCCGGATCCATTGTGTGGGGATCGGGGGGTCCGGCATGAGCGGGATCGCCGAGGTCCTGCATCAACTGGGATATCAGGTCTCCGGATCCGATCTCGGGCAGTCGGCGATGGTCGAACGCCTGAAGGGCATGGGTATCCCGGTGGTGGCGGCCCATACCGAATCGAACGTGGCCGATGCCGACGTGCTGGTGGTTTCCAGTGCGATCAATCCGAGCAACCCCGAGGTCCAGGAGGCGCGTCGGCGCGGCATCCCGATCGTGCGCCGCGCCGAGATGCTGGCCGAACTGATGCGCTTTCGCTATGGCATCGCGGTCGCCGGGACCCATGGCAAGACCACGACCACCAGCCTGGTCGCCAGTGTGCTGGCGGAGGCCGGGATGGACCCGACGTTTGTGATTGGCGGACGCCTGAACAGCACGGCGAGCCACTCGAATCTCGGCGCCGGGGACTATCTGGTGGCCGAGGCCGACGAGAGTGACGCGTCCTTCCTGCATCTGCAGCCGATGATCAGCATCGTGACCAATATCGATGCCGATCACCTGGGGACCTATGGCAACGACTTTGGCCAGCTGCGGGCGACCTTCCTGGAATTCCTCCACCACCTGCCGTTCTACGGCATTGCCGTGCTGTGCGCCGACGACCCGCAGGTGCGTGATCTGTACCCGGAACTGGAGCGCCCGCGCCTGACCTACGGCATCGAACAGGACGCCGACGTGCGCGCCCTGAATGTGCGCCAGGAAGGCGTGCGCATGTACTTCGACCTCGCGTTGCCCGGTCAGGCTGCGTTCCCGGTGACGCTGAACCTGCCCGGGCGCCACAACGTGCTCAATGCCCTGGCGGCGGCGGCTGTCGCGCACGAGCTGGAGGTCGCCCCCGAGGCGATCCAGGCCGCGCTGGCGCGCTTCCAGGGTATTGGGCGGCGCTTCCAGGTGCAGGAGCTGCGGACCGCACAGGGGGCCCTGACCCTGGTCGACGACTATGGCCATCACCCGCGCGAGATTGCTGCCACTCAGGCGGCCGCGCGCGATGCCTGGCCGGGCCGCCGCCGGATCACCATCTTCCAGCCGCATCGTTATACCCGCACGCGTGATCTGTTCGAGGACTTCGCCGAGGCCCTGTCCGAGACCGACGTCCTGATCCTGCTCGAGGTGTATGCCGCCGGGGAGGACCCGATCCCCAGCGCCGATGGCCGCAGCCTGGCGCGCGCCATTCGTCTGCGCGGGCGGGTGGAGCCGGTGTTTGTCGAGCGCGCAGAGGATGTGATCGGTGTGCTCGCGGGGATGCTGCGGCCGGACGATGTCGTGCTCGCCCAGGGTGCCGGCGATATTGGCCGTCTGGCCGGGCTGCTCCCGCAGCAGCTGGGGACCGCCGGCGAGGAGGAATCATGATGGCCGCCCGCGCTGTGGACTCGTCGATGACTCCGTTCGCGCAGGCCACGCGTGGCCGGTTGCAGGCGCAGGTTCCGCTGGCCGGGCTGACCTCCTGGCGCGCAGGCGGCCCGGCCGACTGGCTGTTCCAGCCGGCGGACCTTGACGACCTGGTCGCTGCCCTGCGCGATCACGCGACCCACGCGCCGCAGATGCCCGTGACCTTCCTCGGCCTGGGCAGCAACGTCCTGATTCGTGACGGCGGGCTGGACGGCCTGGTCGTGCATCTTTCCGGAGTGCTGAACGAACGCCGGCGCCTGGACGGCGATCGCCTGCTGCTTGGGGCCGGGCTGGCCTGCGCCCAGGCCGCGCGTTTCGGGGCCCGCGAGGGGCTGGTCGGGGCCGAGTTCCTGGCCGGCATCCCCGGGACTGTGGGCGGCGCGCTGCGGATGAACGCCGGCGCCTGGGGTGGCGAGATCTGGCCCCTGGTGGAGGCGGTCTCCACGGTGGATGCGCGCGGCGAACTGCATACCCGCACCCCCGCGGACTACACGATCGGCTACCGCAGTGTCCACGGCCCCGAGGCGGAGTGGTTCACCGGCTGCGTGTTGCAGCTGGCCGCGGGTGACCCTGACGTCGGGACCCGGCGCATCCGCGAGTTGCTGCGCGAACGATCCGCGAAGCAGCCGTTGGGGTTGCCATCCTGCGGGTCGGTGTTCCGCAACCCGGAGGGCGATCACGCCGCGCGCCTGGTCGAGGCCGCCGGTCTGAAGGGACTGCGCCACGGGGCGGCGGAGATCTCCCCCAAGCACGCGAATTTCATCACCCACGACGGCAGCGCGCGCGCCGCCGATATCGAATGGTTGCTGCGTCATGCCCAGGACGAGGTGCAGCGGCAGTTCGGGGTGCACCTGGAGCCCGAGGTCCGGGTCCTGGGTCGGCCAGGGGCTACGCACGAGGCAAGCGAGGGAACGGCATGAGCAAGCGAAGTGCACAAGATTATGGCCGTGTCGCGGTCCTGATGGGTGGCTGGTCTGGCGAGCGCGAAGTCTCGCTGCACAGTGGTCAGGCGGTGCTGGCGGCACTGCAGCGCCAGGGTGTCGATGCCCATCCCCTGGACCTGACCCGCGAGACGGCGCGCTGCCTGGCCCTGGAGAACTTCGACCGGGTCTTCATCGTGCTCCACGGGGAGTGCGGCGAGGACGGGACCCTGCAGGGCTGTCTGGACATGGCGGGCATGCCTTACACCGGGACCGGCGTGCTCGGTTCCGCATTGGGCATGGACAAGCTGGCCTGCAAGCGGCTGTGGGCGGGGAGCAATCTGCCGAGCGCCCCCTATCGTCTGCTCACGCCGGGGTTCGACCCCGACGCGGTGGCCGATGCACTGGGCCTGCCATTGATCGTGAAGCCCGCGCGCGGCGGCTCCAGCCTGGGGATCACACGGGTGGATCGGGTGGCCGATCTGCCGGCCGCCTTCGAGGCCGCGCGGCTGCAGCCGGGGCAGGTGTTCGCGGAGCAGTGGATCAGCGGACGCGAGTACACCGTCGCGATCCTCGGCAACGAGCCGTTGCCGGTGGTGGAGATCCGCACCCCGGGCGGTTTCTACGATTACCACGCCAAGTACGAGGCCGACGATACCGGCTACATCTGCCCGCCGCCGCTGGATTCCAGCGCGTTGCTGGAGTTGCAGTCCATGGCCATCGCCGCCTTCGCGACGCTGGAGGGTTGCGGCTGGGGACGAGTGGACATCCTGCAGGACGAACATGGCGAGAACTTCCTGATCGAGGTGAACACGATCCCGGGCATGACCGACCACTCGCTGGTGCCCAAGGCTGCCGCGCAGGCGGGCATCGACTTCGACGAGCTGTGCCTGCGCATCCTCGATTCCAGTTTTGAGTGTGGAGGACTGCGTTGAACGCACGCCGCACAACGCGACCCGCGCGCCGCCCGCAGGCGCGGGGACCGTCGCCGTTGCGCCGGATGGCCGGCCCGGGGCTGCGCCTGATGTCGGGCATGGGGCTGGCCGCGGTGCTGGTGCTGGGCGCGCTGGCCTGGTTGCAGTTCGACCCGGATGCCTGGTTGCCGATCGAGCATGTCGAGGTGACCGGCAATCCGCAGCATGCGGATGTCGCCGCGGTGCACGAGATGGTCCGGACCCATGCGCCGGGCTTCATCGGTGTCGAGCTCGAGCGCCTGCGCGTTGCGCTTGAGGGCCAGCCGTGGGTGGACGCGGTGCGCCTGCGGCGTCAGTGGCCGGACACCCTGGTGGTGGAGATTCACGAGCCGGTGCCGGTGGCGCAGTGGGGCGAGGACCATCTGGTCGATCGCCACGGGCGCCTGTTTGGCCCGGTGGCGCTGGATGACTGGGAGGGCCTGCCGGCACTCGCCGGGACCGACGGGCGGCAGGTGGTGCTGATGCATCGCTACCTGGAGGTCTCCGCACGCCTGGCCGATGCCGGGCTGGAGGTCGCCGGTCTCGAAGAGGGCGAACGCCACGACTGGACCATCCACCTGGCGGACGGCGTACGCGTGCTGATGGGGCGCGATGCCGATCTGGCACGACTGGGGCAACTGGTCCGCGCGGCCCCGGCGATTCGCGACTATCGCGAGGCCCCGGTGGAACGGATCGACCTGCGTTACCCCCACGGGCTGGCCGTGGCCTGGGCGGATGCGGCGGAAGACGGTGCGGGGAACGCCCGATGACACGAACGACAGGACGCAGAAAGATGATGGCAAAGAAGTCGGAACCCGGTCTGATCGTCGGCCTGGACGTCGGCACCTCGAAGATCGAGGCGGTGGTCGGGGAGCTGACCGAGGAAGGCGAGATCGAGATCATCGGCATCGGTTCCTCGCCCTCGCGCGGGTTGAAGAAGGGCGTGGTCGTGAACATCGAGTCCACCGTCCAGTCGATCCAGCGCGCGGTGGAGGAGGCCGAGCTGATGGCCGGTTGCGAGATCCACTCGGTGTATACCGGGATCGCCGGCTCGCACATCAAGAGCTACAACTCCACCGGGGTGGTCGCGATCAAGGACGGCGAGGTGGTCGCTGGCGACGTGGACCGGGTGATCGACGCCGCGCGCGCCATCGCCATCCCGGCCGACCAGCGCATCCTCCACGTGCTGCCGCAGGAATACATCATCGACGAGCAGGAGGGCATCCGCGAGCCGATCGGGATGTCCGGGGTGCGGCTGGAGGCCAAGGTGCACCTGGTGACCGGGGCGGTCTCCGCCGCGCAGAACATCGTCAAGTGCGTGGAGCGCTGCGGACTGCGGGTGGACGACATCATCCTCGAGCAGCTCGCCTCCAGTTACTCGGTCCTGAGCGAGGACGAGAAGGACCTGGGCGTGTGTCTGGTGGACGTCGGCGGTGGCACCACGGACATCGCGGTGTTTGCCCACGGCGCGATCATGCACACCGCAGTCATCCCGATCGCCGGCGATCAGGTCACCAACGACATCGCGGTCGCGCTACGCACCCCGACCCAGTACGCCGAAGAACTCAAGATCAAGTACGCCTGCGCGCTGCGCTCGCTGGCCGATCCGAGCGAGAGCATCGAGGTGCCCGGTGTCGGCGATCGTGCCGCACGCAGGTTGTCGCGCCAGACGCTCGCCTCCGTGGTCGAGCCTCGCTACGAGGAATTGTTGCAGCTGGTGCAAGCGGAACTGCGCCGCAGCGGCACCGAAGAAATGATTGCCGCCGGAGTGGTGCTCACCGGTGGCTCGTCCCGAATGGAAGGTGTGGTGGACCTCGCCGAAGAGGTCTTTCACATGCCCGTACGCCTGGGGGTGCCGCAACGCGTCACCGGGCTCCTGGATGTTGTGAAGAATCCGATCCACGCGACGGGGGTGGGGCTGTTGCTCTACGCCCGCGAGTCGCGCGCGGAGCAGGAGGCCCGGCCCGTGAGCAGCGGGTTCCAGGGCGTATGGGCGCGCATGAAGCGCTGGTTTTCCGGACAGTTCTGATGATCGGGGCCCCGGAATTTTAGGAGGCCGGACCGCTCTCCGGCCATGACGCAGGTAAACAGAAGTTTATGTACTACACACGCAACGAGAGGACGCAATCATGACGTTCGAACTGATGGACACCTATAGCCAGAACGCGACGATCAAGGTCGTCGGCGTTGGGGGCGGCGGCGGCAACGCCGTGCAGCACATGGTCAACTCGCAGCTGGAAGGCGTCGATTTCATCTGTGCCAACACCGATGCCCAGGCTCTGAAGAGCCTGGATTCCAAGACGCTGCTGCAACTGGGCGGCGACATCACCAAGGGCCTGGGGGCCGGGGCGGATCCGTCGGTCGGTCGCGAGGCTGCACTGGAGGACCGTGAACGCATCCAGGATCTGTTGCAGGGCGCCGACATGGTCTTCATCACCGCCGGCATGGGCGGTGGTACGGGTACCGGTGCCGCCCCGGTGGTGGCGCAGATCGCCAAGGAGATGAACATCCTGACGGTCGCAGTGGTCACCAAGCCGTTCCCGTTCGAGGGCAAGCGCCGCATGCAGGTCGCGATGTCCGGGATCAAGGCGCTGACCGAACAGGTCGATTCCCTGATTACCATCCCCAACGAGAAGCTGCTGACGGTGCTGGGCAAGAACACCACGTTGCTGGATGCCTTCAAGGCTGCCAACGACGTGCTGTTCGGCGCGGTGCAGGGCATCGCCGAGCTGATCACCCGTCCGGGTCTGATCAACGTCGACTTTGCCGACGTGCGCAACGTGATGCGCGAGATGGGCATGGCGATGATGGGCACCGGCACCGGCACCGGCGAGGATCGTGCGCGCGAGGCCGCCGAAGCGGCGATCGCCAGCCCCTTGCTGGAGGACATCGATATCTCCGGTGCCCGCGGCATCCTGGTGAACGTGACCGGTGGCATGGATGTCGGGATCGGCGAGTTCGAGGAAGTCGGCGAGGCGGTGAAGGCCCTGGCCTCGGAAGATGCCAATGTCGTGGTCGGGACGGTCATCGACCCCGAGATGACCGACGAGCTGCGGGTGACCCTGGTGGCCACGGGGCTTGGCGCGCCAGCGACGCAGTCCGAACGGCCGCAGGTGCGAGTGGTCGATGCCCAGCCGAAGAGGGCCGTCGGCTCCGATGTCGAAGTCGACCTCGACCAGCCGACCGTCAAGCGGCGCGGCGGTGACAACCTTGCGGTCGACTACAATCAGCAGCAAGGCATTGATGTGCTGGATATTCCGGCCTTCCTGCGTAAACAAGCCGACTGAGAACGGCTGTACATGCAGGGCGAGCGGAATCCTGCAATAATGCGGTAATCGTTGTGTGCATGAGGAGCCCGGGAGGGCCCGGGCTCCCCTTATGCGCTCTCCTGGAAGAGAGAGGCTCAATTCGTTGATCAGGCAAAGAACGCTCAAGAACAGCATTCGGGCGACCGGAGTGGGACTGCATACCGGAGAAAAGGTGGTGCTGACCCTGCGTCCGGCTCCGGTGAATACCGGGATTGTGTTCCATCGCTGCGATCTTGATCCGTCCGTGGAGATTCGCGCCTGTGCCGACAATGTCGGCGACACGCGGCTGTCCACCACGCTGGTCAATGGAGACGTCCGGGTTTCGACCGTGGAGCATTTGCTCTCGGCCATTGCCGGATTGGGAATCGACAACCTGCATGTCGATGTGAGCGCCGCCGAGGTGCCCATCATGGACGGCAGTGCCGGTCCCTTCGTGTTTCTGCTGCAGTCCGCCGGGCTGAAGGAGCAGGACGCGCCCAAGGAATTCATTCGGGTCAAGCGCAGCGTGGAAGTCCGCGAGGACGACAAGTGGGTGCGCTTTGATCCTTACGAGGGGTTCAAGGTCGGTTTCTGTATCGATTTCGAACACCCGATGTTTACCGACGGAAGCCAGCGCGCAGAGCTGGACTTCTCGTCCACCTCCTTTGTGAAGGAGGTCTCGCGTGCCCGGACCTTCGGGTTCATGCGCGACATCGAGGCCCTGCGGGCGAATCAGCTGGCGCTGGGCGGCAGCCTGGACAACGCCGTGGTCCTCGATGACTACAAGATCCTCAACGAAAACGGGCTGCGTTACGACAACGAACTGGTCAAGCACAAGATCCTCGACGTCGTCGGGGACCTGTACCTGCTCGGTCACAGCCTGATCGGTGCGTTCACTGGCCACAAGTCCGGGCATGCGCTGAACAACCAGCTGATCCGTCAGCTCCTGGCCGACGAGACCGCCTGGGAGAAGGTGACCTTCGAGGACCCGAGCGAACGCCTGCCGATCTCCTTCGGTCAGCTGGCACCGACTCCAGCGGGCTGACCTCACCCTGGAACACATGTTCCAGGGTGAGGGTAGGTCAGTCGGGCTTCGGTGACGGCCTGGCCGCCCGGGCGAGGCGTTCGAGGGCGCCGGCCAGCCCGGGGTCCTGGATGCTGCTGGCGGTATCGGCCAGGATGCGGCGGGCCGCATCCGGGATCTCGCGGCGCTCCAGTCGCGTGGTGGGCTGGGGGGGGCGTGGGGTGTTGGTCAGCCGGATACGTATCTGTTCGATACCCTCGAAGCCCGCGGCACGCAAGGTCTTGAGCAGTTCGCGCTGCTGGAAGCGCAGTTCGGTGGCCAGCCCGCGGTTCGCGCAGATTGCGACCAGGGTGTCCTCGCGCAGGGTGAACGCCAGTCGGCCAGCCTGAAGGGCGTTGCCGACCAGTCCCTCGAGGGCGCGTTCCACGCCGCGGTCGCGGCTGGAGTGCGCGGAAAAGTCGCGGGCGATGAAGCGGGTAATCCGCTGCGGCGTCATCGAGGGACTCCGGCAGTCCGCGGCGGAAGGAGTGAGAGGAATCGCATGCAGCTGATCGTACTACGTCCGGATGGTCTTTGTGCACGTCTTCCGTTGTGGGGCGTGGCGCTGGCGGGCACCCTGCTCGCGCTGCTGGTGGTGGCGGCGGTTGTGACCGCCTACCTGGCGGGGCAAAGCCAGCGCGAGGTGGTCAGGATCCCGGTCGCAAACACGCTGGATCCGATCGTGGTGGAGACGGCCGAACGCGAGGCAGCACGTGAAGGTTTGAACTACCTGGTTGACCGTGTGGTCGCGCTGGAACGCCAGCTGACGCGGGTGGATCTGCGCCTCCGCTCGGTTGGCGACTCCCTAGGGCTGGACGTGGCCGCACTGGAGCCGGAAGTTGGCGGCCAGGGCGGCCCGCTGCTGGACGGACCGGGTTCTCCGCTGGAGATCCATGACCGCTTGCTGGCGCTGGAACACCTTCTGGGTCGTCGCAGCGCCGCCGTAGAGACGGTAGGTTCCGAGCTACGCCAGGAGGCGGCTCGCGAGGCGCTGTCCCCGCAGTTTCGCCCGGTGGAGGATGACGCCTGGATTAGCTCGGCGTTTGGTTATCGCGAAGACCCGTTCACCGGGAACCGCCGCTTCCACTCGGGGATGGATTTTGCCGGGCGGCCAGGCTCGGACATCCGCGCCGCGGGCGGTGGTCTGGTCGTATTCGCGGGCCGCCGGAGCAGCTACGGCAAGCTCGTCGAGATCGCGCACGGCGGCGGCTTGAATACGCGCTACGCACACAACGCGGAAATCCTAGTCGAGCCCGGGCAGCGCGTGGAGGCTGGCGAGGTGATCGCGAAGATGGGGCGCACCGGTCGCGCGACCGATACCCACCTGCACTACGAGGTGGTCGACGCCGGCCAGGCCCTGAATCCCTATCATTTTCTCCAGGATCGGGACTGACCCTCCGCGGTCCTTCTCGGCCCCGCAGGGGCATGACCGGCTGCGCGTCTCTTGGCCACAGCGTTTCCCTGACGGATCGTTTATCCTAGCCGGGTTTCAGCCAACCCTTTCGGATCCCCATGGTCAAGCAGCTCGTACAGAAGATTTTCGGTAGTCGCAACGATCGCATCCTCAAGCGCTACACCCGCGCGGTCGAGCGCATCAATGCCCTGGCCGACTCCACCGAGGCGTTGTCGCAGGACGAGCTGCGTCACAAGACACAGGAATTCCAGCGCCGCCTGGGCGAGGGCGAGAATCTGGAGAAGCTCCTGCCGGAGGCCTTCGCGGTCTGTCGCGCGATGAGTGCCCAGGTCCTGGGGCTGCGCCACTTCGACGTCCAGTTGATCGGCGGTATGGTTCTCAACGACGGTCGCATCGCCGAGATGCGCACGGGTGAGGGCAAGACCCTGGTCGCGACCCTGCCCGCCTATCTCAATGCATTGACCGGCGACGGCGTGCATGTGGTGACGGTGAACGACTACCTGGCCCGCCGCGATGCGGCCTGGATGGGGCGGCTGTACGACGCACTGGGTCTGACGGTCGGCGTGGTGAATAGCTCCGGCGGTCTGGGGGTGGATTCCGCCTCCTATCTCTTTGACCCGGAGTACCACGCAGAAGAAGGCGGGTTCGATCAGATGCGTCCGGCGACCCGGCGCGAGGCCTATGCCGCCGATATTACCTATGGCACGAACAACGAGTTCGGCTTCGACTATCTGCGCGACAACATGGCCTTCTCGGCCGATCAGCGCGTGCAGCGCGCACTCAACTTTGCGGTGGTCGACGAGGTCGACTCCATCCTCATCGACGAGGCGCGGACCCCGCTGATCATCTCCGGCCCCAGCGGCGACAGCTCCGAGCTCTACGAGCGGCTGAACACCATCCCGGCCCAGCTGACCCGTCAGGAAGACGAAGAGAGCGAGGGTGACTACTTCGTCGACGAGAAGGCCAAGCAGGTCTTCCTCAGCGAGGAGGGTCACGAGAAGGCCGAGGAACTCCTGCGCCAGGCCGGCTTGCTGGAGGAGTACCAGACCCTGTACGACTCTGCGAGCATCGCGGTACTGCATCACCTGAATGCGGCCCTGCGTGCCCACGCGCTGTTCCACCGCGATGTCGACTACCTGGTGCGCGACAACAAGGTCCAGATCATCGACGAGTTTACCGGCCGCATCATGGGTGGCCGGCGCTGGTCGGAGGGACTGCACCAGGCGATCGAGGCCAAGGAAGGGGTTCCGATCCAGCGCGAGAACCAGACGCTGGCGTCGATCACCTTCCAGAACTATTTCCGCCTGTACGAGAAGCTCGCAGGCATGACCGGTACGGCCGATACCGAGGCCTACGAGTTCCAGACCATCTATGGTCTGGAAGTGGTCGTGATCCCCGGCAACAAGCCGCTGGTGCGCGACGACATGCAGGACCTGGTCTTCCTGACCCAGGAGGAGAAGTACACCGCCATCATCAAGGAGATCCAGTGGTGCGTGGATCGCGGTCAACCGGTCCTGGTGGGGACGGCCTCGGTGGAGAGTTCCGAGCGGCTGGCTGAAGCGCTGAAGAAGACCGGGATCTCGTTCGAGGTGCTGAACGCCAAGCAGCACGAGCGCGAGGCCGCGATCATCGCCCAGGCGGGTCGCCCGAAGGCGGTGACGCTGGCAACCAACATGGCCGGCCGTGGTACCGATATCGTGCTGGGGGGGGCGCTGGATGCCGAACTGGCCGAAGTCGACCCGGACGACAGCGCCCAGCAGGAGGCAATCCGGGCCGACTGGCAGGCCCGTCATGACGCGGTGATCGAGGCCGGTGGTCTGCACATCATTGGCTCCGAACGCCATGAGTCGCGACGGATCGACAACCAGTTGCGCGGGCGCTCCGGCCGCCAGGGTGACGCAGGCTCCAGCCGCTTCTTCCTGTCGCTGGAAGACAACCTGATGCGGGTGTTTGCATCCGAGCGTGTGCGCAGCCTGATGCAGCGCCTGGGCATGAAGGAGGGCGAGGCGATCGAGAACGCCTGGGTCTCGCGCGCCATCGAGAACGCGCAGCGCAAGGTCGAGGCGCACAACTTCGATATCCGCAAGCAGCTGCTGGAATACGACGACGTCGCCAATGACCAGCGCCGGGTGATCTACGACCAGCGTGCCGAATTGCTGACCACCGAGGACATCAGCGAAACCATCGACACCTTGGTGGAGGATGTGGTCAATGCCCTGATCAACCCGTACATGCCGCCGGGATCGATCGAGGACGAATGGGACATCCAGGGCCTGCAGCAGGCCCTGAACGGCGAGTTCGGGCTCGACCTTCCGGTCCAGCAGTGGCTGGACGACGAGGACGACCTGCACGAGGAGCCGTTGCGCGAGCGGATCATCGGGCATGCCCGCGCGCTGCTGACCCGGAAGCGCGAGCAGCTGGGTGACGAGACCATGAACCGCCTGCAGCGCGACGTGATGCTGCAGGTCCTGGACAGCCAGTGGAAGGAACACCTGGCGGCGATGGACTACCTGCGCCAGGGTATTGGGTTGCGTGGCTACGCCCAGCGCAACCCGAAGCAGGAGTACAAGAAGGAAGCCTTCGCGATGTTCCAGTCCCTGCTGGAACGCATCAAGCACGACGTGGTGAAGTTCCTGCTGCGCATGCAATTGCGCTCACCGGAGGAGGTCGAGGCATTGCAGCCGAAGAAGGCGGCCCCCGCCGAGGATGATCTGCAGTTCCAGCACCAGAACCCCGACAGCCCCCTGAAGGCTGGAGCCGAAGGTGACGCCGAGCCGCGCGAACCGGTTGCGAGCGGCGAGGCCCCCTACCGACGCGACGAGCCCAAGCTGGGCCGCAACGAGCCCTGCTGGTGTGGTTCGGGCAAGAAGTTCAAGCATTGCCACGGCAAGCTGTAGGGAGACACTGAGCCCATGGCCGTAGGATTGAACGCCCCGGAGGCGCTGCAACCGGTACCGGGGATTCGCGTGGCCGCGGTCGCGGCAGGGATTCGCTATCCCGGGCGCGACGATCTGGTGTTGATCGATGCCGGCCCCGACGCGACCGTTGCGGCGCTTTATACCAACAATGCCTTTCGCGCCGCGCCGGTCGTGGTTGCCGCGGAGCACCAGGCGGCGGGCGGGGCACGCTGGCTGCTGATCAATGCCGGTAATGCCAATGCCGGGACCGGCGCGCCCGGGCTCGCCGCCGCGCGCACCTGCTGCGAGGCCCTGGCCGCGGTTACGGGCGACCCGGCGGAGGCAGTCCTGCCCTTTTCCACCGGGGTGATTGGCGAGCCGCTGCCGGTGGAACGCATCATCGCGGCGCTGCCCGTGCTGCACGCGGGCCTGGCGCCCAATGCCTGGATGCAGGCGGGACGCGCGATCATGACCACTGACACCGTGCTCAAGGGTGTCAGCCGTCGGGTCGCACTGTCGCAGGGCGAGGTGACCCTGACCGGTATCGCCAAGGGTTCGGGGATGATCCACCCCGATATGGCGACCATGCTGGCGTTTATCGGGACCGACCTTGCCATCGAGGCGCAGGCGCTGGACGGTCTGCTGCGCGAGGCCAATCGCGACAGCTTCAACGCGATCACCGTGGACGGGGATACTTCCACAAACGACGCCGTGGTGGTGATGGCCAGTGGCGCGAGTGGGGCGGGGCTCGTCACAGCGGAGGACCGGGTCGCCTTTGCCGCGGCTCTGGACGCGGTCTGCCTGGAGCTGGCCCAGGCGATCGTCCGGGATGGCGAGGGCGCCACCAAGTTCGTGACCGTCGAGGTGGTGGGTGCGCGGTCGCGTGAGGAGGCGGCGCAGGTCGCCGAGACCGTCGCGCTGTCCCCGCTGGTCAAGACTGCGCTGTTCGCCTCCGATCCCAATTGGGGCCGCATCCTCGCGGCCGTGGGGCGCGCCGGGGTGCCGGATCTGGAGATCGAGCGCGTGGCGATCCGTGTGAATGACGTCGAGATTGTCCGCGACGGCGGGCGTGCCCCGGAATACGCCGAGGCCGACGGCCAGCGTGCCTTCGACGCCGAGGAGATCCACATCAGGATCGACCTGGGCCGGGGTGACGCGCGGACGCGCAAGTACACCTGCGACTTCTCCCACGAGTACGTGCGCATCAATGCCGAATACCGGTCCTGAGCCGGCGTCTTCCCCTCCGGTCGAGGTCGCGATCGGACTGATCCGCGACAACCAGGGTCGCGTGCTGGTTACGCGTCGCAGGGACGCGCAACACCTGGCCGGGCTGTGGGAGTTTCCCGGGGGCAAGGTCGAGAGCGGCGAATCCCCCACGGTGGCTCTGCAGCGTGAACTCGACGAGGAGCTTGGCGTCGCCGTCGATTCGGCGGTTCAGTGTCTGACGGTCGAACACGACTATGGGGAGTGCGCGGTTCGTCTGCATGTGTTCCGCGTGACGGCCTGGTCGGGTGCGCCCCGTGGCCGCGAGGCCCAGCCTATGGAGTGGCGTGCCCCGCTGGACCTGGACCCCGCGGATTTCCCGGCGGCGAATCGCCCGATGCTCAACGTCTTGCGCCTGCCCGAGCGTTATCTGATCACACCGTCACCGGACGACGCCGCGCAGGCCGCTGCCATCGCCGGCCAAGTAACCCAGGCCCTGCGTGCGGGCCAGGCTGACATGGTTCAGGTGCGTGCGCAGGACTTGGGCCGGGTCGATTATTGCGACTTTCTCGCGGCGATCACAGGGCCCGCCGATGCCCTGGGCATCCCGGTCCTGGCGAATGCGCCACCGGATTGGCTGGCGGATTTTCCGCGGGTGGGGTTGCATCTGCCCGAGCGGCGTTGGCGCGAGCTGGATGCGCGTCCGGCGTCCGGTGGCTGGGTGGCCGCCTCGGTTCACGACCGTGCCGGTCTCGAGCGGGCGGCGGCCCTGGGGCTGGATTTCGTGGTGCTGGGGCCGGTGCAGGCGACCGCAACGCACCCCGGTGCCGAGGCGCTGGGCTGGGGGCGTTTCGCGGACTGGGTGCGGGGTGCGGCGCTGCCGGTCTATGCGCTCGGCGGGATGTCTGTCGTCAGCCTGCCCCGGGCGCGGGCGGCCGGTGCGCAGGGTATTGCGGCCATTCGGGGCTTGCTGGACTGAATCCGGGCCTTCCAGGCGCCCAGGGCCCTGCCTCAGATCGCGCAGCAGCAGAGCCGGAACGGAACGTCGACATGGGCCGGTACGGGGCGTTCGCGGAAATCGCCGGGGGCGAAGAAGCGCACAGTAAAGCGCTGGCGCCCGCCGCTGATTTCCGGGTAGACCCCCAGCGCGGGGTCTACCGTTACCCGGATCAGTTGCCACGCGTGGGCGGTATCGAGATTGCGCTCGAAGTACCCGTCCTCGGCCGTCACCGGCTCCGCGTTGCCCGAGTGGCGCATGTAGCGCAGCACCTGGGCGGTTGCCTCGGCCACGGTGTTCAGCGGTTGGAACCATTCCAGAAGAAGCTCGGTACGCGCCTGATTCGGCTGGGCCAGCCAGTAGTGGTAGATCGGCAGGTCGAAGTCGAAGGCCCCGCCGGGCAGGGCCATGCGCTGGCGCACGCTGGAGAAAAACTCGCTGCCGCGCACGCGGTGATCGAGCGCGCCGGCCTGTTCCTCCAGGGCGTCGTGCAACCGCTTCTGTGCATCCATGGTCTCGCGAAAGCGATCGGCATCGATGCCCGGCTGGTTGGCCAGTCGGGTCAGGTTGACCGTCTGGCGCTCGATCTCGCCCATCAGCTCGCGCTTGATGTCTACCCGGGTGACCAAGGCATAGATGTCCACCAGCGAGACCAGGGCCTCGTGATGATCGAAGGCCCGCCCGGACTCCAGTGCATCCCCGAAGCGTGCGTTCAGGGCCTCCAGCCGCAGCAGGAGGCGTACACGTTCATGCAGCGGTTGTTCAAAGGTCAGGGATTGGCTCACGACGGACCCGTTGGGCAGGAGGACTGGAGGCGCATGCTGGTCCAGGAACTTCCGCAGTATCAGCTATTCGGGGGGCGGTTTTCCACCCGCGAGCGGATGGTGGTGGCCAGCTCGCGCAGGGCAGTGTCGCGTTCTGCTACCTGGTTCGCCAGTTCGGCATCCGACGTCTGTTCGGTATTGAGGATCTCGCTGTCCCCGCGTCGGCGGCGCTCGGCGGGGTTCATCTGGACCTCGAGGATGGCCTCTACCTCGGCGCTGCTGCGGCCATCCCGCTGGGCTACGCGTGCGATCTGTTCGCCGGGCTCGCAATGGACCACGACGACGTGATCGAAACGCGCCTCCCACCCGGCCTCGAACAGCAGGGGTACCACGATCACGGCATAGGGTGTGGTCTCTGGTAGCGCGGCGAGGCGTTGTTCGATAGCGGCCTCCACCGCCGGGTGAACCAGTGCCTCCAGGGCCTGGCGTTCGGCCGGGTCGGCAAAGATCCGGCTGCGCAAGGCGCCGCGGTCCAGGTGGCCGCGGGCATCGAGTATGCCGGGGCCAAAGCGGTCCACGATGGCCGCGTAGAGATCGTGTCCCGGCGTCTGGAGTTCGCGGTTCAGGGTGTCGGCATCCAGTACCGGTGCCCCGAGGCTGGCGAAGAGCCCTGCAACGCGACTCTTGCCGCAGCCGATCCCCCCGGTGAGTCCGACCCGCAGCATGACGTTCGCCTAAAACCCTTGCGGGAAATAGAGGGCCAGCAGTTCGTCGCCCCAGATCAAGGCGAGCCACCCGGCAGCGGCGAGATAGGGTCCGAACGGGATCGGGATGTTGCGGTCGCGCCCGCGCAGCAGGATCAGCGCGATCCCGACCACCGCGCCGACCAGTGAGGCCAGAAGCAGGATGACCGGCAGCGCCTGCCAGCCGAGCCACGCGCCCAGCGCCGCCAGCAGTTTGAAGTCACCGAAGCCCATGCCCTCCTTGCCGGTGAGCAGGCGGAAGCCGTGGAAGATCAGCCACAAGGTCAGGTAACCGGCCGCAGCACCGATCACGGCGGACTGCAGGTCGGTGAAGGTACCGGGGATGTTGACCAGCAGCCCGAGCCACAAAAGCGGCAGGGTGAGCTGATCGGGGAGTAGCGTCGTCCGGGCATCGATCCCGGAGGCGGCGATCAGTACGGCCGTGAAGACCAGCGCCAGTAGCCCGGCGCTACCGGGCCCCAGGTGCCAGACCGTTACCACGAAGAGCAGCGCGGTGAGTGCCTCCACTGCGGGATACTGCCAACTGATGCGGGTGCCACACCCGGGGCAGCGACCGCGCAGGAACAGGAAGCTGAGAATGGGCACGTTTTCCAGCGCCCGGATCGGGCGCTGGCATTGCGGGCAGCGCGAGCGCGGGCGGATCAGGTCAAAGCGCTCGCGCTCGTCGTTCGGCGCGTGCTCGAGGATCGCGCGCGCCTCGGTCTCCCACTCGCGTTCCAGCATCACCGGGAGGCGCGCGATCACCACGTTCAGGAAGCTGCCGATCAGCAGCCCGAACACCCCGGCAATCGGCAGTGCCCAGCCGCCCAGTTGGGCTCCGATCTCTGCCAGCATCCCCTAGATCACCTGACCCATCTGGAAGATGGGCAGGTACATGGCGATGACCAGGCCGCCGACCAGCACGCCGAGGACCACCATGATCAGCGGTTCCAGCAGGCTGGACAGGCTGTCCACGGCGTTGTCGACCTCTTCCTCGTAGAAATCCGCGACTTTCGACAGCATTGAATCCAGTGAGCCGGATTCCTCGCCAATCGCGACCATCTGCACCACCATGTTGGGGAACACGGCGGTATTGCGCATGGACCACTGCAATTGGCCGCCGGCCTCCGTCTCGTCGCGCATGCGCAGGGTGGCTTCTCGGTAGACGGCGTTGCCGGTGGCGCCGGAGACCGAGGTCAGGGCATCCACCAGCGGGACCCCGGCGGAGAACATGGTCGACAGCGTTCGCGCAAAGCGGGCGATGGCGGCCTTGCGCAGGATCGGGCCGAAAGCCGGGGCCTTGAGGACCATAATGTCGAGGAAACGGGCGAAGCGTGGCAGCCGCCGCCGGGCCTGAACGAAGACGAACCCGATGGCGACCATGACCCCGAGGATGGCCCACCACCAGCTCTGGGTGAACTCCGAGAGGTCCACCACCATGCGGGTGAATACCGGGAGGTCGGCACCGAACCCGGTAAACAGGGCCTCGAACTGCGGGACCACGTAGATCAGCAGGATCGCGGTCACCACGATGGCGACCACAACCACTGCGGCCGGATAGAACAGGGCCTTCTTGATCTTGCCCTTCAGGGCCTCGGTCTTTTCCTTGTAGGTGGCGACCTTGTCCAGCAGGGTCTCGAGTGTTCCCGCCTGCTCGCCGGCCTCGACCAGATTAGTGACCAGGTCGTCGAAATGTCTCGGGTGCTTGGACAGGGCCTGGGCAAACGTCTCGCCGCCCTCGACGTCTGCCTTCAGTTTCAGGACCAGATCGCGCATCGCGGGCTTCTCGTTCCCGCGGCCGACGATCTCGAAGGCCTGCACCAGGGGCACGCCGGACTCCAGCATCGTGGTCATCTGGCGCAGGAAGTAGGCGATGTCCGCGGGGACGACCTTCTTTTTTCCACCGGAGAGAAGCGACTTTGGCTTCTTGCGGATCTTGATGACGTTGATGCCGTTCTTGCGCAGCTCGGCACGGGCCGTGGCCTCGTTGTCGGCCGGAGTCTCGCCCTTGATCCGGGCGCCGTTCTTGTTCAGTCCTTCCCAGGTGTAGATCGTCCCGGAGTCGGCCATCCCCCTGTCCCCCTGTAGCTGGTGACCCGTGCCGGTTGCGGCACTAGTCCTTGGTCACGCGATTGACTTCCTCGAGGCTGGTCAGCCCCGCCATTACTTTCACGAGGCCGGCGCGTCGCAGGTCCTCGATGCCTTCCTTTTCTGCTTGTTCTGCGAGCTGCATGGAGTTGTAGCCCTCCAGGATGCCGCGCTGCATGTCGTCGCTGATGGGCATGACCTGGTAGATCCCCAGCCGGCCCTTGTAGCCGTTGGTGCATTGGTCGCAGCCCACCGCGCGATAGGAGACCACACCGGTCTGGATGTCGGCGTCGGTAAAGCCTTCCTTGCGCAGCGCCTCTTCCGGGAGCTTTTCCGGTTCCTTGCAGTTCGGGCACAACCGCCGCGCCAGCCGCTGGGCAATGATCAGCAGGATCGAGGAGGCGATGTTATACGGTGGGACGCCCATGTTGGCTAGACGGGTGAGCGTCTGCGGGGCGTCGTTGGTATGCAGCGTGGAAAGCACAAGGTGACCGGTCTGGGCCGCCTTGATGGAGATCTCGGCGGTTTCCAGGTCGCGGATTTCCCCGACCATGATCACGTCCGGGTCCTGGCGCAGGAACGCGCGCAGCGCGCTGGCAAAGGTCAGACCCACCTTCGGGTTGATGTTGACCTGGTTGACCCCGGGCATGTTGATTTCCGACGGGTCTTCCGCAGTGGAGATGTTGCGGTCGGCGGTGTTCAGGATGCCGAGCCCGGTGTACAGCGACACGGTCTTCCCCGACCCGGTGGGGCCGGTGACCAGGATCATGCCGTACGGGCGGCTGAGCGCCTTGAGGTAGGCTTCCTTCTGATGTTCCTCGTACCCCAGCTGGTCGATGCCCATCGCCGCGCTGCTGGGATCGAGGATACGCATCACGATCTTCTCGCCGTAAAGCGTCGGCAGGGACGAGACACGAAAATCGATCGCGCGTGTACGTGACAGTTTAAGCTTGATGCGCCCGTCCTGCGGCACGCGGCGTTCGGCGATGTCCATGCGCGACATCACCTTGACGCGCGCAGTGATGCGCGGCGCAAGGGCATTGGGTGGGTGAGCGACCTCGTGCAGCACCCCGTCAATGCGGAAGCGCACGCGGAAGTCCTTCTCGAAGGGCTCGAGGTGGATATCCGACGCCTTGCGATTGATGGCGTCCATCAGGACCTTGTTGACGAAACGCACCACCGGGGCGTCATCCGCGCCCTCGGCGGTGTCGGAGGAATCCTTGTCATCCTCCCCGCCGGATTCGATGGCCAGCCCGTCGAGGCCGTCGTCGCCAAGGTCGTCCATCAGCGACGAGGCGGCACTCAGTGCCGTGTCGATCAGGCGGTCGAGCTTGTGTGGCTCGACTAGGACGGCCTCGACGGGCATGCCGGTGGCGAACTTGAACTCGTCGGTGGCGCCGAGGTTGGTCGGGTCGGAGACGCCGATGTAGAGGCGATTGCCGCGTGCCATCAGTGGCAGGGCATGGTGCTTCTGGATCAGCTTCTCGTTGAGGTGATCCTTGGGCAGCAGTTCCGCATCGAAGCTCCCCAGGTCGAATACCGGGAGCCCGAACTCCTCGGCGGCGGCCTCGACCAGGCGGACTTCCGCCACCTGGCCCTTGCTGGCAAGCAGGGTCATCAGCGGCGTCTGCTGGGACTGGGCTTCCTCGACCAGCTGGGAGGCGATGTCCTCCGCGATCAGGCCGGCCTCGACCAGGCGCTTCGCCAGCCCGGGTAGCCGCGGTGCCGTAGTGGTATTCGCCATGGGCCTCTGCGTATACAAACCTAGTGATGGGCCACACTCTACGTGCGTCCGCGGCGGAAGGGAAACGCGCTGCCAGGCAGCCGAGAGCCCCTTGCTGAGCTCCGATCATAGGAATCAACCCTGCAAATGACAAGGCTGTGGTTCGCCCCCTTGAGGGGTAATTCAGCGGGTGCTTGACGCTGTGCTTCGCGCTGGTTCAGAATACGCGGCTTGATCGAGGAGGGATACCCAAGCGGTCAACGGGGGCAGACTGTAAATCTGCTGGCTCAGCCTTCGGAGGTTCGAATCCTCCTCCCTCCACCATCGGGTTTTTCAAGCCAGCGGCCAGAAGCGGACGGTGGTGCGGCAAGCCAGGGTTCTGCGGGTGTAGTTCAATGGTAGAACCTCAGCCTTCCAAGCTGATGATGTGGGTTCGATCCCCATCACCCGCTCCAGATTTGGCCCGCACGATGTCGGGCGAGGCCCTGGCGGTAGTTCGGCTCATGTAGCTCAGTCGGTAGAGCACTTCCTTGGTAAGGAAGAGGTCACCGGTTCGAATCCGGTCATGAGCTCCATATTAATGTCAGCGTACAACCTGCGTCGCTGTTGAGTTTTAGCGTCACGATCCGGGGAAGCGAGAGATGTCCAAGGAAAAGTTCGAGCGTAAGAAGCCGCATGTGAATGTGGGTACGATTGGTCATGTGGACCATGGGAAAACGACGCTGACGGCGGCGATGACGGCGGTGCTGGGCAAGAAGTACGGTAGTGAAGCCCGTGCATTTGACCAGATCGACAACGCGCCGGAAGAGAAGGCGCGCGGTATTACGATTGCGACCGCGCACGTCGAGTACGAATCCGACCTTCGTCACTATGCGCACGTCGATTGCCCCGGTCACGCGGACTACGTGAAGAACATGATCACGGGTGCGGCGCAGATGGATGGCGCGATCCTGGTGGTTTCGGCGGCCGATGGCCCGATGCCGCAGACCCGCGAGCACATCCTGCTGGCGCGTCAGGTCGGTGTTCCGTACATCGTGGTGTTCCTGAACAAGGCCGACATGGTCGATGATCCGGAGCTGCTGGAGCTGGTCGAGATGGAAGTACGCGACCTGCTGTCCTCGTACGATTTCCCGGGTGACGACACCCCGGTCATCACCGGTTCCGCGCTGAAGGCGCTGGAAGGTGACGAGAGCGAAGTAGGCGCCCCGGCGATCTACAAGCTGGTCGAGGCGATGGACACCTGGATTCCGGAGCCGGAGCGTGCCGTGGACGGCGCGTACCTGATGCCGGTGGAAGACGTGTTCTCGATCTCCGGTCGCG
>NZ_KB906106.1:0-125041 GCF_000381185.1 Thioalkalivibrio sp. ALMg13-2 | reverse complement strand
CAGGATCAGTGTCTTCGGGCCAGGGCATGAGAGGCCGGTGAGGAGAACCCCTGGCGCTCCTATGAGGTGCGCCCTTCCCCGGAAGGGCCGACCCTCGACTGTAGAGAAGGGCAGCTCCGCGACGAAGTGAAGTCCGGTCGGTAACCAACCCACGTATATCAGAGTGATCCACCGTCGCAATTCGCTTCTCGTGCCCTGACCCGAAGACATTGAAACAAGGAGGCCTCTATCGAACGCTATAGCCAACCGTTGACAGGTCAATCCATATCAGGGGCGATCATCCGGGTCCGGCGTCGTGCGCTCGATATCCTCCGGGGTGTACATGTTCTGACCCAGGTGGATCGCCGCCTTCAGGCGTTCGGGCTCCTCGCGACGGATGAAGAACGGCAGGCTGTCCGCCACAGTCCGCAGCCACGGTGGCACGCGTTCCTCGCTGCGCGTCCAGCCGATGCGAACCCCGTTGGTGTAGTAGCGATCCTCGCCCCCGAACAGGTCGTTCTCGAATTCGAAGTGCAAGGCATCGACGCCGCTACCGGCCAGGCTGGTTGGGCTGGCGACCGCCACGCACAGGAGTGCCGTGGCCAGCAGGCCAGCCTCTCTCCAGCGGGTGGAGCGCCGTCGGGATGCGGGGGTGTTCCGGTATGATTGGCGCATGGACCTCTCCAACCAGATCATCTTCCTGGCCGCGATCGTGCTGCTGGGGAGCATCCTTTCGAGCGTGATCACCTCGCGGCTGGGTGTGCCCCTGTTGCTGGTGTTCCTGGTCATCGGGATGCTGCTGGGCCCGGAAGGCCCGGGCGGTCTGGTGTTCGAGAATATCACCGTTGCCTATCTGATCGGCTCGGCGGCGCTGGCGATCATCCTGTTCGACGGCGGGATGCGCACACCGGCGCGCAATTTCCGCATCGGGCTGAAGCCGGCGCTGGGGCTGGCCACACTCGGGGTCATCGTCACCTCGGGGCTGACCGGGGCGTTCGCCGTGTGGTGGCTGGGACTGTCCTGGCTGGAGGGGCTGCTGCTCGGGGCGATTGTCGGGTCCACCGATGCTGCGGCGGTGTTCTCCCTGCTGCGCTCGCGCGGGCTGGAGCTGAAGAGCCGTGTCGGCGCCACGCTCGAGATCGAGTCCGGCTCCAACGACCCGATGGCGATCTTCCTGACCATTGTGCTGATCGAGCTGCTGCTGCTGCCGGAACAGCAGTTCGGCCTGGTGGTGCTGGTCGAGTTCATCCAGCAGATGGGCCTGGGCGCGTTGCTCGGGGTGGGTGGCGGCTTTGCCCTGCTCGCGCTGATCAACCGGGTCCCGATGGCGGCCGGGCTTTATCCGCTGTTTGCCATGGCCGGGGCACTGGCCATCTTCGGGCTCACCGGGCTGGTCGGCGGTTCCGGGTTCCTCGCCGTGTACCTGGCGGGGCTGCTGCTCGGCAACCGACCGCTGGAGGCCTCGCAGAACATCAAGCGTTTCCACGACGGCATCGCCTCGCTGGCGCAGATCGGCATGTTCCTGATGCTGGGCATGATCGTCGCCCCGTCCGAGCTCCCGCCGGTGGCGCTGGACGCCGGCCTGGTCGCCGCCGTGCTGATCCTGATCGCGCGGCCGCTGGCGGTGTGGATTTGCCTCTACCCATTCCGCTTTCCCTGGCGCGAGCAGGTGTTCATCTCCTGGGTCGGTCTGCGCGGGGCGGTGCCGATTATCCTCGCGCTGTTCCCCTTGCTGGCCGGGCTGGAACTGGCTGGCTACTTCTTCCACGTGGTGTTCTTCGTCGTGCTGATCTCGCTACTGGTGCAGGGCTGGACCGTCGCCACCTCGGCACGCTGGCTGGGGCTGGAGTTGCCCCCCACCACCGCGCGGGTGCAGCGCACCGAGCTCGACATCCCGGGGCAGCAGGAGATGGAGCTGGTCGGCTACCGTCTGGCGGAGACCACCCCGGTGGTGCGCGAGGCCTGGTCGAACTTCCGCTTGCCGGGCAGCGCACGGGTGGTGGCGCATCTGCGCAAGGGCAAATTGCTGGAGACCCTGGAGCTGCTGGATCTGCACGCCGGCGACCATCTCTACATCATGGTCACGCCCGCGGATCTGCATGACCTCGACCGCCTGTTCGTGCCCAAGGACGAGGTGCCGGAACGCCTCACCGAGCGCAGCGTGTTCGGCGAATTTGCGCTCAACGGCGACGCCCAGCTCGGCGCAGTCGGCATGGCCTATGGCGCCCCGGTCCCGCCCGAACGCCAGGGTGAAACCCTGGAGGTCTATCTGCGTCGCGAGCTCCAGGCCGAACCGGTCGTCGGCGATGCCGTCGATCTCGGACCGATGCGCCTGGTCATCCGCGAGATGGACGGCGCCCGCATCACCCGCGTCGGCCTGAAGCTGCTGAAGCCTTCGTGATCATGTCCTGCCAGGTTAAAAGCAGGGGCATGTGGTCGCTGACTTTCAGCCAGTAATCGGTCGGGTAGCCAATTTCGATCGCGCACTGTGCCAGCTGGTCGTGGGGTACGAAGGCGTAGTCAATGTGATAAGGCTTGTTCGCGTTTCGCTGGAGATAGAACGTGGCCTGGGACTCGCCGCCCTGTGATTCGTCGAACTGGTGGTGGTAAAGGCTTCGCAGCCCGATTGCCTCGAGTTCGGACACGACGTCGGTGTGATTCCACCATTGGTCGGGGCGATCCCAGACCGTGTTGCTGTTGAAGTCGCCAACGATGACCGCCTGATGCTGACGGATTTGTTCGCGGTGGATCTGGAGATATTTCCAGAATTGTCCGATGTACCGAAAGGCCTGCTGGTTGCTGCCCTTGGTCCAGACGGCGATGAAGACCTGATTCTCGTCCAGGACGAACGGCAGAAATAGTTTCAGATCGTTCGTGGCCCATTCGAGGGCCGGGCTGGTCCCGGAAAGCCCGGGCAGCTGAAAGTTTCCGGACCAGTGCAGGGCCCGAACCGAATGGCCATTTCGCGGAAATATTCCGATGCCTTTGTGCCGTGATTCGCCGGCCCAGAGGTAATTGCCGGCCCACTGGTGGAAGGCCGGAGTCGAGTGAGCGGGATCCTCGCATTCCTGAACGACGAGTACATCGGCATCCAGTCTGCTGATTGCATCGAGCTTGTTGCGCAACGCCCCGTTGCAGTTCCAGCTGACGAGCCTCATCCCTATTTTTCGAGCATGGCCTTCAGGCCGGCGAGGTGGGCGCGGGCGGTGAGTTGCTGGGTCTCGGGGTCCGGCGGCTTGGCGTCGGGCCAGTCGAGATGCTCCTCGGGGAGTTCGTCGAGAAAGCGCGAGGGCTCGCAATCGAGGCTTTCGCCGTAGCGGCTTCGGCTTTGGGCGTAGGTGATCAGGAGGGTTTGCTGGGCGCGGGTCAGGCCGACATAGGCCAGGCGGCGCTCCTCCTCGATGGAGTCGTCTTCGACGCTGACGCGGTGTGGCAGCAATTCCTCCTCGAAGCCGACCAGGCAGACATGCGGAAACTCCAGGCCCTTGGCGGTGTGCAGGGTCAGCAGCTGTACCGACTCGTTGCCGTCCTGGGAATCCCGGTTGCGGTCGAGGATGTCCATCAGGCTGATGCGATTGACGATGTCGGCAAGACCCATGCTGCGGGTGTCCTCGGCCTCGTCATCACCGTATTCGGCCGTGGTGTTCGCTCCGCCCATGCGCCCGACCCAGTCGATGAATTCGCGCACGTTGTCCATGCGCCGGGTCGCTGCGCGCGGGTTGGGGCTGTTCTCCAACAGCCAGGATTCGTAGTCGATGTCCTCGACCAGGGCGCGCAGCAGGACGTCCGGGGACTCTTCCGCGCCGCGGCGCTGGAAGCCGTCAATCCAGTCAGTAAAGCGCTCCAGTCGGGCCTGGGCGCGGGCATCCATGTATTCGGAAAGACCGGCGCCGCGCGCGGCCTGCAACAGGGAGGTGCCGCGCTGGTTGGCGTAGTGGCCGAGCTTTTCCAGGGTGGCTGGCCCGATCTCGCGGCGCGGGACGTTGACCACGCGCAGGAACGCGGTGTTGTCGTCCGGGTTGGCGAGCAGGCGCAGGTAGGCAACCAGGTCCTTGATCTCGGCCTTCTCGAAGAACGACTGGCCGCCGCTCAGGCGGTAGGGGATACCCTGCTCGCGCAGGAGCTTCTCGAACAGCCTGGACTGGTGGTTGCTGCGGTAGAGGATCGCGAAATCCCCCCAGCCCGCGTTGAGACGGAAACGCCGGCGCATCAGCTCGGAGACCACGCGCGCCGCCTCGGTGTCGGCGTCGGAGCAGCCGATGACCTCGATCTTTTCGCCCTCGCCCAGCGCGCTCCACAAGCGCTTCTCGAACACGTGCGGGTTGTTCGCGATCAGCGCGTTCGCGGTGTGCAGGATGCGGTTGGTGGAGCGGTAGTTCTGCTCCAGCTTGATCACCTCCAGGCGCGGGAAATCGTCCTGCAGGCGCACGAGGTTTTCCGGGCGCGCGCCGCGCCAGGCGTAGATCGACTGGTCGTCATCGCCGACCACCGTCAGTCCATCACTGACGCCAACCAGCAGGCGCACCAGTTGGTACTGCGCGGAGTTGGTGTCCTGGTACTCGTCGACCAGCAGGTGGCGGATGCGGTCCTGCCAGCGGTTACGCAGCTCCGGATCATCGCGCAGGCAGTCCACCGGGCGCTTGATGAGGTCGTCGAAGTCCACCGCGTTGTAGGCGCGCAGGGCGTCCTCGTAGCGTGGGTAGAGGTTGGCGGCGGCGATGGCCTCCGGGGCATCGGTCATCTGACTCGCCTCGTGCAGCGCCTCCGCCGGCGTCATCAGGTCGTTCTTCCAGCGGCTGATGTGGCCGACCAGTGCGTCCACCTCGGAGCCGGTGTCATCGCGGTAGGTGATTTCGCGCAGCAATTGCCGGCAGTCGCCCGGATCGAGGATCGAGAAGCCGGCACGCAGCCCGGCCGCCTGCAGTTCACGGCGCAGGAAATTGAGCCCGAAGGTATGAAAGGTGGAAACGCTAAGCCCGCGTGCCTGCTCGCGCGCCAGGCGGCCCTGCACGCGCTCGCGCATCTCGCGCGCCGCCTTGTTGGTGAAGGTGATGGCAACAATGCGGCGCGCCTCGAGCCCACGCTGCTCGATCAAGTGCGCGATCTTCTCGGTGATCACGCGCGTCTTGCCCGACCCCGCTCCGGCCAGCACCAGCAGTGGGTGGTCCGTGGTGGTCACGGCGGCCTGTTGTTGAGGATTCAGTTCAGACACCGGGGTGATCGATTCCTTCTCAGCGGGGCGCGTAAACTAACCCACGATCCAGCATTCATAAAGACAGTAACGGTGAGGGTAAGCCATTGACCGATGTGTCGGGCACTGCAGCCGCGGCCGGGACGGACGGGTCGCTCCCGCGTCTGACCCAGTTTGATTTTCATCAGCGCCTGATGGATGTGCCGGGCTCGGCGGTGATTCTGTTCACGCGCCAGGGCTGTGGCGCCTGCAAGGTGATGGGGCGGGTCCTGGCGGAGTGGCAGGCGGCCGCGGATGCGCCTGCCTTGTTCGTGGTGGACGCCGAGACGGATACCGCCCTGGTGCGCGAATTCGAGGTCTTCCATCTGCCGGCGCTGTTCGTGTTCCAGGCGGGCGCCTACCACGGTCGCCTGGAGGCCCCGCCCCGGTTGCCCCTGCTGCGCGAGGCGCTGACCGCCTGCCTCGCGCGCCCACCCGAGGAGGCACCATGACCTCGAGCGACATCGACTGGTGGCCGCCCGCGCGCGTGGTGGAAAGCCCGAACCAGGACGCCCGCCCGCCGGGACAGGACCCGGAGTTGATTGTGGTGCATGCGATCAGTCTTCCGCCCGGCGAATTCGGCGGACCGCATATCGCCGAGCTCTTCCAGAACCGGCTGGATCCGCAGGCCCATCCCTACTTTGCCGAGATCGCGGCGTTGCATGTCTCCGCCCATGTGCTGATTAACCGCGACGGGTGGGCCACCCAGTTCGTGCCGTTCTCCCGCCGTGCCTGGCATGCAGGGGCGTCGCAGTGGTGCGGACGCGAGCGCTGCAACGATTTCTCCATCGGGATCGAACTCGAGGGGACCGACGAGGATCCGTTCACCCCGGCGCAGTACGCCGAACTGGCGCGGTTGGTGGGCTGGCTTCGGGCACGCTACCCCGGTATTGGCGCGGATGGGCTGGTGGGTCACAGCGACATCGCGCCGGGGCGCAAGACGGACCCCGGGCCCTGCTTCGACTGGACGCGCCTGCGGCGGCAATTGCAGGCGGTGACGGCATGATCGTGGATCTGTTGCGCCACGGGGAGCCGGAGGGCGGTCAGCGCTATCGCGGTCATGGCTGCGACGACCCGCTGAGCCCGCGCGGGTGGGCCCAGATGGAGCAGGCGGTGAAAGGCGAGGCCGGCTGGCAGTACGTGGTCAGTTCGCCGATGCAGCGTTGCCGCGCCTTCGCTGAACGCTTCGCCGCCGGACAGGATTTACCGCTGTCCCTGGCGCCGGATCTGCGCGAGGTGGGCTTCGGCGACTGGGAGGGGCGGACCCGGGTTGAGCTTCAGCGTGACCGGCCGGAGGAGTACCGCGCCTTCTACGCCGACCCAGTCCACGCGCGGCCGGCAGGGGCCGAGCCGCTGGCGGACTTTCGGCGGCGGGTGGAGACCGGCTTCGAGGCGGCGTTGCGGCCCCTGGAGGCCGAGCGCGTGCTGCTGGTCGTGCACGCCGGGGTGATTCGCGCCCTGGTGGGCTGGGTGATGGGGGTGCCGGACGCGCGGCTGTTCCAGTTGGAATGCGACTATGCCAGCCGCACCCGCCTGCACCGGCACCCGACCCGGGGCTGGCGCCTGATCCACGCCAACCGGGTTTGAGTCGGACGCCGCTCCGGTTTACCCGGCCTGGTTGCTGCGTTTGGGGACGGCCTTCACCGACAGGTAGAAGTCGTTGTTCAGCACGTCGATCAGACGATCGATGTTCGGGTGCTTGCCGGGGTTGGCGCGGGCGTCATCGGCGTGGCTGCCGTACATCAGCAGCCCCGAGTTGGCCGCCTTGGGGCCGATGCCGCCGAAGTCCAGCGCCAGCTGGTAGTAGATCTGCAGCGACAGGCTCTGGCCTTCCACGTTTTCGATGGTTGCGGTGGGGTTGTAGTCTTCGCCAAACAATTCCAGGCGTTCGATATTGCTGACGTCGGGCAGCTTCTTGGACATGTCGGGCTCCTCGAAATAATGGCGGCATTATCGGGGCATGACCCGGTGGCGACAACCAACCCGCGAAGGCGGCAGGGTCGCGCCGGGTCAGCGACGAAGGCGCCACATGCTAAGATAGCGGCTTTTGTCGAGGGGACACGAACATGTCGCGAAGCGCGTTCATGGAGGCCGCCCAGGCCGCCGCCGATGCCGCCGAGAAGGTAATCCGCCACTATTACGAGGCGGGTGTCGACGTCGAAACCAAACCCGACGATACCCCGGTGACCCGGGCCGACGTGGAGAGCGAACAGGCGATCCGCCAGGTGATCCGCGAGCACTTCCCGGATCACGGTTTCTACGGCGAGGAGACCGGGCAGTCGGACATGGATTCCGACTATGTCTGGCTGATTGACCCGATCGACGGCACCAAGAGCTTCGTGCGTCGCTACCCGTTCTTCTCCACCCAGATCGCGCTGATGTACAAGGGCGACCTGATCCTGGGGCTGTCCAATGGCATCCAGTTTGGTGAGCGGGCCTGGGCGGAAAAGGGCCAGGGCGCGTTCCTGAATGGCGACCCGATCGCGGTCGAGAAGACCACCGATCTGGGGCGGGCCTCCCTGTCCACCGGTAACCTCAAGTCCCTGGCGCAGAATGCTGAAGGCTGGAAGGCACTGGGCGGCATCACGGCCGAGGTGAACCGCACCCGTGGCTACGGCGACTTCTACCACTACCACCTGCTGGCACGCGGCAGCATCGACCTGATCGTCGAGTCGGACGTGAATATCCTGGATATCGCCGCACTGGCGGTGATCGTGCGCGAGGCGGGGGGCGTGTTCACCAACCTCTCTGGCGGCGAACTGGACCTGCAGACCGCGAATGTCCTGGCCGCGGCCACCCCGGAACTGCATCGTACGGCCCTGACCCGCTTGGGCTGGAAGGGCTAGCAGTCGTCCAAATCCGAGCGACTGCTGGTCGCGTATGGATAAGCGCCTTCCCGGCGGCTCGGTTTGGGCGCATGGGGTTGCCGGCGCCGGGGGTTATTCTCCGGCGCCGTTCCCGTTGGTTCCCACCAGTCCGTGGGTGCGCAGCTTCTTGCGCAGGGTGGCGCGGTTGAGCCCGAGCAGGGCCGCCGCGCGGCTCTGGTTGCCCCCGCAGCGCTCCAGCACGCTGGCCAAGAGGGGGCGCTCCACCTCGTTCATCACCAGCGCGTAGAGATCGTGGCTGCTCTGCCCATCCAGGGTCTCGAAGTACTGGTCCAGTGCATGGCGCACGGACTCGGCCAGCACACAGTCGGACGGGAGCACGCCTGCAACCGGCGTCTCGTGGACCTCAGGGTCCTGTTCGAGTGGCATGTTCATGCTCATGCAGCCTCGCTTGCGATTCCCGTCAGGTGGGCCCGAAGGCGCCACAGTTGTTCGCTGGCCGTGGGGGCGGCGAGAAGGTCAGCCCGGGCCGCCCGGGTGCGGGCCTCGTCGAGACCCAGGCCCTGAAGATACCAGCCCAGGTGCTTGCGCGCGATGCGCACGCCCTGCGGTTCGCCGTATTGGGCGTGCAGTTCGCCAATGTGCTCCTCGATCAGGGCCAGGCGGGCGGCGCGCCCGGGTGCCGGCGGTATCGGTTCGCCCGCCAGCGCGGCCCGGATCTGGCCCGGGAGCCAGGGCTGGCCCTGGGCGGCACGCCCGATCATCACGCCCGCCGCACGGGTCGTATCCAGTACCTGCAGGGCCTTTTCGGGGCCGGTGATGTCGCCATTGGCGAGCACGGGGATGGAAACGGCCCGGACGATGCGCGCGATGGCGGCGTAGTCCGTCTCTCCGCGATAGGCATCGGCCCGCGTGCGGCCATGCACGGTCAGCATCGCTATGCCGCAGTCCTCGGCAATGGCCGCGATGGTCTCGCCGTTGATCCGTTCGCGGTCGAGGCCCAGGCGCATCTTCAGGGTCACCGGGACCGTGACCGCGGTGGTGAGCGCCTGGAGCAGTTCGCGCACCCGTTCCGGCTCGCCCAGTAGCGCCGATCCGGCGGCCTTGCTGCAGACCTTCTTGGCCGGACAGCCGAGGTTCAGATCAATCACGTCGGCACCGCGGCGCACGTTCTCGCGCGCAGCCTCGGCCAGCGCCTCGGGTTCGTTACCCAGCAACTGTACGATGCGCGGGCGCGGCTCCTGGCGATGATCCAGGCGGTGGCGGCTCTTGTCGCTGGTCCATAGTCGGGTGTCGGAGGTCACCATCTCGGATACCGCCGCGCTGGCCCCCAGGCGGCGGGCCAGTAACCGAAACGGACGGTCGCTGACCCCGGCCATCGGCGCCAGAAACACGACAGGGTCGGGGAAGTGGTGAGTTCCGAGCTGCATCGGGGCTATCGGGTCGGGAGCAAGCGGGCCAGTCTAGCAGCTAACCTGCGCGGTTTCCGGTGCGGTCGATCGCGAAACCATGTGAATGCGCGCGAGCTTGGACCCGAGAATTACCGGGGCTGGATTTCGATGCCGGTGATGTGGCCATGAGGGCTGGCAACGGCCAGACGCACGGAATGGGGGGAGTGGGCATTCATCGGTGCGTGGGTGTCGGTGTAGTCGTCGGGGGTCAGCCGGAGGGTGCCATGGGGCGTCCCAAGCTGGTCGGTCAGGCGAATATCGAGGATCGGCCAGGCCTGCCGGATCGGGCTCTCGAGCACGAATTGCAGGTGCAGAGTGCCGTCGCTGGTGGTGAAGAAATCGGGCGCCGAGGTGCGGACTTGGCCAGGGGCGCGCCGCGGGTGCCAGGTCGGGCAGGGGATGGCCCCGCACACTTGCGCCCGGGCCTGGTCCAGCTGGGGGCTCTGGTCCGGTGCCACGGGCGGGATTGCCAGTAGTTGCGCGCCCAGCAGCAGCATCAGGGCGGCAGCCAGCATGACCCCCGGCCAGGAGCGCCGGCGTATCGTGTCTGCCGAGCCCAGGGGGCTTGCGTGGCGTTCGATGTTGAGGGGTATTGCAGCGCCCGGGGCCCGCTCGATGGCGTGGAGGGGCGCCTGGCGTGCCGGGAGGAGCCCCTGGCCCAACACGCGTTCGCCCGCGCCGCCGATCTCCAGTGCCGGGAACAGATCGAACTCGGCATCGCAATTGGAGCAGTGCACTCGCCTCTGGCGGAGCTTGGCCCCGCGGGCGAGGGCGTGGGTGACGCCGCATTGGGGGCAGCGGGCCAGCATCCTACGGGCTGGGCGTCAGGTGTCGCGAGGATTCGCCCGATGGGGCCTGTTGATGGGCTTGCGGCGCGTTGCTGCAGCCGGGCGATCCTGTGCTTGCGGCGCCTTGCCGTTGAGAGCGATCGACTCGGCCGGGCGCGTCCATGACTCAGCGTCTCCCTAGCGCCGGCGGCCGCCGAGCAGGGCCCAGCCTTCGCGACAGTCCTCGACGCCGATATCGAAGGTGTCAGAGTAGGCCGCGATGACCTCGTCTGCCTGGCGTTCGAGCAGCCCGGCGAGCAGGATGCGTGCGCCCGGTTTCGCCGCCCGAGCCAACTCCGGTGCCAGATCGATCAGCGGCTTGGCGAGGATGTTGGCCAGTACCAGGTCATAGGCCGCGTCGGGCACAGGGTGATCGGTCAGCCCCGTCTCCAGCTGTGCGGGCGGGATGGCGTTGGAGTCGGCATTGCTGCGGGTGGCTTGCACGGCCTGTTCATCGATGTCGATGCCCAGTGCATGGCGCGCGCCCAGCTTCAGGGCGGCGATCGCGAGGATGCCAGAGCCGCAGCCGTAGTCGAGGACCTCTTGATCGCGCGGTGGCTGCTGGGCCAGGGCGGCCAGGCACATCGCGGTGGTCGGGTGATTGCCGGTCCCGAAGGCAAGACCGGGGTCCAGGCGCACGAAGGTGCCTTCCTCGATCGCCGGTTCGTCCTCCCAGGAGGGCACAATCCAGAGTGTGCCGCCGCAATGGATGGCGCCAAGACCGTCCAGCCCGGCGCGGACCCAGTCCTGGTCCTCGATCGCCTGGACCTGGATCGCCTCCGGGGCCTGCGCCTGGCGCGCCAGCGCGGCGGCGGCGAGGTCTGCCTGGGTGGTGTCCGGGAACACCGCCTTCAGGCGCACGGTGGACCACAGGGGGTGGGTGCCCAGGGGCGGCTCGAAGAGGGGTTCGTCTGCGGCGTCGAACAGCTCGACGCTGACGGCACCCAGTTCGAACAGGGTGTCCTCCAGCGGCTCGGCTTGTTCCGGGCTGATCTGGCATTCAAGTTCGGCAAGGCTCATGGCATCAGGCTCGTGGCGCGAGGGGGAAGGGTCAGGCCTGTGCCTTGAGCTTCTTCTCGAGATAGTGGATATCGGTCTCGCCGCGCTGGAAGTTCGCGTCGATCATCAGGTCGTGGTGCAGCGCGACGTTGGTCTGGATGCCGTCCACCACGATCTCGCCCAGGGCGCCGCGCATGCGCGCCAGCGCGATCTCGCGGCTGTTGCCGTGGGCGATCAGCTTGCCGATCATGGAGTCGTAGTACGGCGGCACCATATAGCCGTTGTAGATGTGGGTATCCATGCGGATGCCCGGTCCGCCCGGCGCGTGGTATTGCTGGATGGTCCCGGGGCTGGGCATGAAGGTACGGGGGTCTTCCGCATTGATGCGGCACTCGATCGCGTGACCGGTGATGCGCACGTCGTCCTGCGTGTAGCCCAGGGGTTCCCCGGCGGCGATGCGGATCTGTTCGCGCACCAGATCGATACCGGTGACCTGCTCGGTGACGGTGTGCTCGACCTGCAGCCGGGTGTTCATCTCGATGAAATAGAAGCCCCCGTTCTCGTACAGGAACTCGAAGGTCCCGGCGCCGCGGTAGCCGATCTCCTGACAGGCGCGGATCAGCCGTTCGGCCATGGCCTGGCGCTGGTCATCGGTAATGCCCGGGGCCGGTGCCTCCTCGATGACCTTCTGGTGGCGTCGCTGCATGGAGCAGTCACGTTCGCCCAGGCAGACGGCGTTGCCGTGGCTGTCGGCGAGGATCTGGAACTCCACGTGGCGCGGGTGTTCCAGGTACTTCTCCATGTACAGGGTGTCATTGCCGAACCCCTGCTGCGCCTCGTTGCGGGTCAGCGATATGGCGTTCAGCAGCGCGCCCTCGGTGTGCACCACACGCATGCCGCGCCCGCCCCCGCCGGCGGCGGCCTTGATGATGACCGGGTAACCGATCTCGCGCGCCAGCGCCAGGTTGGTATCCGCGTCGTCGCCCAGGGCGCCGCCGGAGCCGGGGACGCAGGGCACGTTGGCCTCCAGCATCGACTGCTTGGCGGAGACCTTGTCGCCCATCAGACGGATGGTTTCGGCGCGCGGACCGATAAAGGCGAAGCCCGAAGACTCCACGCGTTCGGCGAAGTCCGCGTTTTCCGACAGGAAGCCGTAGCCCGGGTGGATCGCGCCGGCGTCGGTGACCTCGGCGGCCGCGATCAGCGCCGGGATGTTCAGGTAGCTCTCGCCCGAGGCCGCGGGGCCGATGCAGACCGACTCGTCCGCCAGGCGAACGTGCTTCAGGTCGCGGTCGGCGCTGGAATGCGCGGCGACGGTGGCAATGCCCATTTCGCGGCAGGCACGCAGGACCCGCAGGGCGATCTCGCCGCGGTTGGCGATCAGAATTTTCTCAAACATGCTCGAACCTGTTTCCAGCGAAGCCGGGAATGTGACGCCCGACGGATGGGTTCATCCGATGATGAACAGCGGCTGCCCGTATTCCACCGGGTTGCCGTTCTCGACCAGAATGTCGCGGATGGTGCCGCTCTGGTCGGCCTCGATCGGATTGAGCATCTTCATGGCCTCGATGATGCAGAGGGTCTCGCCGGCCTCCACTGTCTGGCCGACCTCGACGAACGGCTTGGAGCCCGGGCTCGGCGCCCGATAGAAGGTGCCGACCATGGGCGCGGTGACCCGATGACCGTCCATTTCCGGTACGGCCTCCGTCGTCCCCGCCGGGGCTGCGGTCGGGGCCGCCGCGGCGGCGGGCGCCGCTGGGGGCAATGGGGCCGGGGCGGCGGCCATGGGCGTCCCGCTGGCGGAGCGGGTGATGCGCACCGACTCCTCGCCTTCGTGGATCTCGATCTCGTGGATGCCGCTCTCGTCGAGCAGGTCGATCAGTTTCTTGACCTTGCGAATGTCCATGGAAGCCTCTTAGTCCTTGATAGCTGCAAGCGCCGCATCCAGCGCCAGCCGGTAGCCAATGACGCCGAAGCCACTGACCAGGCCGGCGGCGACATCGCTCAGGCGCGAGGTCTGGCGGAAGGGCTCGCGGGCGTGGATGTTGCTGATATGGATCTCGTAGAACGGGATGGCAACGCCCAGCAGGGCATCGCGCAGGCTGACACTGGTGTGGGTCAGGCCGCCCGGATTGATCAGGATGTACTCCACGCCCTCGCCGGCGGCGGCGTGGATGCGGTCGATCAGGTCGCCTTCGTGATTGCTCTGGAAGCAGTCGAGGGTTGCGCCGGCCTGTTCCGCCCGGGCTTTAAGGTCGGTCTCGATGTCCGCCAGGGTCTGTACGCCGTAGCGCTCCGGCTCCCGCTGTCCCAGCAGGTTCAGGTTGGGGCCGTTGAGCAGCAGTATGGACGCCATGGCAGGGGGAATCGGTAGCGATCCTGTCGAGAATGGACGCGATTGCACCGAAAAATCACGATGCAGCGAATGATCGGGATTCTGCCGCAGGAAGGGTAGGAGTGTCCAGCGCGAGGCGCTGCAGACGTCGCCAGAATAGGGTCGGCCCGGCGCCCCGGCGAGCGTCGGGGTGCCGGGCACGGAACGTGCAGGTTAGTCGGCGGTGAGCGGGAACAGGGTGAGTTCGACGCGGCGGTTCTGTTCGCGGCCCGCATCGGTGTCGTTGGTAGCGACCGGCTGGTGCGGCCCGAGGCCGATGGTGTGCACCCGCACCGGCTGTACGCCACGGCGGATCAGGGCCTGACCCACGCTCTCGGCACGGCGCTCGGAGAGGTCCATGTTGTATTCCACCCGGCCGGTGCTGTCGGTGTGCCCGGCGATCTCGATCCCGGTCTGGTCGAACTCCTCCAGCACCAGTGCGACCGAGTCGAGGACGTCATGGAATTGCGGCTTGATCTCGCTGCGATCGAAATCGAAGGTGATGTTGCTCGGCATGTTGAGGATGATGTTGTCGCCATCGCGGGTCACGCTCACGCCGGTGCCGCGCAGCTGTTCGCGCAGGGCATCCTCCTGGCGGTCCATGTAGTTGCCGATGGCGCCACCGGCCAGGGCCCCGATGCCGGCGCCAATCATGGCGCGCTGGGTGCGGTTGCGACTGCTGGTGACGCTACCGAGCACCGCACCGGTGGCGGCCCCGATGCCGGCCCCGATGGTGGCTCGGGAGACGCGTTCTTCCCCGGTGTACGGATCCGTGGTGGTGCAGCCCACCACCAGTACCAGGGCGCTGGTGACGGCCAGGGCGAGAATGCGTTGCATGATGAATCTCCCAGTATTCGCTGGCCCCGTGCGGATACGGGGCAATAGGTTCAGCTTGCGCTGTGGCGCGTGAACCGTCCATGAACCTGGGTTGTGGGTGGGCTATTCGGGAGCGATTTCGTGACGCAGTTGACGCAGAATGGGATCCGTCTCGGGGTGCACCCCGCGCCAGATGGAGAAGGCCTCGGCCGCCTGTTCCACCAGCATGCCGAGGCCGTCGCTGCCGCGTACACAGCCCGCACCGGCGGCCCAGTCCAGGAAGCGCTTGGCACCGGCGCCGTAGACCAGGTCATAGGCCAGGCTGTCCGCGTGGACGAGGTGCTCGGGGAGCGCCAGTGCATCGTCGCCGAGACCGGTGGCGGTGGCGTTGACCACCAGGTCGAACGGGCCTTGCGGCAGGGCGTCCAGGCCGCAGGCGGAGAGCCGGGTGGCCGGGGCGATATCCCGGAAGGCATCCACCAGCCCCTCGGCGCGGGCCACGGTGCGGTTGGCGATGATCAGCACCTCTGGTGCGCCTTCCAGCAGCGGCTGCAGCAGGCCGCGGGTGGCGCCTCCGGCCCCCAGGATCAGGACCTGGCGATTGCGCACGTCGAAGTCGAGGCGGTCGAGATCGCGACAGAATCCGACGCCGTCGGTGTTGTCGCCGTGGATCCGGTGGTCGCCGTCCCGCCACAGGGTGTTGACTGCCCCGGCATGGCGCGCCCGGTCGCTCAGCACCCGGGCCAGGGCGAAGGCCTCTTCCTTGAATGGAACGGTCACGTTGAGGCCCTTGAGCCCCTCGGCGAACCAGGCGTTGACCTCCTCGGCGAACTGCCCGGGGGTGCCCTGGCGGGCTTCGTACACGAGGTGTTGCCCGGTCTGTTCGGCGAACAGGGTGTGGATGCGCGGGGACAGCGAGTGGTGAATGGGGTTGCCCACCACCGCGTAGCGATCCGGACGCGGCTCGCTCATCGCGCCGCGTCCTCCGCCAGCCATTCGGCCACGGTGCGCGCATAGTAGGTGAGGATGCCGTCGGCCCCGGCGCGCTTCATGCCGGTCAGGGCCTCCAGCACGCAGGCACGCTCGTCCAGCCAGCCGCGCTCGGCGGCGGCCTTGAGCATCGCGTACTCGCCGGAGACGTGGTAGACGAAGGTCGGGCGCCGGAATTCGTCGCGGATGCGGCGCACCACGTCGAGGTACGGCATGCCCGGTTTGACCATCACCATGTCGGCCCCCTCGGCGAGATCCAGCGCGACCTCGTGCAGGGCCTCGTCGCCGTTGGCCGGGTCCATCTGGTAGGTCTCCTTGCCGCCCTTGCCGAGATTGCCGGCCGAGCCCACCGCGTCGCGGAACGGGCCGTAGAAGGCGGAGGCGTATTTCGCGGAGTAGGCGAGGATGCGCGTGTGCACGTGCCCGCCGTCCTCCAGCGCGCCGCGGATCGCGCCGATGCGCCCGTCCATCATGTCGGAGGGGGCCACCACATCGGCGCCGGCCGCCGCGTGCGACAGCGCCTGTTTCACCAGGGCCTCGGTGGTGATGTCGTTCACCACGTAGCCGTCCTCGTCGATGATGCCGTCCTGACCGTGGGTGGTGAACGGGTCCAGGGCGACGTCGGTGATCACGCCGAGATCCGGGTGCGCCGCCTTCAGTGCGCGCACCGCGCGCTGGGCGAGGCCCTCGGGGTTCCACGCCTCGGCCGCATCCAGGCTCTTCTTCTCGCCCGGCACCACCGGAAACAGCGCCAGTGCCGGGATGCCCAGGCGCACGGCGGCGGCCGCCTCTTCCAGCAGCTGGTCGATGGAGACGCGTTCCACGCCAGGCATCGACGGCACCGCCTCGCGCACGCCCTCGCCCTCGGTGACGAATACCGGCAGGATCAGGTCGTCCGCGCGCAGGTGGTGTTCGCGCATCAGGCGGCGGGAGAAGCCGTCGCGGCGCATTCGGCGCGGGCGGCCGGCGGGATAGGGGGCGATCGGTGCGGTCATGCCAGGTCCTTGCGTGTTTGGAGTCAGCCGGCAGTCTCGGCGAGCCAGTCGCGCGGCTTCAGATAGCGTTCGTACAGTTCGGCCTCGGGCGTGCCGGGCGCCGGCTGGTAGTTGTACTCCCAGCGCACCAGCGGCGGCAGCGACATCAGGATCGACTCGGTGCGCCCGCCCGACTGCAGGCCGAACAGGGTACCGCGGTCATACACCAGGTTGAACTCGACATAGCGCCCGCGGCGGTAGAGCTGGAACTGGCGCTCGCGCTCGCCGAAGTCGGAGGCGTGGCGGCGCTCGACGATCGGGGCGTAGGCGTCGAGGTAGGCGTTGCCCACGCTCTGCATGTAGCCGAAGGCATGCTCGAAGCCGCCCTCGCTGAAGTCGTCGAAGAACAGCCCGCCCACGCCGCGCGGTTCGTCGCGGTGCTTGAGGTGGAAGTACTCGTCGCACCACTTCTTGTGCGCCGGGTAGAGGTGCTCGCCGAACGGGCGGCAGGCGGCCTCGGCGGTACGGTGCCAGTGGATGCAGTCCTCGTCGAAGCCGTAGTAGGGCGTCAGGTCGAAGCCGCCGCCGAACCACCAGATGGGGTCCTCGCCGGGCTTCTCGGCGATGAAGAAGCGCACGTTGGCGTGCGAGGTCGGAACAAAGGGGTTGTGCGGGTGGATCACCAGGGAGACGCCGGTGGCCTGGAACGAGCGCCCGGCCATCTCCGGTCGGTGGGCGGTGGCCGAGGCCGGGAGGTTGTCGCCCATCACGTGGGAGAAATTCACCCCGGCCTGCTCGAACACCGCGCCCTCGTGCAGCACGCGGGTGCGCCCGCCGCCGCCAGCGGGGCGCTCCCAGGCGTCCTCCTCGAAGCGGGCCCGGCCGTCCAGGCCCTCGAGGCCCTGGCAGATGCGGTCCTGCAGGCCCTGCAGGTAGTCGATTACGCGCTCGATGGAGACGTTGTCCTGGCTCATGCTGCGTCCCGGTTGTTCAGTGGTCGGTGTTCGCGTCGGGGTCCGGTCCACCCCGGAGCCAGGCCCCGGTGCGGGCGTCGCGGATCGCGCTGGGGGCGTCGCGCCCGCCACATTCTGCCTGCAGGATCGCATCGATGCCCGCCCCGAGTTGTGAGGTAACGCAATCCCAGGTGCGGCAGGGCTCCGCGCCGGCGCGGTTCGCGCTGGTCGAGACCAGCGCGCTGTCGACGGCGGCGCACAGCGCACGTGTGGCTGGATGGGCGGTTACGCGCACGGCCAGGCTGTCGTGTTCGCCACACAGCAGGGTGGGGCAGTCAGGGGTTACGGGTAGCAGCCAGGTTGTGGGGCCGGGCCAGCTGGCGTCGATCTCGGCCTGGCGGTCGGCGGGCAGCGGGGCCAGCCAGGGGGCAAGGCGGTCGAGCCGGTCGCTGACCACGATCAGCCCCTTGGCTGCCGGTCGACCCTTCAGTGTCAGGATCCGTTGGATCGCCTCCGGCGCGTCCGGGCGGCAGCCAAGGCCGAAGACCGCCTCGGTGGGGTAGGCAATCACCCCGCCGTCGCGCACGTGGTGCGCGACGGGATCGATCTCGGCGGTCAGCAGCGGGGCGTTATTCCGATCCACGATCGCCGGAGGGCTCGGCACTCAGGCGGTTGTCGCCAGCGCCGGCGGACTTCGCAGTAGACGACTTCTTCGCCGGGGTCTTCTTGGCGGTGGTCTTCTTCGCGCCCGTCTTGCTGGCGGTGGCCTTCTTCTTGGTCGCCGGTTTCTTCGCGGATGTCGACTTGGCCGACGTCTTGCTGGCGGTCTTGCCCTCGGCCTTGCTAGAGGACTTGGCAGCGGTCTTGCCCGTGGACTTGGCCGCCCCCTTGCGTCCGCGGCCCTTGCGTTCCGGGGCGGCGGCGATCAGTTCCTGGCACTGTTCCAGCGTCAGGGACTTGGGGTCGGTCTCTTTCGGGATCTTGGCGTTCTTGTTGCCGTCGGTCACGTAGGGGCCGTAGCGCCCGTTCAGGACCTGGATGCCTTCCGCGTCGAAGCTCTTGATGAAGCGTTCGGCGTCCTTTTTCTTCTTCTCGGCGACAACCTCCAGCGCGCGTGGCAGCTCGATGGTCCAGACATCGTCGTCCGGGCCCAGCGACGCGTACTTGGAGCCGTACTTCACGTACGGGCCAAAGCGGCCGATGTTGACCATCACCGGTTCGCCCTCGGGGGTCTCGCCGAGATCGCGCGGCAGCTTGAACAGCTCCAGCGCCTCCTCGAGGGTGACCTTGTCCATCTTCTGCCCGGGCAGCAGGCCGGCGAAGCGCGGCTTCTCCTCGTCGTCCTTGGTGCCGATCTGCACGATCGGTCCGAAGCGGCCCAGGCGTACGCTGACCGGGCGCCCGCTTTGCGGGTCGGGGCCCAGCTCGCGCGACTGCACGGCCTCGGCGCGGGTCACGTTCTCTTCTTTTTCCTTCACCCGGTCGCGGAAGTCGCCCCAGAACGCTTCCAGCACCGGGACCCAGTCCTTCTCGCCGCGCGAGATGGCATCCAGCTCGTCTTCCAGCTTCGCGGTGAAGTCGTAGTCCACGTAGCGGTCGAAGTGCTGGGTCAGGAAGCTGTTCACGATCCGGCCGGTGTCGGTCGGGATGAAGCGCTTGCCATCCATCTCCACGTACTCGCGCGACTGCAGGGTGGAGATGATGCTGGCGTAGGTGGAGGGGCGGCCGATCCCGTATTCCTCCAGCGTCTTCACCAGGCTGGCCTCGGTGTAGCGCGGCGGCGGCTCGGTGAAGTGCTGGTCGGCGGTGACTTCGTTCAGTTTGACGCTGTCGCCCTCGGCCATTTCCGGCAGGCGCTTGTCCTCGTCATCGTCCTGCGTGTCGTCGCGGCCCTCCTGGTAGACCGCGATGAAGCCGGGATCGACCAGGGTGGAGCCGGTGGCGCGGAACTGGTGCTGGGTCTCGCCCGGGACCAGGTCAGCAGCGACGGTGTCGAAGGTCGCGTGGATCATCTGGCAGGCGACGGTGCGCTTCCAGATCAGGTCGTACAGGCGTGCCTGGTCGCTGCTCAGGCGGTCGCGTATCTCGTTCGGCACGTGGCGCACGGAGGTCGGGCGGATGGCCTCGTGGGCCTCCTGCGCGTTCTTGGACTTGGTCTTGTACTGCCGCGGGCTGTCGGGGACATTGTTGGCCCCGTAGCGCTCCTCGATCAGACCGCGGATTTCGCCGATCGCCTCGCCGGCCAGGGCCACAGAGTCGGTACGCATGTAGGTGATCAGGCCGATCGCGCCGGAGCCGAGGTCGATTCCCTCGTAGAGCTGCTGGGCGGTGCGCATGGTGCGGCTGGCGGTGAAGCCGAGCTTGCGCGAGGCCTCCTGCTGCAGGGTCGAGGTGGTGAACGGCGCGGCCGGGTTGCGGCGGCGCTGCTTCTTCTCGACCTTGGCGACCCGGAGCTCGCCGCTGGCGGCGTCGGTCAGGCGTTTCTGGGCGTCGTGCGCCAGTTCGGTGCTGTTGAGGTCGAACTGGTCCAGCTTGTTGCCGTCCAGGTGGGTCAGGCGCGCGGTGAACGACTGGCCCTGGCGTTCGGTCAGGGCGTCGAGCGTCCAGTACTCGCGGGCGACGAAGGCCTCGATCTCGTTCTCGCGCTCGGCAATCATGCGCAGGGCCGGGCTCTGCACGCGCCCGGCGGACAGGCCGCGCTTAATCTTGCGCCACAACAGCGGCGAGAGGTTGAAGCCGACCAGGTAGTCCAGCGCGCGGCGCGCCTGCTGGGCGTCGATCAGCGGCTGGGCCAGGTCGCGCGGGTGCTCGATCGCTTCCTGGATCGCCTTCTTGGTGATCTCGTGGAACACCACCCGGTGCACGTCGCGGTTTTCCAGCAGGCCGCGTTCGCGCAGGACCTCGTGGAGGTGCCAGGAGATCGCCTCGCCTTCACGGTCGGGGTCAGTCGCGAGGATCAGGTCGTCGGACTTCTTCAGCGCCTTGGCGATCGCCTCGATCTGTTTCTCGCTGCGCTCGATGATGTCGTACTTCATCCGGAAGCCGTCTTCCGGATCCACCGCGCCCTCCTTGGGTACGAGATCGCGTACGTGGCCATACGAGGCGAGGACCTGGTAGTCGGGACCCAGGTACTTCTCGATGGTCTTGCCCTTGGCGGGGGACTCTACAATGACGAGGTGCTTGCTCATGTGGCTCGGGACCGTCTCCGTGGCAGCGGGTTCCGTGTCGGGGCGGTGGCGGTTGCAAGCATGCAACCGGGTTCACGGGCGCTAAAGACTAGATGAGGAAAACGCCCGTGGCTACCGCGTAACCATCGAAAGACGGTGAAGTCAGTGCAGATAATCCACGGCACTGGGGCCCGAGTCGTCGCGCATGACCTCTTCCAGGCGGGAATAGGCGATCGCGTCGTCGGGCTGGTTGAACAGCACCATCAACACCACCCAGCGCAGCTGGTCGAGGTCGATCTCCTCGGCATCCAGCTCCATGACGCGATCCAGCACCAGCTCGCGGGTGCCCGCGGTCAGCAGGCCGTTCTGCTCCAGGTGCAGCAGGAAGCCGTGAGACTCGGTGTCCAGGCGCTTGCGCTCCTCGGGGGCGTAAATCCGCTGGGCGGCACCGTCCCCGCCGCGGCCTGCCAGCGGGGCCTCGCTCATCAGGCGGTCCAGCCAGCCGAGGGCGCGATCGATCTCGCGCCGAGCGAAACCGGCCTCCACCAGGTGGCGCTCCAGTTCCGAGCGGTCCGGCTCCTCGTCGGATTCCTCGTCGATGGTGTGCTCAAAGAGATACATGAGCACATCCAGCACGTTCTCGTTCATGATTCGGGGGATCCTGCGTCGAGGCGCTGGTAACGCCCGTGGTCGAGAGCGGCCACGCGGCCATGGAGTTCAAGCAAAACCAGCATGGATGAAAGCTGTTCGATGGTCAATTTGGTGCGTTCGCGCAGGGTTTCCAGTGGGACCGGGTCGAAACCCATCGCGTTCAGCACGCGTTCCTGCTCCGGGTCCAGCGGTTCGCTGGCGGATTCGGCCGCGACAACCGGGGCGTTGGGCGCCACGCCCAGCCAGTCCGCGAGGTCGTCGAGGATCTCGTCGGCCGACTCCACCAGCTGGGCGCCGTCGCGGATCAGCCGGTGGCAGCCGCGGCTGGCCGGGCTGAGCACCGAGCCGGGGACCGCATAGACCTGACGCCCCTGCTCGGCGGCCAGGCGCGCGGTGATCAGCGACCCGCTCTTCAGGGCCGCCTCCACGACCAGCGTAGCCAGCGAAAGCCCACTGATCACCCGGTTTCGCTGCGGGAAGTTCCGCGCCAGCGGCCGGGTGTCAGTGGGCCATAGTGAAACGACCAGGCCATGGTCCGCGATGCGATGGGCGAGCCGGCGATGCTGGGCGGGGTAGATGCGGTCGGGCCCGGTGGCGACCACCGCGATGGTGCGCCCGCCGGGCGCGGCCAGGGCGCCCTCGTGGGCCGCGCCGTCGATGCCGCGCGCCAGGCCGCTGGTGACCGTGAGCCCGGCCGTGGCCAGCTCGCGCGCGAATTCGCTGGCCAGGCGCTCGCCCTGCGGGGTCGCCTCGCGGCTGCCGACGATCCCCACTTGCGGGGCGCGCAGAAGTTCCGGGTTGCCGTTCAGGTACAGCACCGGCGGTGGGTCGGGGAGCTCGGCCAGCAGGGGCGGATAGGCGGGGTCGTCGAGGCACAGGAGGTGATGCCGGGGATCGGCATCGAGCCAGGCCCGGTCGGCTTCGGCCCCTTTGTCGCGGGCCTGGCGCGCGGCATCGTCCAGCTTGAGGTCGATGCCCGCACGCTGCCATTCGGCGGCCGGGGCGCCGAGGGCGTGGCCCGGAGTGCCGAAGGCCTCGACCAGTTGCAGCATGCGCCGCGGGCCGAGGCCAGGGGTGTTGATCAGGCGTAGCCAGTCCTGGTGCGGAGCGGCCGCCGTTCCGGCATCACGCATGAAGCCGGGCCGCAAGTCCGGTCAGGGGGCGCGAACCTTGTCACCCTCGCGCAGGGTGCGTTCGGCCTCGGTTACCAGCACGTAGGAGACCTTCTCGAAGGTCTGGAAGACCATCACGGTGCCGACTTCTTCTTCCGGCAGGGTGACGACGTCGTTGGCGCGATCACTGATCGGGTCGCGGACCTCGCGTCCGGCGGTGAAGGCCGCAAAGACCTGACCGTTCTCGATGCCGTCGCGCTCGCCGCGGTTGATGATTGCGGCCTGGAGCTGGCCGATCTGGCTGATGGCGTCGAACAGCGAGATGATCGTGCCCTCGGCGCCGGCCGGCGCGCGGCCAATGTCGAACAGCCGATCCTGCTCTTCGGCGTACGGTACCAGGCGGTCGCCACGGATCGCCTCGCGTTCGCCCTTGCGGATATCGGCGCGGGCGACGTTGCCCGGCTCGATGATCTCCGCCTCGCCCACCGGCAGGGTCGCGACGCCCAGCTCCTCGCCGGTATCCGGGTCGATCAGCATGCCGTCGTGGCGCACGATGTGGTAGAGCTCGTACTGTTCGGTGTCTTCGGCGTTGCGCACGTAGACGCGGTCACCGGGGCCGAAGATCACGCGCTCGTCCTGCGAGGCGAGGACATAGGGCGCGTTCTCCAGGGTCTCTTCGTCCAGCACCTGCGGCCGGAACATGAACGACTGCAGGGTGGAGATGGGGGAGATGTCCTCGTCGCGCTCCACCACCCGGGCCTCGGGCGACAGGCGATGGGTCGGGCGCACGCGCGGGCCGCCGTCGACCATGATGCGCGGCTGGCCATCCACGTAATGAATGCTCAGCACGTCACCCGGATAGATCAGGTGGGGGTTCTCGATCTCGGGGTTGACCAGCCAGATCTCCGGCCAGTACCAGGGGTCCTGCAGGAACATCGCGGAGATATCCCAGAGCGTGTCGCCCTTCTTGACGACGTAGCGTTCCGGCGCGGATTCGCGGATCTCCGGCTCGGCCTCGGCGGAGCTGCGTTGTTCCAGTGCGTTGCGCGACTCACGGGCGGCAGCTTGCGTTTCGCTGGTGCCGGATGTGGCCGTTTCGGCGCTGCCATTCTCTGGCGTGGCCGCGCAGGCGCTCAGCAACAGCGTTACACTGAAGAGAATGCCCGGCAGAACGAAGGTCGTGGTGGCCCTGGTCTTGTACATTTTGGTGTCCCCTGTCAGGTCCGCGCGCTCCCCGAGCCTTCCTGTGGCCCGGCCCCATTCGGATGACGCAACTCCGCGGATATTGCGGTCCAACGTTAGCAGAATTGCGACGTCTGTACAGTACAAAGTTTGAGGTTTTTTCATGGCCAAGCGTGAAATCCTGCACTTCCCCGATCCCCGGCTGCGCCTGAAGGCCGAGCCGGTCGCCGAGGTGGATGACGAGATCCGTACCCTGGTGGACGACATGTTCGAGACCATGTACGAGGCCCCGGGCATCGGCCTGGCGGCCACCCAGATCAACGTGCAAAAGCGTGTGCTGGTGGCGGATATCTCCGATGATCAGAGCGCGCCACATGCCCTGATCAACCCCGAGATCCTGGAAACCTCCGGCGAGGAGGAGATGGACGAGGGTTGCCTGTCCGTGCCCGGTTTCTACGAAAAGGTGCAGCGTGCCGACCGCATCCGCGTGCGCGCCCTGGGGCGCGATGGCCAGCCCTTCGAGCTGGACATCGACGGGCTGCTCGCGGTGTGCATCCAGCACGAGATTGACCACCTCGACGGCAAGCTGTTCGTCGATTACCTGTCCAGCCTGAAGCGCGGCCGCATTCGCAAGAAGCTGGAGAAGCAGGGCGTCCGCACCGGGGCGGGTGACAAGGCCGCGGTCCCCGCGGTCTGATGGGGGTGGCGGACACGGACGTCGACTCCCTGCGCATCGTCTATGCCGGGACACCCGATTTTGCAGTCCCGGCGCTGCAGGCCCTGATCGAGAGCGGGCATGCGCCGGTCGCGGTCTACACCCAGCCGGACCGCCCGGCGGGGCGCGGGCGCAAGTTGCGCCCCGGCCCGGTCAAGCAGGTCGCCGAGGCCGCGGGGCTGCCGGTGGTGCAGCCGGAGAGCCTCAAATCCCCTGAGGCCCAGGCGGCGCTCGCGGCCTGGCGCCCGGATATCCTGATCGTGGCGGCCTACGGGCTGATCCTGCCGCGCGCGGTGCTCGCGATCCCGCCGTTGGGCGGTCTCAATATCCATGCCTCGTTGCTGCCGCGCTGGCGCGGCGCGGCGCCGATTCATCGTGCCATCCTCGCGGGGGATGCCGAGACCGGGGTCTGCCTGATGCAGATGGCCCCGGGGCTGGATACCGGCCCGGTGCATGCCTGCCGCCGTGTCCCGATCACGCCGGAGACCACGACTGGAAGCCTGCACGACATCCTCGCCCGTGAAGGCGCCGAACTGCTGGTCGAGCAGCTCCCGGCGATCGCCGCTGGCGAGTCCGCCCCCTTGCCGCAGGATGATGCGCAGGCCACCTATGCCCGCAAGCTGGAGAAACAGGAGGCCTGGATGGACTGGTCGCAACCGGCCGTCGCCCTGGATCGCCAGGTACGTGCCTTCAACCCCTGGCCGGTGGCCCAGACCGGCTGGCAGGGGCAGGTGGTGCGGGTGTTTAACGCGACCCCTCTTGCCGAACCGGCCGATGCGGCGCCGGGGACGATTCGAAATGCTGGAGTGGACGGCGTCGACGTGGCCACGGGCGACGGCATCCTGCGGCTGCAAACGGTGCAGCTGCCGGGACGTCGCCCGGTCGCGGCGGCCGACTGGGCTCGTAATGCCGATCTGGTTGGCCAGACCCTGACGGGGGCGGTCTGATGGCAGGCAAGCAAAAGCGTGTGGTGCCCTCGCGGGTGGATTCGCGTTCGCCGCGTCAGCGTGCGCTGGAGGCGGTCGAACGCGTGGTGCTGCAGGGGCAGTCGCTGACCCGGGCGGTGGAGCTGGTGACCGAGGGGCTCGCGCCGCGCGATGCCGCCTGGGTGCAGGCCCTGGCCTACACCACCCTGCGCTGGTATCCGCAGCTGGAGGGCCTGGTCGGCGGGTTTCTCGAGCGGCCGCTGCGCAAGAAGGATGCCGTGATCGGCGTGCTGCTGGCGCAGGGCCTGGCCGAGGTGCTGCATTTCGGTACGCGGGATCATGCGGCGGTGCGCGAGACGGCCGAGCTGGCGCGCGAGATCCATCGACCCGGCGCGGTGGGGCTGATCAACGCGGTTCTGCGCCGTGCCCTGCGCGAGCAGGATGCACTGGCCGCCCGGATCGAGGCGGAGCCGGGCCTGCGCTATGCGGTTCCGGCGTGGCTGCTGGAGGCGATTCGCGACGCCTGGCCTGAGGACTGGGAGGCGTTGCTGGAGGCCTCGACGCTGCCGGCGCCGATGACCCTGCGGGTGAACCTGCAGCGCGGCAGCCGCGAGGCGGCGCTGGAGGCGCTGGCCGCTGCGGGGACGCCGGCGCGGCCGCACCCGGTGCTCGCCAGCGCGCTGACCCTGGAAAATCCGGTCGACGTCGGGGCGCTGCCGGGGTTTGCCGACGGGGCGCTGTCGGTCCAGGACGCCTCGGCGCAATGGGCCGGGCAACTGCTGGATCCGCAGCCGGGGGAGCGGGTGCTGGATGCCTGTGCGGCTCCGGGCGGCAAGACCGGGCACCTTCTGGAGCGCGCCGGTGGCCAACTGGACCTCACCGCGCTGGACAACGACCCGGAACGCCTGGAGCAGGTGCGCGAGAATCTCGACCGGCTGGGCTTCGACGCCCGGCTGGTCGCCGCCGACCTGGAGGCCGCCGACGACTGGTGGGACGGCCAGGCCTTCGACGCGATCCTGCTGGACGTGCCTTGTTCTGCCACCGGCGTGATCCGGCGTCATCCGGATATCAAGACCCTGCGTCGAGCCGAGGACATCCCGCGCCTGGCGGCGGAGCAGGCCCGCCTGCTGGCCGGCGCCTGGCAGCTGCTGCGCCCGGGCGGGCGGCTGCTGTATGCCACCTGCTCGTTGCTGTCGCCGGAAAACGAGGCCGTTGTGGCCCCGTTCGTGGCCGCGACCGCGGATGCGCGGGTGCTTCCCGTGAACGGCGATGCGGGGATCCCCGGAGGCCGGCCGCGCGAGGTCGGCGTGTCGCTGCCGCTGGGTCTCGAGGGCGGTGATGGCTTCTACTATGCGCTCCTGGAGAAGCAGGCCCCCTGATGCCGAGCGGCGCCTCCCCGTGGCGCGGGCCCTTCGTGGCGCTGTGCTGCCTGTTTGCTCTGCTGGCGCTGCCTGTGCCGGCCGCGGCGGTGGAGATCCGCGGCGCCAATCACCTGTGGCTGGACGACACCACCGTGCTGGTGCGTCTCGATATCGACATGCGTCTGCCCGCCGTGCTTGAAGATGCCCTGGCCAACGGAGTGATCCTGGAGTTCGAGGCGGAAACCCGTCTGGAGCGCGGTCGCCGGGTGGGGCGCGACACCCTGGCGAGCGAGACCCGCCGGGTCCAGCTGCAATACTTTGCGCTGAACCGGCATTACCTGGTAACCGCGGTGACCGACGAGCGCATGGATCTGAAACCGACCCTGGGGGATGCCCTGGACCAGGTCGCCCGGCGGCTGGGCCGGCTGCGCCTGGATGGCATTCCCGCTTCGGCGCGCCCGAATCCCGGGGAGTTCGACCTGGCGGCACGCCTGATGCTGGTGTACTCGGCGCTGCCTCTGCCCCTGCAGCTGGATGCCGGGTTGCGCGGTGATCTGACGACACGACAGGAGTGGCGGCGATGGTCGCTGGATTAGGGAAAAGCTGGTCAACGTACGCGCTCGCTGCTTCGTCGCTTTTGCGTGCGAACAAGGCGCGGCGACCGCCGTGCAGTCATTCTGCACAAGGGTGCCGCAACGCCGTGCGCAGGCCCGTTTTTGATCACAACGGGCGGCCGAGCCCCTGCTTTCAATGGTTCGTGGGGTTGGTAACCCAGGTTCCCCGATCCGGCGTTGCGGCCCTTGCCGATAGAATGGCTACCGGCTGCGGACCGCGCCTTGTTTCGGAAAACCTGGGTTACCAACGCGAGGGTGTACGTTGATCAGCGTTTCCCTAAGGGGCTTCCCGTGGGGGCTGTTCGGCATCGGGCTCCTGTTCGTGCTGCTGCTGACCTCGCTGGTGGTGATGGGCGATGCCGCGCAGAACCAGGCGCGCTTCGAGCAGCTGTTCCTGTGGCTGCTGGTGTTCCACGTCGCCGTGCTGGTGGCGCTGGGCGGGCTGATCATCTATCAGGTCGCGCGCATGGCGATCCAGTATCGCCGCGGGGTCCCCGGCAGCCGGCTGACCCTGCGCCTGGTTGCGGTGTTCATGCTGGTGGCGGTGCTGCCGGTGTCCGTTGTCTATTACTTCTCCTTCAAGTTCCTGAACGAGGGCGTGGATTCCTGGTTCGACGTGCGCGTGGAGTCGGCGCTGGAGGATGCGCTGGAGCTGTCGCGCTCGTCGCTGGATCTGCGGGTGCGCCAGCTGGCGAACGAGACCCAGGAACTGATGAGCGATCTCGAGGGGGTCTCGGAGGGGCTGGTGCCGCTGGCCCTGAACGACTATCGCCGCCAGGTCGGGGCGCAGGAGCTGACCCTGGTCGGCTCCAACAACCGCATCATCGCCTCCAGCACCGACAGCCCAATCCGTCGTCTGCCGACCCCGCCCGGGTCCGACATTCTGATGCGGGTACGCCCGGAACAGCCGTATTCGCGGCTGGAGCCGCAGCCCGACGGCTCGCTGATCATCCGCGTGGTGGCCACCACCAGCAGCCGCCGCCCGGGCTCGGAGAACCGTATCCTGCAGGGTATCTATCCCGTGGACCCGCGCATGAGCGCGTTGTCGCTACGGGTGCAGGACGCCTTCGCCGACTATCGCGAATTCGCCTACCTGCGCGGGCCGATGATCCAGGGCTTTGTGTTCACCCTGTCACTGGCGCTGGCGATCTCGCTGATGGCCGCGCTCTGGGCCGGGCTGCTGGTGGCGCGGCGCATGGTGCGCCCGATCTCCGACCTGGTGCAGGGCACACGCATGGTCGCCCAGGGCGACTACAGCACCCGCCTGGCGGTGCAGCGCGCCGACGAGCTGGGTTTCCTGGTGCAGTCGTTCAATACCATGACGCGCACCCTGAACGAGGCGCGCGACGAGGCGGAACGCAACCGCCGCCTGCTGGACGCCGAGCGCGCCTACCTGGAGAGCGTGCTGCAACACTTGCGCTCCGGCGTGCTGGCGCTGGATGGCAGCCTGCGCCTGCGTACCGCGAACGCCGCGGCCAGCGAGATCCTGGAGTGCGACCTGCAGCGGGCGCGCACCCGGGTGATGTCGGAGGTGGGCGCCGAGTGCCCGCTGGTGGCGCAGTTTTTCGAGGCGATCAGCGATGCCCTGGTGCGCCAGGAAGAAGAATGGTCGCGCCAGGTGGTGGTGTTTACCCGTAGCGGGCGCAAGGTGCTGATGACCCGTGCCGTGTGGCTGCCGACCTCGGGGTCCAGCCGCGGTCTGCACGCGATCGTGTTCGACGACATGACCGAGTTCCTGAAGGCCCAGCGTGACGCCGCCTGGGGCGAGGTTGCGCGCCGCCTGGCGCACGAGATCAAGAACCCGCTGACCCCGATCCAGCTGTCCGCCGAGCGCCTGTCGCGGCGTCTGGGCAAGGTGCTGGAGGGGGCGGATCGCGAGGTGCTGGATCGCGCCACCGGTACCATCGTGCAGCAGGTGGAGGCGATGAAGACCCTGGTCAACGCCTTCCGCGACTATGCCCAGGCCCCGCAGCTGGAGCGCGCGTCGGTGGATCTGAACCAGCTGATCCGGGACGTCTGCGAGTTGTACCTGGACCAGGACGGGCGCTCGCGCGTCGATGTCACGCTGGATGCATCCCTGCCGCGAATCCATGGCGACGCCGGGCGTCTGCGCCAGTTGCTGCACAACCTGATCAAGAACGCCCTGGAGGCGGGCGAGGGCCACGAGGACATGGAGGTGCATGTCGCCACGGCGTATCTCGACGACTCGGCCGGGCCGCATATCGAATTGCGTGTGATCGACACCGGCCCGGGCATCAAGCCGGAGTTCCTCGAGCGTATCTTCGAGCCCTACACCACCGACAAGCCGCGTGGAACCGGTCTCGGTCTGGCCGTCGCGCAGAAGATCGTGGAGGAGCATGGCGGCATGATTGAGTGCCATAATGCAGAGTCCGGGCCGGGCGGGGCGGTCTTCCGCATCCGCATCCCGGTGGAGCATGGTCCGGTGGTTCACGAGGAGCCCGAATGAGCGAAGCCTACATACTCGTGGTCGACGACGAGCCGGACATCCGCATGCTGCTGCAGGATGTGCTGGAGGACGAGGGCTATCAGGTAGCACTCGCCGGCTCCGTGGCCGAGGCCAAGGCACAGCGTCGCAGTCGCCGCCCGGACCTGATCCTGCTGGATGTCTGGATGCCGGACGGTGACGGGATCTCCCTGCTCAAGGAGTGGGGCGATGACGAGGGGCTGCCCTGCCCGGTGGTGATGATTTCCGGTCACGGCAACGTCGAGACCGCTGTGGATGCCACGCGCCTGGGTGCCTACGACTTCATCGAGAAGCCGTTGTCCATCGACAAGCTGCTGATCACCCTGAACAATGCCCTGGAGGCCGCACGCCTGCAGCGCGAGAACGTGGGCCTGAAGCGCCACGCCGGTACGGTGGCCGACCCGGTGGGCGACAGCGCCACCATGGTGAACCTGCGCGACCAGGTGCAGCGCATGGCGCAGCACGATACCTGGGTGCTGATCACCGGTGAGCCAGGCGTTGGCAAGCAGACCTTCGCGCGGCTGCTGCATGCACGCAGCGCGCGCCGCGAAAGCCCGTTCATCGTGGTCTCGGTGGGGTCGCTCTCGGGCGAGGAGGCGATCGCCGAGCTGTTCGGCAGCGAGCAGGGAGAACATGTGCGCTATGGGCTGCTGGAGCAGGCGGCGGGTGGCGTGCTGTTCCTGGACGAGGTCGCGGAGATGGATCTGCAGACCCAGGGGCGGTTGCTGCATGCGCTGGATACCCAGCGCATCACCCGCATCGGCGGCAACCAGCCCATCAGCGTGAACGTGCGCGTGATCGCAGGGAGTCAGTACGACCTGGCCGAGGCGGTCAAGCAGGGCCACTTCCGCGAGGACCTGTACTACCGGTTGAATGTCCTGCCACTGACCATCCCGCCCCTGCGCGAGCACCCCGAAGACATCCCGGAACTGCTGGAGTGTCATATGCGCCACCTGCACCAGCAGGAGGGGCTGCCGCCGCGCGCCTTCCAGCGTCCGGCCCTGGAACGGCTGCAGCAGTACCACTGGCCGGGCAACGTGCGCGAACTGCGCAACCTGGTGCAGCGGCTGATGATTTTGGGCTCCGGCGACGAGATCACCCGCGACGAGGTGGAACGTACCCTTAGCGGGCAGCCGCAGCGCGCCGAGGAGGGCGGCGAGGGGACGGTCGCCATCCCCGATCTGCCGCTGCGCGAGGCGCGCGAACAGTTCGAGCGCGAATACCTGCAGCAACAGCTGGAGCGCTCCGAGGGCAACATGACGCGCCTGGCGGAACGGGTGGGGCTGGAGCGCACGCACCTGTACCGCAAGTTCAAGGCGCTGGGGATCGACCCCAAGCGCGTGAAATCCGATAGCTGAACCTGCTCCGGGACGGGAGACGCATGAAGCACATCATCATCCTCGGGGCCGGGCAGGTCGGTCAGTCGCTGGCGGAGGCGCTGAGCGCCGACGGGATCGACATTACGGTGGTCGATTACCGCGCCGAGATGCTGGCGGAGCTGGAGGATCGTTTCGACATCAAGACCGTGCACGGCTTTGCCGCGCACCCCTCGGTGCTGGAGGCAGCCGGTGCGCAGGACGCGTCCATGCTGATCGCGGTCACCAACTCGGACGAGACCAACATGGTCGCCTGCCAGGTGGCCTCCACGCTGTTCAATATCGAGACCAAGATCGCCCGGGTGCGGGCCCGCGACTACCACGAGACCCCGGCGCTGTTTGCCCAGGACGCGATGCCGGTGGACATGCTGATCTCGCCCGAGGCCATCGTGACCAGCCACATCCAGCGCCTGATCGAGCACCCCGGTTCGCTCCAGGTGCTGGAATTCGCCGAGGGCCGAGTTTCGCTGGTGGGGGTGCGCGCCTACTACGGTGGCCCGCTGGTCGGGCACGAGCTGAAGAATCTGCAAAACGACATGCCGGGCATCCAGACCCGGGTGGCCGCGATCTTCCGCAAGGATCGCTCGATCCAGCCGGATGGTTCCACGGTGATCGAGGCCGATGACGAGGTGTTCTTCGTCGCGGCGAAGAAGAACATCCGCGCGGTGACCTCGGAGCTGCGCAAGCTGGAAAAGCCCTACAAGCGGATCATGGTGGCCGGTGGCGGCAACATCGGCGAGCGCCTGGCCGAGACGCTTAGCAAGCGCTACCGGGTCAAGGTGATCGAACGCGATTCCGAACGTGCCGATCATCTGGCGCGGACGCTACCCAGCAATGTGCTGGTGCTGCACGGGGACAGCTCGGATGACCGCTTCCTCGAATCCATCAACGTCGAGCACAGCGACGTGTTCTGCGCGGTCACCAACGACGACCAGGCGAACATCTTCGCCGGGATGCTGGCCAAGCGCTGGGGCGTGCGCAAGGTGATGTCGCTGATCAATCGGCCGAGCTACGTGGACCTGCTGCAAAGCGGGACCATCGATGTCGCGATCTCGCCACAGCAGGCGACCATCGGTGCGCTGCTGGCGCGGGTGCGCGAGGGCGGAACCGCCACCGTGCATGCCCTGCGCCGCGGTGCGGCCGAGGCGATCGAGACCGTGGTCAACGGCGATGCCCGGACGTCGCAGGTGGTCAGCCGCCGGATCGACGAGATCGACTTTCCCGAGGGCACTCGCGTCGGAGCGGTGGTGCGGGGCGAGGAGGTCATCATCCCCCATCGCGACACGGTCATCGAAGCCGGCGACCACGTGATTCTGTTCGTGACCGATCGGCGCAAGGTGAAGCAGGTGCAGCGCCTGTTCCAGCCCACGGCGCTGTTCTTTTAGGGAAACACTGATCAATGTACACACTCGCGTTGGTATCCCAGGTTTTCCGAGACAAGGCGCGGTGCGCAGCCGGTAGTGGTTCTACCGGCAAGGGCCGCAACGCAGGATCGGGGAACCTGGGTTACCAACCCCGCGGGGCTCGGCCGCTTTTGCGCGCGCACGGCGTTGCGGTTCCCTTGTGCAGAATGACTGCACGGCAGTCACCGCGCCTTGTTCGCACGCAAAAGCGACTCGAGCGCGAGTGCGTACATTCATCAGTGTTTCCCTAGGCGGAGCGCGCGGATGCTCCATCTCGCCTCCACGGCCCGGCTGCTGGGTGTCCTGCTGACGCTGTTCAGTCTGGCGATGCTGCCGCCGGCGGCCATCGGCTTTCTGTACGGGGAGTCCACCGCGTACGTGTTCCTGCAGGCCTTCGCCCTCCTGTTGCTGATGGGCGGGCTGCTGTGGGCGCCGTTGTACCGCATGCGCCAGGAGCTGCAGGCGCGCGACGGCTTCATCCTGGTGGTGCTGTTCTGGCTGGGGCTGGGGATCGCCGGGGCGACACCGCTGTACCTCGACCCGAGCCTGCAGGTGTCCTTCACCGATGCCGCCTTCGAGTCGATGTCCGGGCTGACCACGACCGGCGCCACGGTGCTGACCGGGCTGGATGATCTGCCGCGGGCGCTGCTGTGGTATCGCCAGCAGCTGCAATGGATGGGCGGCATGGGGATCATCGTGCTCGCGGTGGCCATCCTGCCGCTGCTGGGCGTGGGCGGCATGCAGCTGTTCAAGGCCGAGACTCCGGGGCCGATCCGCGACAACAAGCTGACGCCGCGAATCGCCGAGACCGCGCGCAACCTCTGGTACATCTACCTGGGCCTGACCGTGGCCTGCGCGCTGGCCTACTGGGCCGCCGGCATGGATGCCTTCGATGCGATCGCGCACTCCTTCACCACCGTGGCGATTGGTGGCTTTTCGACCTATGACGCCAGCATCGGTCATTTCGACTCCGTGGCGATCGAGATGGTCGCCATCGCGTTCATGGTTCTGGGCGGGATGAACTTTGCTCTCCACTTTCTGGTGCTGCACCGCGCGACCTGGAAGCCTTACCGGCGGGACGAGGAGTTACGCGCCTACCTCCTGGTGCTCGGCTCGGCGATCGTCCTGGTGGTCGGTTTCATGCTCTGGAGCGGGTTTACCGATCAGTTCGGGGATGCATTGCGCCGCGGGGTCTTCCATGTCGTGTCCATTGCGACCACGACGGGCTATGCCACAGACAGCTTCTACCTGTGGCCCGGTTTCCTGCCTGTGTTGTTGATCCTCCTGTCGTTCATCGGTGGCTGTACCGGTTCCACCGGTGGTGGCATGAAGGTGGTGCGCGTGCTGTTGCTGGTGAAGCAGGGGCTGCGCGAGATCAAGCGTCTGATCCACCCGCACGCGCGGATCGCCGTGAAGGTCAACGGGAAGGAGGCCCCGGATCGCGTCGTGCAGGCGGTGTGGGGCTTCCTGGCGGCCTACGTGATGGTGTTCGTAGTGATGATGCTGGGGCTGATGGCATCCGGTCTGGATCAGGTGACCGCGTTCTCGGCAGTGGCCGCTTCGCTGAACAACCTGGGCCCCGGTCTGGGCGAGGTCGGGCCCAACTTCCAGTCGATCAACGATTTCAGCAAGTGGGTCCTGGTGGTTGCGATGCTGATGGGGCGCCTGGAAATCTTTACCGTGCTGGTGCTTCTGTCGCCCGCCTTCTGGCGGCGTTAGCCTGACTGTACGTATCGGCACGCGCCGAGGGAGGTACCCCATGAGCGACATGATCGAACGCTTCCAGAATATGCTCGACGGCGGTCAGGATTCCGCCATGCTGCGTTTCTCGCTGGGCAATGCCCTGGCGACCGATGGCCAGCTGGAGGCCGCAGTGCCCCATCTGCAGCGGGCGCTGGATCTGGACGGCGGTTATTCCGCGGCCTGGAAGCTGCTGGCGAAGACGCTGGTGGAGCTGGAGCGCCCCGAGTCGGCCCTGTCCACCTGCGAGCGCGGTATCCGCGTGGCCACCGAGAAGGGTGATCTGCAGGCCGCGAAGGAGATGGAGGTCTACGCCAAGCGCGCCCGCAAGCAGCAGGCCGCCACGGACGGGCCCACCGACGGTGCCGGGGGCGCATGAGCGCTGTCGACGACGAAACCGGGCGGCGCGAGGACGCTGGTGCCTACCAGGCCCCGCTGACCGCCGCGCACTTCGCCCCGCGTTACTGGGGCAGCTGGCTGTTGCTGGGCCTGGCCTGGGTGCTGCAGGAGCTGCCGCGACCGGCCGTGCGCGGTCTCGCCGGCGGGCTGGGCCGGCTGATTCGCCGGCTGGCCGGGCGCAGTCGGGCGGTGGTCGAGCGGAACCTGGAGCTGTGCTTCCCGGCGATGAGCGCCGCGGAGCGCGCCCAGCGCCTGGAGGCCTATTACCGCTACCAGGCGCAGACGGCGCTGGACTACGGGTTGCTGTGGTTCGGCAAGCCCGGCCAGCACGCCGCCCGCATTCGCATCGAGGGTCTGGAGCACTACGAGCGCCTGCGCTCCGGCGGGACGCCAGTGATCATCCTGGCGCCGCATTCCCTGGGGCTGGATTACGGCGGCGTGCGCATGAGTCAGATGTTCGACGGCGTGTCCTTCGCCAAGCCGCTGAAGAACCCGGTGCTGGAGTGGATCAACCACCGCAGCCGCACGCGCTATTCCGGCGATATCTTCGCCCGCGACCAGGGCCTGCGCCCGGCCATTCGCCAGCTCAAGCGCGGTCGCTTCTTCTATTACCTGCCGGACGAGGACCTGGGCGCCGAGGGCGCAGTATTCGTGGATTTCTTCGGTGTGCAGAAGGCCACGCTGACCGCGCTGGCGCGTCTGGCGCGCATGTCGAAGGCGGCGGTCCTGCCCAGCTTCGCCTGGTATGACGCGGCGGCGGACCAGTACGTGATGCGCCTGTGGCCGCCCCTGGAAGACTATCCCTCGGGGGATGATGCCGTCGATGCGCGGCAGATGAACGCCGCCATCGAGCGTGGCATCGAGCAGGCCCCGGCGCAGTACCTGTGGTCCATGCGCCTGTTCCGCACCCGGCCCGAGGGCGAGCCGCGCCTGTACCCCGCGCGCGAGCGCTGATCCCGCCCTCATGCCCGAGGGCGACACGATCCACAAGCTGGCCGCCGCGTTGCGGCCGGTACTGGAGGGCGCAACGCTGACTGCGGTAGCGACCCGCACCCGGCGCGGCGATCCGTTGCTCGAGCATGGCGCGATGACCGCCGGGACCGTGCAGGCCCGGGGCAAGCACTTGTTGCTGGATCTTGCAGCTGCGGATGGCCGGCCGTGGCAGTTGCGCACCCACCTGGGCATGTACGGGACCTGGCACCAGTACGCCCCGGGTGTCGCCTGGCACAAGCCGGCCTCCAGTGCCTGGGCCGTCCTCAGCCTCCCGGAGCGGGTACTGGTCTGCTTTCATCCTCGCGAGCTGCAGTGGCGCCCGCGCACGGCGGGTGCGGCGGATGTCCCGCGTCTGGATGCCCGTGTCGGCCCTGATCTGCTGGACCCGGCGATCGACCTGGATGCCGTGGTCATGCGGGTGCGGACCGTCGCGGACCCGGCGCGCCCGATCCTGGATGTGCTGCTGGATCAGTCGCTGGCGGCGGGCATCGGAAACATCTACAAGTCAGAGGTACTGTTCCTGCAAGGCTGTCACCCGCTGTGGCCTCTCGGGCAGGTGTCGCAGCGAGTGCTGGCGGGGCTGTACCGCGATGCCGAGCGGTTGCTGCGGCGCAACTTGAAGCCGGGTCCGCGCATCACCCGCGAGCGCGCGGAGGAGGGGGCGTTCCTGAACGTCTATGGCCGCCGTGGCGAGCCCTGCCGGCAGTGCGGCGCACCGGTCGAATATGCCCTGCTGGGCGAACACGGCCGCTCGACGTACTGGTGCCCTGTCTGCCAGCCGAGGGAACCCGCCGCCTGAACACAGGTACCAATGGACATCGGACCGAACAAGGAGCGAGCCATGAGCAAGCGCAAACATATCCTGGGACGTGTAACGGTGGTTCCCATGACCGTGGGCCTTCTGGTGGCATGCACCGGGTCCTCCGGGGTCTCGGCCGAGGGCCTGGAGGGCGGGCAGCAGGATCTGCAGGTCAGCGTGCTGCACGAGGAACTGAATCACCCCTGGGCCATCGCCTTCCTGCCCGAAGGCGGTGCACTGATCAGCGAGCGCCCGGGCACCCTGCGCTGGTTCGAGGACACCGAGGCCTTCGACGGGCGGGGCGCGCTGGTCCCGGGGATGCCGGACGACCTGCAGGCGCGCAACCAGGGCGGGTTGCTGGATCTTGCGCTGCACCCCAATTTCTCCGACAACCGCTGGCTGTACTTCACCTACTCGGCGAGCGTGGAGGGCGGACTGACGACCCGCCTGGCGCGTGGGCGCTTCCAGGATGGCGAGCTGCAGGACGTGGAGACACTGTTCACCGCCGAGCCGGGTGTCAGCGGCGGCCGCCACTTCGGCAGCCGCATCGTGTTTGACCAGGCCGGGTACGTGTACATCAGCGTGGGTGACCGCGGCGATCGCGATCATGCGCAGGACACCTCCACCCATATCGGCAGCATCATCCGGTTGCATGACGATGGTTCGGTGCCGGATGACAACCCGCTGGTGGATGAACCCGACGCCCGCCCGGAGATCTGGGCCTGGGGTGTGCGCAACCCGCAGGGCATGGTGATGGACCCCGAGACCGGCACCTTCTGGCAGAACGAGCATGGCCCGCGCGGGGGTGACGAGGTCAACATCATCGAACCCGGCCTGAACTACGGCTGGCCGGTCATTACCCACGGCGAGGAATACCGTGGCGGCCAGGTGGGCGAGGGTCTGACCGAGAAGGAGGGGATGGAGTCACCGCTGCATCACTGGACGCCTTCCATTGCCCCGTCCGGCATGGCGATCCTGCGCGATCCGGCCTTTGCCGACTGGGATGGTGACCTGCTGGTCGGCGGACTGGCGCACCAGACGCTGCGCCGCCTGACCTTCGACGGGCGCGACCTGGTCAATGAGTCCGAGGTGCTGCCGGATCTGGATCGCCGTGTGCGCGACGTGCGCGTGCACGAAGGCGCAATCTACGTACTTACCGACCACAACCCGGGGGAGCTGATCCGGCTCACCCCGGCTGACTGATGGAGTCGCCGATGTTCGCATTTTCCGAGCCGCGCATGCCTGCGCCCGAGCAGGCCTTGCCCGGGCGCGAGGAGCCGATGCCGGTGCCCGGGCGCCACATGGTGCTGGGAACCCCGTTGGCACCGCCGTACCCCGAGGGCATGCAGGTGATTCAGTTCGGCATGGGCTGCTTCTGGGGCGCCGAGCGCCTGTTCTGGCAGCTGGGCGGGGTGTACTCCACCAGCGTCGGTTACGGTGGGGGCTATACCCCGAATCCGACCTATCGCGAGGTATGCAGCGGCCAGACCGGGCACACCGAACTGGTGCGTGTGGTATTCGATCCGCGGCGAGTCGACCTGGATGCGCTGTTCCGCACCTTCTGGGAAGGCCACGACCCGACCCAGGGCATGCGCCAGGGCAACGACGTCGGTACCCAGTACCGCTCCGCGATCTACACCACCGATGCGGACCAGCTGGCGGCCGCCGAGACCAGCCGCCAACGCTTCCAGGCCGCGCTGGACAAGGCACGGGGCGGAACGATCACCACCGAGATCGGCGAAGGGCCGGCGTTCTATTTCGCCGAAGAGGATCACCAGCAATACCTGGCCAAGGTCCCCCACGGCTACTGCGGCCTCGGCGGCCTCTCCGTGCCGTACCCGGCCTGAGCGCCTGCCCTTCTTCGTGTCTTCTTGGTGAATCGGGTTTTAGCCGGTATTGGCGGCGGCCTGAACGAGGGCGTGGAACAGACGCTGGTGGCGGCGCTTCTGGGGCAGGTATTCCGGGTGCCACTGCACGCCGATGCACCAGCCGCGGTCGGCTTCGATCGCCTGTACCACGCCGCTGCTCTCGCGGCCGGCGACCCTTAGCCCGCGGCCCAGGCCATCCACCGCCTGATTGTGCAGGGCGTTCACGTGCAGCGTGGCGTCGCCCAGGATGTCGGCCAGGTGGCTGCGCGGCTCCAGCTGGACCGGCTTGACCGGCAACAGGCTGCGGGCCTGCGGTGTTTCCACGTAGAACTCGGCCAGGTCGCGCTGCAGCGTGCCGCCGCGCACCACGTTGACCAGCTGCATGCCGCGGCAGATGCCGAGGATCGGGCGGTGATCGTCCAGCGCGCGGTGGATCAGGGCCTTCTCCAGGCGGTCGCGGTCGACGTCCAGTACCCCGCCGTGCGACTGGAACAACCGGCGCAGTAGCCACAGGGCCGGGTAGAAGAGATAGCCGATCAGCCGTTGCGAGAGGCGGCGCTCCGCCTGGCGGATGGCGGCCGCATCCGGTCCATCGGGCAGGGTCTCGCCGTAGAGCTCGGGGTCGACATCCGCCCCGCCGCCCACGATCAGTCCGTCGAACGGGCAACGGCCGCGCGGTCGGCCCGGGCGCAACCGCAAAGGGCGGCCTCCCGCGCGCCACACCGCCAGGGCGGTGAACAGCCAGGCCGGACCCCCGCCCTGGTCCGGCCCGGAGATCGCGATCACCGGGCGACGGGCTTGGGGCGTGACCCGGCTGGTTGCATTGGGAGCCGAGTCAGAACCAGTCACGAAGGCGCTGGCTCCAGTCGTCGGCCCAGCGGCCGAGGGCCTGGCCGGGGCGTTCCATATATTCCCGCGACAGGCGCTCCAGGCGTTCCGGATCCGCCGCCAGGCGTTCCACCTCGACCCAGCCATTGAACGGGCGCGCCAGGCTCCAGTCCGGGTCGTCGATCTCGCAGTTCGGCAGGCGGTAATGGAAGGCCGGGCGCGGTTTGATCAAGTCGTGTTCCACCGGTGCGGCGTTGACCCGTTCCGGGTCCAGGTGGGCAAACAAGGGCAACAGGTCCAGTGGTCGGTTGCGGGTTGGGCTGTGCGCCAGGTAGGCATCGATCAGGCCGGCCTGATCGGGTTGGAACTCCAGGTCCAGCATGTGGCGTACAAAGGGCCCGGGAAATGCCCGAATGTAGGGGGACAGTCGCCGTGCCAGGTCGATTGCGCCGGCCGCGGTGAGGGCCTCGGCCATCAGCAGGAAGCTGCGCAGGATCGCCAGCAGCCACTCGGCATCGGTACGGTGGATCTCGATATTGATCTGCAACCCGAAGGCGTAGAGAAACGAGCGTTCGGTGCCCTGGGCGCCGGCCTCTTGCAGGGCCGCGCGTACCCGGTCCAGGCGGGGCAGGTCGGCCACCGGGATCGGCGGGGCCACGATTTCATGCGGCACCAGGCGGCCGGCGGCGTCGGCCAGCCAGCGATCCAGCGCCGCCTTGTCGGAGTCGTCCAGTTCGATGCCGAGGCGCGCGAGATGCTCGCGGTAGGCCCGGTCCTTCAGCACCCGGGCGTCCAGTTCCAGCTGGAAGTCGCCGACGTCGGTATCGCGCACGCGGGCGACGAACGCACTGTCCGGTTCGATCTGCCCTCCGAATTCGGCCTTTACTGCTTCGGCCATAATCTCCAGCGAGACCCCGGCCATCTCGATCTCTACCCCGATGCGGCGCGGTTCGCCCTCGGGGCTGTCGGGCCACGGGAGGTCGTGGAAGGGCTCGCTCATGCGTGTCTCGAAGCCGTGCAAGGGAAACTCCATGATAACGGCTCGGTGTACCTCGTGCGGCCCGGGCAGTAGGATAGGCGCCGACCTACAGGAGCCCGCCGAGCCCATGGATCGAATCTATCTGCGCGACCTCGAAATCGATGCCGTTGTCGGTGTCTACGACTGGGAACAGCGGATCCAGCGCCGCCTGCGATTCGACATCGAACTGGCGGCGGATACCCGCATCGCCGCCTATTCCGGCGAGATCGGCGATACCGTCGATTACGAGGCGGTGGCCAACGCGGTGCGGGCCATCGTCACGCGCGAGCCGCACGCGCTGCTGGAATCCCTGGCCGAAGAGATCGCCGAGGCCCTGATGACCCAGTTCGGCACCCCCTGGGTGCGCATCAAGCTGGGCAAGCCCGGGGCCGTTCCCGGTGTGCGCGAGGTCGGCATCGAGATCGAACGCGGCACCCTCGCGACGTCCGACTAGCCCCTCTTCTCCTACGGGCCCTTCCGGCCCGCTTTCCTGCCTTTTGTTCCGCGTCTGCCCCGTGCGGACGCCGGACCGTGTTCACACTTTTTGTTGATCGCACGCTTTTGGTGCGTGTGCACTTTTAGTGCGCACCATCCAGAGGCAAAACCTCGTGGTTCGGCCGCAACACGTGTTGTGAAAAGCCGATTTTGCTCCCTTTTGGTACTTGGCACAGCCCGTGCAAGGACCGGGTGTCGACTACGCGACACTCGATTGACCAATCTGGGAGATGACCAACATGAAGAAGTTCACCCGTTCCGCGCTGGCCGCTGCTGTCCTCACCGTAGGCTCCACCGGTGGCGTCGCGTTTACCTCCACCGCCGCCGCGGAGCTGTCCGTGAACATCGGTGCGGTGTCCAACTACTACTTCCGGGGCTTTTCCGAAAGTAATGACGGCGCAGCCATTCAGGGTGGCATTGATTACGAGCACGCCTCCGGTTTCTACGCTGGAACCTGGGTCTCGAATGTTGACTTTGGCGTCGACGAGGGGAATGAAGATCAAACAAGCTACGAAATGGATCTTTATCTCGGGTTTGCCGATGCGTTCGAGAATGGTTTTGGTTACGACGTGGGTTACATCTATTACGCCTATCCGGATGCCCGGGACGATACCGGTTCCCTGAGTGCCGACTTTGGCGAAGTCTACGGTGAAGTCAGCTTCGATACGGGGCCGGTCGGTCTCTATGGCGGCATGGCCTATGTAGTTCACGACAGTGATGACTCGGCCTTGCAGGATGACGACATGTACTTCTACGCCGGTCTGGATATCCCGTTCATGGATGTTTACAGCGCCGGGTTCCTCGTGGGTCGTACCAGCTTCGACGATTCCGATGCCGAAAACTACACCCACTACACCGCCAGCCTGGCGCGCGACGCCGGGGACTGGGGCGAGTTCAGCCTTAACCTCGAGTATGTCGACGAGTCGGACGAGGACCTCGGCGCCTGGGTGGGCTGGTCCAAGACGTTCTGAAGCCGGCTATTACCTCTTAATGCAAAGGCGGGTCCGTGGATCAGCGGACCCGCCCACAGGAGTCTGACATGAAGATGATTACCGCCGTGATCAAGCCGTTCAAGCTTGATGATGTTCGCGAGGCGATCTCGGAGATCGGCGTGCAGGGCATGACCATGACCGAAGTCAAGGGTTTTGGTCGCCAGCGCGGTCATACCGAGTTGTATCGCGGTGCCGAGTATGTAGTCGATTTTCTGCCCAAGGTGAAGCTTGAAGTGGCTGTTGACGAAAACCTGGTGGATCAGGTGGTCGAGGCCATTTCAAAGTCCGCCAGCACGGGCAAGATTGGCGACGGCAAGATCTTTATTACGCCGGTGGAGCAGGTCGTGCGCATTCGCACGGGCGAAACCGGACCGGAAGCGCTTTAAACCTTTGCCTTCCAGCGAATGAGGAATTTCAATCATGGAAATTGAACAGCAAGTTGTCGAACTCGCCTATGCGATGGACACCTTTTACTTTCTGGTGGCCGGTGCACTGGTGATGTGGATGGCCGCGGGCTTTACCATGCTCGAGGCCGGTATGGTGCGCACCAAGAGTGTGGCCGAAATTGCAACCAAGAACATCGCCCTGTATTCGATCGCCAGCATCATGTACATGCTGATCGGCTACAACATCATGTACAGCGATGGTCTCAGCTCTATTATCCCGGGGCTGGGCTTCCTGATCAGCGGCGACAACGCAGTCGCGGACGTGCTGGGTAGCGGTGGCGACATCTACTACTCGGATCGTGCCGACTTCTTCTTCCAGGTCGTGTTCGTGGCCACCGCGATGTCCATCGTCTCGGGTGCCGTGGCCGAACGCATGAAGTTGTGGGCCTTCCTGGCCTTTGCGGTCGTGCTGACCGGCTTCATCTACCCGATCCAGGGCTTCTGGAGCTGGGGTGGCGGTATCCTCGACCAGATCGGCTACCTGGACTACGCCGGTTCCGGCATCGTCCACTTCACGGGTGCCGCTGCGGCGCTGGCCGGTGTGTTGCTCCTCGGGGCGCGCAAGGGCAAGTACGGCGCAGATGGCAGGATCAACGCCATCCCGGGTTCCAACATGCCGCTGGCCACGCTGGGTGTGCTGATCCTGTGGCTGGGTTGGTTCGGCTTTAATGGCGGGTCCGAGCTGAAGGTGTCGGACATCGAGTCCGCCAATGCCGTGGCCGCCGTGTTCGCCAACACCAACCTGGCCGCGGCCGGGGGTGTGGTGGCCGCGCTGATCACCACCCGTCTGATCTTTGGCAAGGCCGACCTGACCATGGCGCTGAACGGAGCGGTTGCGGGACTGGTGTCCATCACTGCCGAGCCGCTGATGCCCAGCCCGGTCCTGGCGATGATCATCGGTGCCGTGGGTGGTGTGATCGTGGTGTTCTCGATCGTCGCCCTCGACAAGCTGAAGATCGACGACCCGGTTGGTGCGATCTCCGCGCACGGGACGGCCGGTATCTGGGGCGTGATGGCGGTGCTGCTGTCCAACCCGGATGCGACCTTCTTCGGCCAGATCGTGGGCCTGCTCGCCATCTTCGTGTTCGTCTTCGTGGCCAGCCTGATTGTCTGGGCGATCCTCAAGGCGGTGATGGGCATCCGCCTGAGCGAAGAGGACGAGGCCATGGGCGCCGATATCGCCGAGTGCGGCCTCGAGGCCTACCCGGAGTTCACCGGGAAGCAATAAAGCCTCGTTAACCTGAAACCGGGGTCGGGCCGTAACCCGGCTCGATCCCGATACATCGTCTCCTCCGACGCCGACAAGACAGTCTCCCAGGACTTGGATGTTGGCCTTTGGGCGCCCCTTTATCGGGCGCCCTTTTTTTGTTCGACACACCGGGCGGGAGAGGGCTTGCCCGCGAAGCCCCCGCCCGCGGCGGTTCTTGCGACTGATGCCCGCGGGCTACTAACACCCCGGCCGGCTCTCTTCCCAGCAAGCAGGGTCTCCCGGTCGGGCCATTCATCCCCGTACCCCGGCTTCGGTTACGATCCCGCTTTTGCCGCACCGGAAGCCTGTCGCATGGATCGCCTGCTGGACGTCCGACAACTGAAAACAGCCCAGCTGGGCCCGCTGGACCTGGCGGTTCAGCCGGGCGAACTGGTGCAGGTCACCGGCGCCTCGGGTGCCGGCAAGTCGCTGCTGTTGCGCGCCCTGGCGGATCTCGACCCCAGCACGGGGGAGGTGATGCTGAACGGCGAGGCGCGCGACGCCATGCTGCCGGTCCAGTGGCGCCGGCGCGTGGCCTATGTGCCGGCCGAGACCGCCTGGTGGGGCGAGCGCGTGGACGAACACCTGCCCGCCGATTTCTCGCGTGAGGCGGCCCTGCACCTGCTGGAACAGGTCGCGTTGCCCGAGGCCTCGCTGGGCTGGGAGGTCGAGCGTCTCTCCAGCGGCGAGAAGCAGCGCCTGGGTCTGGTGCGCGCGCTGCTGAACCGGCCCCGCGTCCTGCTGCTGGACGAGCCCACCGCCAACCTGGATCTGGAGAACACCAAGCGCATCGAACGCGCGGTGCGGGCGTATCTCGCCGAGGAAGATGCGGCGGCGCTGTGGGTCAGCCACGACACGCTGCAGCGTCAACGCCTGGGCGGGCGCATCCTCACCATCCACGAAGGGCAGCTGGAGAACACGGCATGGAGCTGATCTCGCTTTCCGCGCTGGATCTGACGTTGGCGGCGCTGCTGGTCGTGGCCCTGGCTGGCCTGACCATCTGGGCGCGCATGGGGCTGGGGCGCAGTCTGCTGATCGCCGGGGCGCGCACCGTCATACAGCTGCTGCTGATCGGCCTGGTGTTGCAGACGCTGTTCGACCACGCGCACCTGGGCTGGGTGGCGCTGATGGCGCTGGTCATGGTGTCGATCGCCGGCTACGAGGTGATGGCGCGTCAGCAGCGCCGTTTTGCCGGGCTGTGGGGCTACGGGATCGGTGCGGTCACCATGTTCGTTTCGGCCTTTGCCGTCACCGTGCTCGCGCTGACCACGATGGTGGGACCCTCGCCTTGGTGGGAGCCGCAGTACGCCATCCCGCTGCTGGGGATGCTGCTGGGCAACACCATGACCGGCATCGCGCTGGGGCTGGACCGCCTGACCCAGACGGTCTGGCGCGAGCGCCGCACCATCGAGGCCCGCCTGGCGCTGGGCTCGGGCTGGAGCGAGGCCGTCGCCACCATGCGCCGCGAGGCGGCCCGCTCCGGCCTGATGCCAACCATCAATGCCATGGCCGCGGCCGGCATCGTCAGCCTGCCGGGCATGATGACGGGCCAGATCCTCGCCGGCGCCCCGCCGGTGGAGGCGGTTAAGTACCAGATCCTGATCATGTTCCTGATCACTGCCGGCACCGGCTTCGGCACCCTCGGCGCGGTCTGGTTCGCCTCCCGCCGCCTGTTCGACACCCGCGAACGCCTGCGCCTCGACCGCCTCAAGCCGGGCCGCCACACGTAGCCATATCCACCACGAACGGTGCATTTCGCATTCGCTCAATGCACCCTACGGCGTTTGTGATGCCCGTCATCGCGAGGTGCGCAGCGCCGTGGCGATCGCCGTGGGTGCCCCGGCGCGGAGCAGGGCGAACGTCGGTGGTTGCGTCGGGAGGTTACTCGCTGCGCTCGCCCTTCGGGCCGGCCTGCGGCCGCTCAACGCGCTTCGCGCTTTTGTGTCACGGCCCCTTCGGCGCCTCGCAATGACAGGAAGGGAATCCCGTCATTGCGAGCGCAGCGAAGCAATCTCCCGACGATGGCGCCGCGCTAAGGGGAGTTTGGCCGGGATCAGGCGAACAGCTTGCGGCGGAAGAACTCGGGCGTGGCCCCGGCGGCGCGGTGGATGGCGGCGTTGTAGTAATGGGTGACAAACGTCGCCTCCTCGGCTGCTTCCTCGCGCAGGAAGGACACCGGGGCGTCCTTCGCCGCGATGGTGCAGGTCCACCAGCCGGAGGGATAGGTGGGTTGTGGGAAGTGCATCGTCAATGCATCGATGAAGCCGGCCGCGCGCAGGCTGTCGTGCATCGGGCGGATGATGCTCTCGGTATGCAATAGCGGCGATTCGCTTTGCTGTACCAGCAGGCCATCCGGGCCCAGGGCCTTCACGCAGTCCTTGTAGAAGGCGGTGGAGAACAGGCCCTCGGCCGGGCCCACCGGATCGGTGGAATCGACGATGATCACGTCGACGGAGCCGGGCGTGGCGTCCTGCAGGTACTGCACGCCGTCGTCGAACAGGAGCTCGGCGCGGGGGTCATCGTTGGCGTCGCACAGTTCCGGGAAGTACTGCTCGGCCAAGCGGGTGACGCGCTCGTCGATATCTACCTGCACGGCCTTTTGCACTTCGTCGTGCTTGAGCACCTCGCGCAGGGTGCCGCAGTCACCGCCGCCGATGATGACCACGTTCTTCGGGGCGCTGTGCGAGTAGAGCACCGGGTGCGACATCATCTCGTGGTAGATGAAGTTGTCGCGCCCGGTGAGCATCACGCAGCCGTCGATCACCATCAGGTTGCCGAAGGCCTCGGTCTCGTAGATCTCGATCTTCTGGTACGGGGTCTGTTCCTCGTGCAGCTTTTGCTTGATGCGCAGGGACAGCGCCATGTTTTCGTGCGGTTCGCTGAACCAGTTGTTGTCGAGTGCCATTGGGCGGCTCCCCTTGCGGATGCGGTGGACGGTATGATGCGCCGCTATGATAGTGCCCTGTATCCTGCGGGCAACTCTGAACCTCCCCGTCATTGCGAGGAGCCGTAGGCGACGAAGCACAAAAGCAGCTTAGCTGCGTTGAACGGCCGCCGGCCGGCCCGAAGGGCGAGCGTAGCGAGTAATCTCCTGAACGAGGGCAGTGCGTTTGGTTGCGCTGCTCGCCCTGGACGTTCCGGTGGACATGGAAGGCGATTGCCGCGTCGCTTCGCTCCTCGCAATGACGGGGATATACCCGCTGTGAAACCCGGAACCGCCATGTCTGTCACGCCCTGGAATCTGGATGAGGCCCGCGCCACCTACGGGATCGACCACTGGAATGGTGGCTTTTTCGATCTGAACGACGCTGGCCATGTGGTGATGCGGCGACCGGATTGGCCGGATCACCCGGGTGTCGATCTGCATGAGCTGGCCGGGCGGCTGCGCGAGGAGCATATCGGGCCGCCGGTGCTGGTGCGTTTCCAGGACGTGCTGGACGGGCGTGTGCGCCGCCTGGCGCGGGCCTTCGATGCAGCTGCACGCGAGTTGTCCTACCAGGGCGCGTTCACGGCGATCTATCCGATCAAGGTGAACCAGCAGCGCAGCGTGGTGGATCAGATCCTGGCGGCGGGCGACACGCCGGATGCCGATGGCTTTACCCCACGGGTGGGGCTGGAGGCGGGCAGCAAGCCGGAACTGATGGCCGTGCTCGCGCAGTCGCGCCCGGGCGCCGCGATCATCTGCAACGGCTACAAGGACCGCGAATACGTGCGTCTGGCGCTGATCGGGCGCCAGCTCGGGCATCGCGTGTACATCGTGATCGAGAAGCCCTCGGAGCTGGAGGAGGTCATCCGCCAGGCCGAGCACATGGATATCGCGCCCCTGCTGGGGCTGCGCGTGCGCCTAGCGTCGATTGGCAAGGGCAAGTGGCAGAACACCGGTGGCGAGAAGGCCAAGTTCGGCCTGTCCGCGGCGGATGTGCTGGGCATCCTCGAGCGCCTGCGCGGCCTCGGCTGGCTGGATCGGCTGCAGCTGCTGCACTTCCACATGGGCTCGCAGATCGCGAACATCCGCGACATCCAGAACGGCATGGGCGAGGCGGCCAGCTACTTCGCCGCGCTGACCGAAGCGGGTGCCGCGCTTCAGGTGGTGGATGTCGGCGGCGGCCTGGGTATCGACTACGAGGGGTCGCGCTCGCGCAACGAGTGCTCCATCAACTACTCGGTGGAGGAGTACGCGCTGAACATCCTGCGCCCGCTCAAGCGCATCTGCGAGGAGCATGATCTCGCTATGCCCGAGGTGTTCAGCGAGTCCGGGCGGGCGCTGACCGCGCATCACGCGGTGTTGATCACCAACGTGATCGACTGCGAGCCAGCCCCGGGGGATGGTGCTATACCGCCGGCGCCGGACGACGAGCTGCCCGAGATCGCCGCGATGCGGGCGCTGCTGGACGAGCGCGACCGCCCGGCGTCGGAGATCTATCACGACGCCGCCTTCGGCCTGTCCGATCTGCAGGCGCGTTTCGCCCGCGGGATGCTGTCGCTGGCGGACCGGGCGCGCGCCGAGGCGATCTATTTCGCCCTGTGCCAGCGGCTGCTGGCACAGCCGGAGGCGCTGCCGGCCGAGATCCATGCCGAGCTGACGGACAAGCTGGCGGACAAGGTTTTCTGCAATTTCTCCGTGTTCCAGTCGATCCCGGATACCTGGGCGATCAATCAGATCTTCCCCATCATGCCGCTGCACCGCCTGGACGAGGCCCCGACCCGCCGCGCCGTTCTGCAGGATCTGACCTGTGACTCCGACGGCCACATCGAGCACTACGTGGAGCGCGAGGGCACGCACACCACGCTAGCGCTGCACCCGTGGAAAACGGGCGAGGCCTACTATCTCGGCATCTTCCTGGTTGGGGCCTACCAGGAGATCCTCGGCGACCTGCACAACCTGTTCGGCGACACCGACACGGTGAACGTGGAACTGACCGAGCAGGGCGGCTACCGCCTGCTGAACCCCGAACGCGGCGACACCGTGGACGAGCTGCTCTCCTACGTGCACTTCGCCCCGGACGACCTGCGCCGCGCCTTCCGCGCCAAGATTGATGCCATCGGCCTGCGCGGCGAGGCCGCCGGGCGCCTGCTGGCGGAACTGGAACACGGCCTGACCGGCTACACCTATCTCGAGGACTGAACCCATGCAGTGTTACGTCTATCGCGCGACCAAGCGTGCCGATACCTATGTGTATCTCCCGGAGAAGGACGATTTCTCCGAACTCCCCGAGGGCGTGGTTCGGGCGCTCGGTCGCCTGGAGTTCGCTCTGGAGTTCGAGCTGACCCCGGAACGCACCCTGGCCCAGGAAGATCCGCAGAAGGTCCTCGCCAACCTGGATGAGCAGGGCTTCCACCTCCAGTTCCCGCCCCCGGAAGAAGACCGCTAGCCCTGACCCATCTGCGCGCGCCCTTTCCGTCGACCGGGGGGCAGGACCTTCTCCTTCACCCCGGATCGTTGTACACCGTCGCCCCCCTGCGGCCGGCGCCCTCCTCGGCGTTCTGGGCACCGGCCTCTCCCCCGTCATCCCGGACACCGCGCAGCGGTGATCCGGGATCTCGTGCGCCGTGGTCTGGCCAGGCCTTGGGGGTATCCGGCGTGGGAGATCCCGGCTCTTCGCTGCGCTGCGGCCGGGATGACGACGTGGGAGCACCGCATGGTCGCGGCGAGCGGTGTCCGGGATGACGAGGTCGTTCGGCATTGTCGGGGCGAACTGCGCCGCGCTTTGGCCGGGATGACGGGGTGCAAGCGCGCGGAGCCTGCGCTGAAAACGTGGAAGTCTCAGCGCGCCAACGCATAACTCTGTATAGTGTCGGCCCTTTTGCCAGTATCTAGAGTTTGCATTCCATGACCGAGAAGCTTCGCAATATCGCCATCATCGCCCACGTTGATCATGGCAAGACCACGCTGGTCGACCAGCTCCTGCGCCAGTCCGGCACCCTCGACAAGCGTGGCGATCACGGCGAGCGGATCATGGACTCCAACGCCATCGAGAAGGAACGCGGGATCACGATTCTCGCCAAGAACACCTCGATCGAGTGGAAGGACTACCGCATCAACATCGTCGACACCCCCGGACACGCCGACTTCGGTGGCGAGGTCGAGCGCGTGCTGTCGATGGTCGACTCGGTGCTGTTGCTGGTGGATGCGGTGGACGGCCCGATGCCGCAGACCCGCTTCGTCACCCAGAAGGCCTTCGCCATGGGCTTCAGGCCGATTGTGGTGATCAACAAGGTGGACCGCCCCGGCGCGCGCCCCGACTGGGCCGTGGATCAGGTCTTCGACCTGTTCGATCGCCTGGGCGCGACCGACGAGCAGCTGGACTTCCCGATCGTGTTCGCCTCCGCGCTGAACGGCTTTGCCGGCATGGATTCCAGCGTCACCGAAGGCGATATGACCTGCCTGCTGGAGACCATCGTCGAGCATGTGTCCCCGCCGAACGTCGATGCGGAAGGCCCGTTCCAGATGCAGGTCTCCTCGCTGGACTACAACAGCTACCAGGGCCTGATCGGTATCGGCCGCGTGAAGCGCGGGCACATCAAGCCGAACAGCCCGGTGAAAGTCGTAGACCGCGAAGGCGGCGTGCGCAATGGCCGCATGCTGCAGATCATGGGCTTCCACGGCCTGGAGCGCGTGGAGGTCGAAGAGGCCCGCGCCGGCGACATCATTACCTTCACCGGGATGGACAAGCTGTTCATCTCCGACACCCTGTGTGATCCGAACCACGTCGAGGCGATGGAACCGCTCACCGTCGACGAGCCGACCGTGAGCATGACCTTCCAGGTTAACTCCTCGCCGTTCGCCGGGCGCGAAGGCAAGTACGTTACCTCGCGCGTGCTGCGTGATCGCCTGCAGGAAGAGCTCAAGCACAACGTGGCGCTGCGCGTCGAAGAGGGCGAGGACCCGGACAAGTTCAAGGTCTCCGGCCGCGGCGAGCTGCATCTCGGCATCCTGATCGAGAACATGCGTCGCGAGGGCTACGAGCTCTCCGTTGCGCGCCCCGAGGTGGTTATCAAGGAAGTCGACGGCGTGCGGCAGGAGCCCTACGAAGCCGTCACCGTGGATGTCGAGGAGCAGCACCAGGGCACGATCATGGAGAAGCTCGGCGAACGCCGCGGCGACATGACCAACATGGTCCCCGACGGCAAGGGCCGCGTGCGCCTGGACTTCATCATCCCGTCGCGCGGACTGATCGGCTTCCAGACCGAGTTCATGACCGCGACCTCCGGCACCGGCATCCTGCACCACATTTTCGATCACTACGGCCCGTACCAGCCCGGTTCGGTCGCCTCGCGCCAGAACGGCGTGCTGATCGCCAACGCCACCGGAAAGGCGCTGGGCTTTGCCCTGTTTAACCTGCAGGATCGCGGCAAGATGTTCATCGGCCCCGGCGAAGAGGTCTACGAGGGCATGGTCATCGGGCTGCATTCGCGCGAGAACGACCTGGTCGTGAACGCGCTCAAGGCCAAGCAGCTCACCAACGTCCGCGCTTCCGGCACCGACGAGAACATCCAGCTCACCCCGCCGATCCGCATGACGCTGGAACAGGCCATCGAGTTCATCGACGAAGATGAGCTGGTCGAGGTCACCCCGGAGAGCCTCCGCATCCGCAAGAAGTTCCTGGTGGAACACGAGCGCAAGAAGGCCTCCCGCGCCTCGGCGTAACCGCTAGCGCCGATGCCCCTTCAGGGGCCAAGGCAAAGAAAAGCGCCCGGTCGGTTCAGCTGCCGGGCGCTTTTTGTTTGTGCATCGAGCCGCCGGAATAAAGGCCTACGTCATCCCGGAAATCGCAGCGCGATTATGCGGGATCTCCATAGGGCGCCCCGCCCGGGGGCAGGGTAGGAAAGGCGTCCTACTGAAAGAGACCCCGGTTCACCGTTTCGCGGCCCGGGGATGAAGGCGTGCAGCGCGCGCGGGATCCAGCGTCACGTCACCGACAATATGCCTTTAGACTCGCGCTGTCCGGCTAGCAGTCGCTCGGAGCAAAAGGCAAGGTTTGACCCTGTAGCCGTGTGGTGCACATGAATTGATATGTGGTGTGGTTACGATGCCTGGAGATCCTTCCGACGAATTCCAACCAGCGCGACCAGGCCAGTGAAGAACAGAGCGAGTGTCGCCGGAACAGGGATTTCGTTCGGTGGTCCGTTACCACCAATCGCCTCTCCCGCAATCGTGGCGCCGTCGAACGCCAGTCCCGACTGGTATGCCGTATCCGACCAGTTCACTACGCCGAACTGCAGGGCGTAGTTCCCGGTCTCCAGGAAACTAAAGCTGCTGTTGATCCAGCCGGTGTAGCCACAGCCACCCGACCAGCAAGTCCCTGAGCTGTCTCCCAGAGGGGACCAGTCCGGGGCGCCGGCAATGACCGGGGTTTCGGATGGGTCGAGCGATACTTCGGCATCCGGTTCAGGAAGGTTGAAACCCGGCACGGTGTCACCATCTGGTGTCGTGCGGGCTGTGAACAGCTGGAGCGCCGGGTTCAGGTTGCTATCCAGGAGCAATGCCCAGGCATAGTCGGTGAAGGTGCCTCCATCCGATGTGACGTAATTGAAGAAGAAGCTCAACTCGTCGCCTTCGTTGGCGCTGAACAGGGGCGAGGTAATCGTGGATCCGGTCGTTTCCGATCCGACATCCAGGCCGTCGATCGACGGGCCATTGCTGGTCGATATCCACCCATATTCGGAACTACCGAAGGGCGAAAGCGTGACGTCCCCATCCGCAGTGGACGTGCCGCATGACCCGACACAGGTCCAGCTGGAAATGTCGATTGGCGCGCTGTGTGCTGGTTGCATCCAGCCAAATGCGCCCAGGGCGCTAACCAAAGCCAGGTACTTTATGGATCGTTTCATTACCGTCTCTCCCTTTGACGTTGCTAGAACCTCGGTCCACGAACGGGTTGGTCCCGCTACTTGAGGCCCCAGCAATTTTGGCGCCAGAACTCGTAGGCTAATGAAAATATGGACGTTTGTTGTTCCGGGGGTGTTTTGGCATCGGTCGAGTGTAAAAAAACCTGACAAGCTGATCCGGCGCTGCCCGCCCGGGGAATGGGAGAGATGAACTCGCTTTGGCCCTTGCGAAGCGTGTTGACGCTCAAGGGGCGTGTTAAGGCCGAACGGGGATCGGGCGGACTGGTGTGTGCAGCGCAGAGGTAATGGGAGAGACGAACACGCTTTGGTCCCTGTGAAGCGTGTTGATGCTCAAGGGGCATCTCAAGGCCGAACGGGGATAGGGCGGACTGGTATGTGCGGCGCAGAGGTAATGGGGCAAAGGGCAAGGTTTGACCCCGTAGCTTGACCCCTTACTGCGTTACTCCTGAAAGAGTAGGGAGTCGCGGTGACCTGCGATATCCGTTACGACCAGCAGTCGTCTGCAGGGCCGCGGATGCCTTGATGATTGATAGTCAGTTTGTTGCAAGCCCCGGTCTCGACTCGCCCGGCTTGTCCTGTTGCAGTGATCTCGAAGGAGTTGTTGCTCAGCTCGGTAAATTCCAGCTTGTAATAGCCTTCCGGGGACTCCTCCTCGTCGCCGTCCGCGAGGGAGCAATTATCGTATCTCATCTCGGAGGTGTAGCAGCGTTCCATGCGCTGGGCCGCACCCAAGAGGGCCGAGGTCCCGTCGGAAATCTGCGCGCGCTCCACGTAGCGGCCGTATGCCGGGAAGGCGATCGCCGCGAGTATCCCGATGATTGCAACGACGATCATCAGCTCGATCAACGTGAAGCCAAGGGTTTTCCGTGGACGGGACATCTTTGCTCTCCTGTTGGTCGTGGCTTGTACGCCACGACTCATGTGTTCCGGGTCGGACGAACCGCGGGGCGTCCTGTTTGCCCCGATGTTCAAATTTCGGGCTTGTTGAGATCCGCGTTTACCGAAGCTGGATCCAAGAGCGGGGTCGCTGCCCTGTGGAGCCTGGCCCATAAATCGGGTCCAGAGGTTCTCCATCAGGGGCGTCCGTGCCGCCGATCACACGTGTAATGCCGCCATCGGGGTTGCGTACGATGGTGGGGCGTCCAATAATCCCGCGGCCCGAATCGAACGCGCTAACGGCGACTTGTTCCCCATTGATGGTGATGGTCTCGGAGGCATCGAATAGCCCATCGCGGTTGAGGTCGAAGACCGGATCGTTCGGTCGGCTGCCGGTCGCGGCGTCAAAGGCAAAGGGGGACGATGTTCCCCCGCCTGCGCAGGGGTCGTCCGATGGTGTGAGGGTTACGAATTCGACGCGGCCACTAATAATCTCCGCTTGTTCGACAACACGTTCTCCCCTAGGGCTTGGATAGTCGAGATCAATGTACCAGCCGTCGTGAACGTCGGCATCGAAGTTGTCGCCGGCGGTGGTAGCGCGAACGGAAAACTCGCCTATCGTCCCCGAACCGATAAATTCGTGGCGCAAGAGGTTGTTTCGGCTGACCGGGGTGGAGACGTCGTCGTAGTCGCGTATGCCATAAAAGCTCTGCACCGGTGCGGGGGTCGGCACCTGGTTATCGGCGTTTTCCAGGTATTTTCCGGTGCCAAATAGCACGATCGACCCCCCATTGGGGTGGCTGCCGACCGTGGGGCGCGCGGTGATCGGCTGGGTCTCGTTATTGGGGCCCGTCGCCAGGAAGAGCGGGTCGGGGTTGTTACCCTGGCCAAAGGCCACTCCCCACTGGTTGCTGTTGCCACTGCTCAGGTCGAACTTCCACAGGTTGCCCTTAAGGTCTCCGGCAAATCCGTCCCGGATGATGCCGTCTGCGTTGGCACGGAACGTTGCTTCCGAGAGTCCATTGCCGCCGTTGGCGCCGGTTTCGATCTCGGTCACGGCTCCCGATGCCAAGTTCGCGATCATCAGTACGGCTTCGTCCGTGTCACTGCCATAGCCGTTGGCAAAGAGCACCGACCATTGACCATTCGCAGTACGGGCAACTGTTGGTGCCCCAAACGTATAGCCGAGTGCGTCCAGGTCATCTCCGGTGAGTTCCCACAGGATGTTATCGGCCGAAAAGTCGGTCGGGTCCGTCACATCCAGGGCGTAGAGACCGCGGGCGCCAGCGCCCAGCGTACCAATCAGAATGGTGCGCCAGTCGCCGCCAATCTGCGCGTGGGCGATGGTTTGTTGACCATCGACAAAAAATCGATGGTTGTAGTCCGGATCGGCCAGGGCCCGGAGTTTGTCGAAGATTGCGTTTGGAACGTAGGCGAACAGCTCTTCGCCGGTTTGGGCATCAAAGGCATGCAGCATGCCGGCATTCCCGCCCACGTAGACGACTTCCGGGACATCCTGGTTGTCGGCGCGGAACTGCGAGTAGCCGTCCAGCTGCGAATAGCCGAAATTCAGGGCAGGCCCCTGGAAGGCCGGGTTGGAATTGACGAAGTCTCCCAGGGGGGTGGAGCGATTGCGGAAGCCGTCGTCTCCCACGTTCTGGATTTCGTTGCTCTGGTCGCCGCGCAAGTAGGCCAGCAGTTCCGGATCTTCGTTCAGGAGGTTCTTCTGGGTGTCACTCAGCCCAGGGTCACCACCTACGCTCTCCCAGGTGAAGCGGATGCCCTCATTGCCGTCGTGCGAGAAAATGTTTCGCTGGGCGGCGCTTGGCAGCATGCTGGCAGCGCTCCATTGCTCGGTAAAGGTGCCCTGGCCGAAAATGAAGTCGAAGGCTGTAAGGTCACCCGACCAGTCATTCGAGTTGAAGGACGCCTGGAACAGGAGATTCGTGCCATCCGGCTGGTAACTGGTCGAGGCTGCGGCGACTGACGAAGCACTTCCCGTCGCTTGCGCGATGATCGCCTCGAAGATCTCCGTCATCGCGGTATCCAGGCTGCTTTCGTCCGTTGCGTCGAATGCGGTACCGGTACCGCCGGCATCCGCGAGTAGGTTGAGCGGATTTGCGGGCATGTTGGGGATGTCGGAAACCCCAGGGGGCAGTGCGAATCCCACGATGTACGTGTCTACGCCGGTGTCGTCATGGAAGCTGGCAACGGCCTCTGCGGCGTCCTCGAGCGCACCGGGAAGGTCCGTCCCCAGGCTGGTCCCATCGGCGGATACGGACGGCAGTCCATCCGTAACCCAAATCGCTGCGTTGATGTCGCAGCTTTCCGGGATATCAGGAGGATTGTTGTTGCCCTGGCTCGAGCCAAAATTCGTCGACTGGCCGAGGAAGTAGTCACGGGCCGTCCGCATCGTCCCTTCCAGTGGCGTCAGTCCGGAGGCGATGAGAGGCCAGTTGGGGGCGGTCATCGGGTTGCCCGTGCCATCCCAGTCGTGGCGTTGCGGCTGCAGCTTGGTTCGGATTGCGTTCCAATGGTCCGGGTCGACGTTGCCGTCGTTGTCGAAGCCACCGATCGGTACATGCAAATAGCCCAACCCGGGTGCTTCGGTGTTACGCCACTCGAGCTGGTTCATCTGCAGAAAGGCGGCCCGTTGGCCCCAGCTTGTAATGTTTCTTTGTCGTTGGCTATCCACCAAAAAGACTTCAAAGCTCCCAACCTCGTCGTCGAACCAAAGCAGGCTATCGTTGTCCTGCAACTCTCCCGATCCGGATTGGAGCGCCGAATAGAGGTCCATATCGTCATAATCGGCTGTTCCCAATCCAGTCCGCCAGAGGTACAGCGTTTCGTCATCTTCCGGAATTCCTGACGAACCATCTGGCGATGTATTCCACCAATAGCCGGGGATTCCGTCGTTGAAGAAAATCCAGATATTGTCGTCAGTGGGGTGTGGCACACGGAATCGTTTGGTTGGCGAGTCCCAAGACCCATCGAACGCTGGGTCGTACCATGATGGATTTTCATCGTTGCTGAATCGGACGTCGATCGCTCGTTCGACCAGGCGCCAGCGAACTGTGCCGCCCGAGTTGAAGTCATCGCGGGTGTTGCTTGCCGGCATCTGTTGGTACGACATCAGGCCGAGGTTGATCTGGCCCTGATAACGGTCCAGCAGGTCCAGCCCCACGCGCTTTACGATGCTGCCCTTGCTGTTCGGGTTGCGCGCGCCGGCTGGGCAAAGGTCCAGCGCAGGGTCCCGGTTGTAGTCAATTTCTGGCTCCAGATCCGGTCCGGGTTGGCATAGCGGGTTGTCGCGGTCCATCGCCAGGCGGCCATCCGGGCTCTCCTGCATGCTCTCGGAGGTGTCCGGGATAAACAGGATGTTCGGCGGCAGCGCGGAGTCCTGCAGGAACAGCGGGGTGTTGGCGAGGTTGATGCCATGAGCTGTGCCCGAGAAGGTCATCATGGCCGCCGCGACCGCAATGGCGACTTTGCGTCGCGTTAGGCGAGGCGTGCGAAATTGGGTCTTTTCTGAGCGGTGTGAGGCCATGATTTTTCTCTCTCGTGGCAAATTCGTTCTCAAGCGGGCGTGGGGTCACTACGGTCGGATGATTGCCTGGAGGATCACGATCGCATCCTCAGTGCCGCCGACTCCCTTGGAGGTGATTCTGTATGCGTCGCTTGTTGTGGGGCCGCCGAAGTCCTCTGGGCAGACGGCTTGGCCGGGCGACGGGCAGTTGCTGCCCGATATCTCAAGGCGCTCGATGTAGTAGGAGAAGCTGCGCGGTGTGCTAGTGGTTAGCTCTTGATCCCATTTCTCGGCATTTGCGGGGGCGAAGTCGACCGGGCCTTCAATGTTTCCGGCGATGTTCTTTTCGGCGTCTCGCAGTCCGCTTTCCGCGTATTGGAAGGCGATGTTGCGGTCGTGCATGTTGCCCGCCATCCGTTCCTGGAGGACGGTGTTCTGCATGCCGGCCACGGCCAGGATGGTGATTACGAGTAGAAGGATCAGCGCGACGATCAGCGCGGAGCCTGCTTGGGCTGCGCGCCCGGGAGGCTGTCTGCAGGAAATGCGAGAGGCCATGGTCATTCCGTCCTTGCAGTTCACTCGAGGAGGTTGCGTGCGGCAATGGTTGTGGTGAAGGTCTGGTAGAGCCGCCGGTCGGGGGCGTCGAACAGGGTGCCGCCGAAATAGAGGTTGGAGCGGGCCTCGTCCACCACGTTGTCTTCCGAACCATTGTTGACCAGGAGGTGCACGCGAACGGCCGCTGCGTTTTCCCAGTCTCCTGTGGTCATATCACCGGAGGCCACGTAACGCTCCACGCGTGCGTCTCCATTGTCGTCGAGGCCGTATTCGATCCGCATGTCGTACACACCGGCTGCGATTTCTCGGGCCGGTTGGTGGGACGCGTTGCCACTTCCATCAGACGTGGTGGTTCGTCGGTACAGCGCGGGTGTGGAACCGTCTGCGGATGTGGCGATGTAGTAGGTGCGGCTGGAAAGGGAGAGCAAGTCGATTGGGCCCTGAAAATCGGTGTAGTTCACTTGGCCAGCTGGTCCGACGTTTCCGGGAGCGACGTTCTGTCCGGGCCCTCGGTTGATGACGCCTTGTTGTGCGGGCACGTTTTGAAACTGCTCGCACGCGCCGGAAGTTGGGTCGACTACGAGTAGAATCTGACCTTGCCTAATCTGGGATTGGTCGCCCTGTGCAAGTTGAAACGCGGGTTGGGTGCCCCCTGCTGCTTCGAATGGGCCCCCGGTAACCATGCCCATGGACGAGACGGTAAGGATATCGCCTCGGAGGTGGTCAGATGGGGCATCGCTATCTATAAAGGCTTGGCTCGCGTCGTGCAGGTTGGAATTGAAAGACCCGCTTGCTTCATTGAGCAGGTTATTCACCGATCCGGGGCAGCCACCGTAACCGGCTTCACGAGCGTCACGCGCAATGCGCTCGATCGCGAAGCGGCCTGTCTCCTGAACGCGGGACATGGCCTCCTGGGTGCGATAGGTCTGCTGGGTGCTGATGAAGATGCTGATGGTGCCGCCGACCAGGAGCAGCCCGATCAGCATGGCGACCATGAGTTCCACTAGTGTCAGTCCGCGGATAGAGGGGAAACCGGAGCTCAGTTTGGTCTGGCGGGCGTTCATATCTCGGTCCTGGTGACGAATTCTTCGACATCGTCAGAGTCGTCCTCTGACAGGCGGCTGTTGTCCCAACGGATTGTGATGTCGAATGTGCTGCCGTCGCGTTCGATCTCTCCACTGGCCCCGGGCAACCCGCATCCCATCGCGATAGTCCATTCGAGGAGATCGCGTTGGGCGAGTGTGCCTGTTGGATCAGGCAGATCGTTCGCGTCTGCGGGGCAGAACTGGGCCACAACGGTGCCGTCGTAGTCGCCGTCCAGTGCGGCCTTGCGGTTGGCCCGCATGCGGTCGGCGATGTCGTAGGAGAGGTTGGTCGCCTGCGAGCGCAATTGGGAACCGTGATTGGCTTGAAGCGCGTTGGCTTGTAGTGCCGCGACACCCAGGAGGCCGATGGACAGTACAAGCAGGGCTACCAGTACCTCGATGAGCGTGACGCCCGAGGAGCGGTGGCGTGTTGCAGTGGATTGGGGGAGTCTGGCCATCGGGCTTGTCCTGGTAAGTGCTCGGTTGTCTAGCCGCCCTGACATGCGACGCGCTGCACGGAGGAACGACCGCCGGCGGCGATATAGATTTCGCGCGCCCGGTCGCCGCCGGCACAGTCCTCGGGCTGGATGAGAAAGGTGAATTCGGCATCGCCGGCCGCCGTGTCCATCCGCCCGCCCAAGGCATCGAAGGCGATGAAGTCATCATCCTCGCCGGAAGGACCGATGGTGACGCGGATGGGGAGTTCACTCCACTGGCGGAGCAGATCGCCGCCGCAACCCTCGCTGCGAACGACTTGCCAGCCGTCATCCCAGTCGCTCCCAATCGGACAGACGGACACGGGCAACCCCCTGCGGACGGCTTCGCTGCGCGCGTAGTTGAACGCCGTGGTGAGTTCGTTGGATGCGGTGGTGACGCGGTTGTTCTCGATGATGAACCGGAAGCTGGGTACGGCGATCGAAGCCAGTATCGCGAACACCGCGATGGTGACCATCAGTTCGATGAGGGTGAATCCGTGGGGTCGGGTCATTAGGCGTCAGCCGTTCGGAGTTTCCGTGACCTTAGTGATAAGCATGCGGCCGCTGCACCGCAAGGGTTGGTCGGCTTAGTGGTCGAATCGCGCCGACGAGCGGTTCGGGAGACGCGGCTCGAGGAGGCCCTGGGGGCGGGCTCAGGTGCAGTCGGTCGTTTCGACGCGGGGCCGACCGGCGCTACTGATGACGATGGCGCGGCCTTCGGCTCCTGTGGCGCAGATGGTGATGGTGCCCATGAGCAGGGCGCCGGAGAGACGTTCAGTCTGGCCGAGGGCGTTGTAGGAAACGCGTTGGCTTACGGGCTGATTTCCGGTTACCGCGATGCTCGGGTTGGTCCAGGCGCTGCCGATACGCAGGATGCTGTCGGGGCCGGATGGCTGGTTGGCTCGGCTTGGATTGGCGAAGAGAATCCAGCCGGCATCCCAGCTTGTGCCGGTGCAGGTGGCACCGTCGGTGGAGGTGCACAGCGTGACCAGGGCGCCGCGGCGGATGGCCTCGCTGCGGGTCATGTGCAGGGTGGTGAGGAACTGGTTGGTTGTGGTGGTGAGGCGGGTTTGTTCGATCAGGTGACCGAAGGCGGGCGCGCCGATACCGAGCAGGATCGACGCCACCAGCAGGGTGACCAGCAGTTCCACCAGCGTGAATCCACGCGTGTGCGGCATGTTCGACTCCTCCCTGAGTCCAAACAAGGTTCGGAGCGTAAAATGGCTTTGCAGCGTGCGCAAGCGACGACGCGCCCGGGCGAACCTTGGGCGTTAACGCTTGCCTACAGGATGCGTTCTCCGGCGGGCTTGATTCTGGCTCGTCGTAGCAGTGTGGCCGCGGGCGGGTTTGTTGAGCCCGGCTTGTGAGGCTGGATGGCGACGTGCCCGGGTTCGGGTTGGCGATTGCTTCGCTGCGCTCGCAATGACGGGGTTTTGGCTGGCGCGTGCGGGGGTGGTGAAGGATTTTGGAGGTGAGTGGGCCCATGGTGACGGACGTGCAGCGGATGGATCAGGCGGATCTGCTGGATCTGCAGCAGCAGGCGGCGCGCGAGGTGGGCGGATCGGTCGGTTTTCGCGATGAGGCGCGCTCCGGCGTGCCGACGCCGGCGCTGCAGGTGATCCCGGCCGGGGAGTTCGAGATGGGTTCGGATGCCTCGGAGTACGGCCATCAGCCACACGAGGCACCGCGGCGCTACGTGGCGTTGGAGCGGCCGTTTGCCCTGGGGCGTTATCAAGTTACCCGCGAGGAGTGGGAGGCCTTCCAGGCCGCGACCGGCTGGGAACCCTGGGAGTGGCTGGTGTGGCCCAGCACCCCGCGCATGCCGATCTTTAACATCAAGCCGGACAGCATCCAGCAGTATCTCGACTGGCTGAGCGAGGAGACGGGCAAGCGCTATCGTCTGCCGACCGAGGCGGAGTGGGAATACGCCTGTCGGGCGGGCACGCGCACGCCGTTCGCCTTTGGCGAGGTGGTGGGGTGCCGCGACGTGCACTTCAATTCGCTGTTTCCGTACGAGGAGCGGCGCCAGCGGCGCAGGTGGTATATCCCGGCGTGTTTCCCGTTGTCGCGCCCGCTGGATGTGGGCAGCTTCCAGCCGAACCTCTGGGGGCTGTACGACATGCACGGTAACGTGCAGGAGTTCACCTCCACCCCTTGGCACGACGGACACCAGTCGCTGCCGCGTGACGGCGTCTATCGCCGAGACCCGGAAAACGAATGGGTGGTGACCAAGGGCGGCTCGTGGTTCGACCCTGCCGTGAACACACGCAGCGCTGCCCGGCGCCGCCGCAACATCGACGAGATGGACACCAACCTGGGCTTCCGCGTCCTGCGCGAGCTGGACGATTAGTCGCTTCGTCCGAGGGCGATGCGTTTCGCTGCGCTCAACGCATCCTACGGCGTTCGGGTAATGATCGAGCGCAGGGGGTACTGAGCGAAGCGAACTGCACCGATCCGTTATTCGGGTCGAAACAGGTGTATTTCCAAACCCTCAATGTGCCGATCGTTGGCCGTGACGAGTGGCAGGCCCAGCTGTGTGGCGGTCGCCGCGATCAGCGCATCGGCCATCTGCATGTTGTGGCTGAGGGCGTACGTCTCGACAAGGAAGGTTGCGCGGTTCGAGATGGCTTCGCTTACCGGTTGGATGCGGGCATCCCAGTACTGGACGGCTTGGCGCAGCGCGCGGAATTCGGTCTGGTCGCGCAGGCCCTGGATGAGCTCCATGTAGGTTACGGCGGACACCGTGAATCCGGGCGAGCGGTCGAGCCATTCGCCGGCTTTCTGATTCCCGCGCAGATTCCAGATCAGGACATCCGTGTCCACTAGCATTACTTGAATTTCCTCGGTTGCCGGATTCGTCGGATGTAGTCGTCAACCGAGCCTTGCTGGTCCCGCCAGAGTCCAAACAGTGGATCGTGGGCGGCGCGTGCTTGCGGGGCCGCGGCGCTCCGGTATGGGACCAATTTGGCGCGCAAGCGGCCTCGATACGTGATCTCGATCTCCTCGCCCCGGTCCACGGCGGCGAGCAGTTCGCGGCTGTGCAGGCGCATGTCCTTGGTGGTGGCTTCCATGGCGGCCTCCCTTGGTTACACTTTGAAGTGTAACGTGTGCGCGTTGGGGGTCAAGAAGCTGGGTTGCTGGCCACGGCCATTTTGATGCGTTTCGCTTCGCTCAACAGCATCCTACGCGGGACTGGCTGGACGTAGGGTGCACGGAGCGAAGCGAGCTGCGCCATTGGTTTGCTGCTTACCGTTAAGCGTTATATCATGTGCCCATGATCAGAAGCTTTCGGTGTAGGGAAACCCGGGCGCTGTTCGAAACGGGCAGAAGTCGACGTTGGTCGAGCGTCCGAACGATCGCGGAACGCAAGCTGATTCAGCTTCAAGCGGCGGAGACGCTGCAGGATTTGCGGTCACCGCCGGGGAACCGGCTGGAGGCCCTGTCTGGTGACCGCGTGGGACAGCACAGCATTCGCATCAATGCCCAGTGGCGCATTTGTTTCCGGTGGACGGACGAGGGTGCCGAGGACGTGGAGATCGTCGATTACCACTGAAGGGTTCCCGAAGGAGGTTAGAGCATGACTACAAACGGTATGCGGCCCATCCATCCAGGCGAGGTCCTGCGCGAGGAGTTTCTTGCTCCGCTAGGGCTTAGTGTGAACGCGCTTGCCGGGGCATTGCATGTACCGACGACGCGGATGAATGACATTGTGCGTGAGCGCCGGGGCGTCTCCGCCGACACGGCCATGAGGCTGGCGCGTTATTTCGGTACTTCCGAGCGTTTCTGGCTGAACCTGCAGGTTGAATACGAATTGCGGCGTGCCCAGATCGAACTCGCCGACCGCGTGCGTAGCGAGATCGAACCCCGCGCCGCGTGATCACGGTTGGACGTAGGGTGCACTGAGCGAAGCGAATTGCACCGTTTGCAGGAAGGGGCTACAGCCAGCGTGCGAGCCAGAGGCGCAGGCGGAGTTCGAGCGGCGGGGCGTAGCCCTGCTTGCGGAAGACGATTTCGCCGTCGGGGTTGATGATGAAGCTGGCCGGGACGCCGCGCACGTTGTAGCGCGCGGCGAGGGCGCCCTCCGGGTCGTTGATCACGGCCAGTTCGCGCTCGCGTTCGTTCAGGTGGTCGAGCACCTCTTCCTTGACGCCGGACTGCATGGCGACTGTCAGCACCGGGTGGCCTTGCGACAGGCGCACGATCTCGCCTTCCTCCAGGCGGCAGATCGGGCACCAGGTGGCCCAGAAGTGCAGCAGCATGGGTTCGTCCGCGTAGTCCGCGAGCGAAACGGGCGTTCCATCCAGAAGATGGGCCTCGAATTGAGGCGCCGGGCCCTCGACCATGTCGCGCGCCATCCAGGCGCGCACCGCCAGGAAGATCACGAGCGCGAGCCCGATCTGGATGCCCCAGCTGAGCGCGCGGCGTCGCCGCGAGGGCTTGGGGCGTTTCGGCGTTTCTGGCGGGGTCTCGGTCAACGGATCATCTCGGCTTGTCCAGGGCGTGCGCGGGTGCCGCGGGTCTTCGGGCCCTTGCGCACGGCGATGCGTACCAGTTCGTCCTCGTCTTTCATCAGGCGTTCCCTCTGTGCCTCGGTCAACAGCGGATTGCGCGCGACGAAGTAGCGCAGGTTGGGGTCGCGGTCGTTTACGCAAGCCTCCACCTGGTCCGGGGTCAGGTCCGGGCGCTTGGCGCAGTTGAGGCGCACGGTCTGGTTCGGGTCGGCCAGTAGGAGGACGACCTCTTCCGGCGTCAGGTCCATGCGCCGCGAGAAATACGCCTTCACCTGGGCGTGCTGGTCGCGTACCAGTAGAGGGCGCCACTGGTCCTCGAGGTCCGCGGACAGGGCCAGGTCCATGCGTTCCTCGAACGTCATCGCCTTGTATTGCTGCTTCAGCTCGGTCATGGCCGCAACATTATAGGCGGGCCGGTTGGGATGCGCGGATACGACCCCACAATGTGCAGGAACGACAGCGGCCGGGGCCCTGTCGTACTATTAGAAGACGATGATCTACCCCGGATCCTGGGGTGAGAGGGCAGATGAACGCACCGGTGGCCGAAAAACCGATTTTCCACGTGCCGCGCACGGACCATGTGACGGCCTCGCTGCACGCGTTGACCGACACTCAGCGCGACGAGCTGGTGCGCCGCATCAAGCGCTTGCTGATCGAGCGCAACGCCGTGCTGGTTGCGCATTACTACGTGGACGAATCCCTGCAGCGCCTGGCGGACGAGACCGGCGGCTGTGTGTCCGACTCCCTGGAGATGGCGCGCTTCGGCAAGGAGCACCCGGCCGAGACGCTGGTGGTGGCCGGCGTGCGCTTCATGGGCGAGACCGCCAAGATCCTGAGCCCGGAAAAGCGCGTGCTGATGCCGACGCTGGAGGCGGAGTGCTCGCTGGACCTCGGCTGTCCGGCGGACGAGTTCGCGAAGTTCCGCGCGCAGTATCCGGATCACACGGTCGTCGTGTATTCGAATACCTCGGTGGACGTGAAGGCGCAGGCCGATTACGTCGTCACCTCCAGCATCGCCGTGCCGCTGGTCGAGCACCTGCGCGACCAGGGCAAGAAGGTTCTCTGGGCCCCGGACAAGCACCTGGGCGATTACATCCGCCGTACCACCGGCGCCGACATGGTGCTTTGGGACGGCTCCTGCGTGGTGCACGACGAGTTCCGCTCCTGGGCGCTGGAAGATCTGCGCGGGCGCCATCCCGGCGCCGCCGTGCTGGTCCACCCGGAATCCCCGCGCGAGGTGATCCACCAGGCGGATGTGGTGGGGTCCACCAGCCAGCTGATCGCGGCGGTGAAGGACCGCCCGGAACAGGAATTCATCGTCGCGACGGACAAGGGCATCTTCTACAAGATGCAGCAGGCCGCGCCGGACAAGAAGCTGATCGAGGCGCCCACTGGTGGCCACAGCGCCACCTGCACCAGTTGCGCGCACTGCCCGTGGATGGCGATGAACGATCTGGTCTCGCTGGCCGAGACGCTGGAAGACACCAACGAGCCGGCGAAAAACGAGATCTTCGTCGACGAGACCGCGCGCCAGAAGGCCCTGGTCGCCACCCAGCGCATGCTCGATTTCGCCGCCGAACACCGCAAGGCCACCGAAGGCGACGCCTGAGCACTTTGCCGGGATGACCGACGGGCATTAACAGGACGATGTAATGGGCCAAATGTCTCGCAGGCTGGACCGTACCGCCGTCTTGAAGGCGCTCAAAGATCACCGTGCGTATCTCGAACGCGAATTCGGCGTGTGCGGCCTGGCGCTGTTTGGCTCGCTGGCCCGCGACGAGGCCGGAGAGCAGAGTGACGTCGATATCCTGGTGGGTTACGACGGCCCGGCCTCCGCACAACAGTATTTCGGTGTGCAGTTTTACCTCGAGGATCTTCTGGGGTATCCGGTGGATCTGGTCTCGGAAAAAGCTCTGCGCGCCGAGCTTCGTCCGTTCGTCGAGCGCGAGGCGATCCGTGTCTGAGTCCATGGCCGGGCGCTAGTGGCGTTTCTATCTGGACGACATGATTCGGTTCGCTCGCAAGGCGATGGCCTATACGGATGGTCTTGATCGCGACATGTTCGTACAGAATGAGCTCGTCTTCGACGCCGTACTCCGTAACCTCGAGCTTATCGGCGAGGCTGCCAGTCATGTGCCTCCGAGGTCCGGGAGGAACATCCGGATATTCCCTGGCGCATGATCGTTGCTACCCGCAATCGGTTGATCCACGCCTATCTGGGTATCGACAGCGACACGATCTGGAATTTGGTGGACGAGCACCTTCCAGATTTGGTCAGCGGTCTCGAGAAAATGCGCCAGGAGTTGTAGGGGCTAGGGTTTTTTGGCCGCCTGTCGGGCTTCGACGTCCGCCGCTAGCTGCGTGGGACATGTGTTCCATAGGTTTCTATCGGTCGTTAAGCCACGCAGCCCACTGCGAGTGGGTGGAGGCGTCCACGCCGGCAGCCTTGGCCGCCTGCTGCAGGTGGGTCTGCAGGTCGGCCATCAGTTCGGAATCCATCAGCTCGGGCTCCAGCGTCAGTTGCGCGTGCAGCGTGCTGTAGACGAGCTTCAGTTCATTCACCGGATAATGCGACCAGTCGAGGTGGGCCATGGTGTCCGTTCTCCATATGGGGTGGGTAATTCGTGTCTCTGAATATAGCTTGGCGTTGACCTCGGTGGCTGGACAAATGGGCTTGCGGGGTATCGGACATGTTTAAGCGGCGGGCGCGCCTGCTGGTGGCGGCCGAGCGGGCCGACGGGCGGGCCGCGCGCGTGGCGGAGCTGGGCGCAGCGGCGGAGTTCGAGGACTGGATCGAGGTGCGCCCGGCGCGGATCATGGGCGGGGTCACGACAAGGGATCTGGCGTGGGCCGACCTGCTCGTGGCGGTCGACGCGGCGGCCGCCCGCGCGATGCCCGCCGAACGCCCGGCCACCTGCCGTCCGAAGTACTGGACGCTGCCGGGCGAGACCGGGGCGGCGTTCGACCTGCAGACCCTGGAGGCGCTGCGTTGCATGGTTGGGGGGATGCGCATGCTCGCGCGTGTGGACGCCGAAGACGACGCCTGACGCATCCTTTCCACGTTCGTCATCCCGGAAACCGGGTAGCGGTTATCCGGGATCTCCTGACCCTGTCCCCATTCCGGCGAGATCCCGGCTCTACGCTTCGCTTCGGCCGGGATGACGATATCCTCCGTCATTGCGAGGCCCGCGAGGGGGCGTGGCAATACCCATCCGAAACCCCGATGCTCGCCTCGCGGGTGAGGGGGTGGCGTTCGGGCTGTCCGCGGAGGTCGCCACGGCGCGGCGCGCCTCGCGATGACGTGCTCATCAATCTGTTGTGGGGAGGCTCCACCGGGGGCTGAGGTGCTTCTACTCGGGGTGGTAGGGGACGGGTGCGCGGGCGTGGAGCTGGGCCAGGTGGTCTTCGTAGAGCGCCCAGATGCGTGGGGCGATGGCGCCGCGCGAGCCGGGGTAGGTGAGGCGGTCGGGGTTGAAGGTGATCAGGCGCTCGATCTCGGTGCAGCGCAGTTCCTCGTTGATCACGTTGAAGATGAGGATCTGCGTACCCTGGTCGGCGATGGGCAGCAGGGCGCCGATGAGGCCGGTGTCGTTCAGCCCGGGGTCGCCGCGGGCATCGCCCAGCTCGGCGGGGGGGCGCACCAGCGTGCCCAACAGCTCCTGATAGGCCTGGTCACAGGCATAGCAGATTTCCGGTGCACGCAGGCCCTGCACGCGCGCACAGGCTTGACGCACAGTTCCGTCTGGCAGCGCCATGCGTTCCGGGGCGACCGGGATGCGGTTGGTCTTGCCGTTCGGAAGCAGGCGCGGGACCGACTCCTGGCAGGAGGGGCAGCGCCATGTTGAGACTCGCGGGCCGTCGATTACGTTATTGGGCGGCATGCGGCGCTCCCCGGAAAATAGATGGGGTCAGTATACGGCGCGGCGAGGGGCTTGTTGGGGATGGCCCGCGGGCGAATGCGCCGGCCAGGATCGGGCGCGGGCAGGGGCATTCGCGGGCAGGCTCGCTCCCACAGGGCGGTTCCCACAAAGCCTTGTTTGAACAGGAGTGCCCGGTTCAGCCGAAGTAGTCGGGCTCGTTTCCCGGGCGCCACTTGATGTTGCAGCCGAGGCTCGGGTGCTGGGGCTCGGGGGCTGCCTGGCCGTCGAGCAGGGCATCGCTGGCCGCGCGCAGATCGCGTCCGGTGACTGGGGTGTCGGATCCCGGGCGGGTCTCGTCGAACTGGCCGCGATAGTAGAGCTTGCGTTCGGCGTCGAACAGGTAGAAGTCCGGCGTGCAGGCGGCGTGATAGGCCTTGGCGACGGACTGGTCCTCGTCCAGGCAGTAGGGGAAGTTGTAGCCGAAGCGGCGGGCGTCGTCCTTCATCTTGTCCGGGGCGTCGTCCGGGACGGCCTGGATGTCGTTGGAGTTGATCGCGATGACCGCGATGCCCTTGCTCGAGTATTCGCGGCCGTAGCGGGCGAACTCGTGCCGGACCAGCTGCACGAACGGGCAGTGATTGCATATAAAGGCGATCATGTAGCCTTTCGCGTCGGGGAAGCTGTCGAGGCTGATGGTCTCGCCGGAGACGACGTCCGGAAGGGAAAAGCGGGGTGCCTCGGTGCCGAGTTCGATCATCTGCGAGGGGGTGCGGGCCATGACTGCTCCAGTGTTCGGATTTGCGACAATTATACGGCGTTGGCCGGGGGTGCTTGAATCCTTCCGGTCACGCCGCCACTCTTCAAGATAATACCTGAGTAACGGAGTAGGGAATATGGGCTGGGTGACCGGTGTCGTACAGGAGCGCAAGCAGTGGACGGATCGACTGTTCTCGCTGCGGGTGGATGCCGAGGTCGAGCTGTTCAAGGCCGGGCAGTTCAACCGCCTGCGTCTGGAGATCGACGGCGAGCCGGTGGCGCGGCCGTATTCCTATGTGAATGCGCCGGGCGAAACGCCGCTGGACTTCTATCTGATCACCGTTCCGGATGGACCGCTGTCCAATCGTCTGGCGCAACTGGGGCCGGGCGACACGGTGGAGCTGATGCCGCGCGCGACCGGCTTTTTCACCCTGGATGAGCTACCGGACAGCCGCGACCTGTGGCTGCTTTCCACGGGCACTGCGCTGGGGCCGTTCCTGTCCATGCTGAAGACCGATACCCCCTGGGAGCGCTTCGAGAACATCCGCCTGATCCACGCGGTGCGCAAGGCGGAAGAACTCACCTACCAGGACACGATCCGGGAGTTTCAGGAACGTGATGCGAAGCGGTTCCAGTACATCCCGTTTGTCAGCCGCGAGCCGTTCCCGGGTGGGCTCGAGGGCCGGGTACCGGCCGCGATTGCCGAGGGCCGCCTGGAGCATCACGCGGGCCTGAAGATCACGCCGGAGCACTCCCAGGTCATGCTGTGCGGCAACCCGGACATGGTGAAGGATACCGCCGCGATCCTGCGCGAGCGCGGGCTGGAGAAGAACCGCCGACGCAAGCCGGGGCAGATCACGACCGAGAACTACTGGTAGGTCCCCGGATATGCAGGAGCGTGCTTGCACGCGAAGCCCCTGCCAACGCTCGATATGGGCAGGGGCGTTCGCCTGCAAGCAGGCTCCTACGGGGGAGCTCCTGCCGTTCCGGGTCTAGTCGAGCAGGTTCGCCGACCAGGCGCGGATCAGACCGGCGACATAGCGGGTGTGTTCCGGGCGCGAGAGCAGGTGGTCGGTCTGGTGCAGGGCGACGAAGCTCTTCGGGTGGTGGGCCTGCTGGAAAATCTTGCGGGCGTGGTCGACGCTGACCACGGTGTCGCCCGGTGCATGCAGCAGCAGGAGTGGCTGCTCCAGGGTCTCCAGTGCGGCATCCAGGGTCGGCTCCTCGATCGACTCGATAAAGGCGTGGCCGATTTCCACCGGGCGCCCGCCGATGCTGATGCGGGCCGAACCCTCGCGCCGAATCTCCTCCGCGGTATCGCCGAACAGGTGGGCGACATGGCCGGGGCGGCTGGGGGCGGCGATGGTCACGATGCCGTCCAGTGACTCGCGCTGCGCCCCCACATAGATCGCCATGGCGCCGCCGAAGCTATGGCCGATCAGCAGGTTGGTATGCCGCCCCGTGTAGGTCTCCAGCGCCTCGATGGCGGAGTGCAGATCCTCGCAGTAGGTCGCAAGCGTGCTGTCGCGAAACTCCCCTTCGGAGTCGCCCAGCCCCATGAAGTCGAAGCGCAGGGTGGCGATGCCTTCCGCGGCCAGGGCGCGAGCCAGGCGCACCGTGGCGGGGAAGTCCTTGGAGCAGGCGAAACAGTGGGCAATGCAGGCCTGGCCGCGGATGGCATCCGCCTCGGGCGCGACGATCACGCCGCCGAGGCGGACGCCGCGCGGGGTCTGAATGGTCAGCGGCGTGTTGTGGGTCGCCATCGGGGGGGGGCTCCGGATGAATGGTATTCGCTATGGTCCCACCGGGGACGGTCTGCGATCATACGGGTTTGATGATCCGAATGGCCACGCGGGGTGTCTCCCGGTATGCGGCCACCACTTCACGGGACCACTGGGGGACGGCTTGGAAACCGAGAGTCAGATTCGCGCACGCCTGGCCGAGCTGGAGGCCGAGCACCGGGCTCTGGATTCCGCGATCGGCGTGATGCACGAGCAGGCCGCACCGGACATCTTCGCCATTCAGCGCCTGAAGAAGCGCAAGCTGCAGTTGAAGGACTCTATCCAGCGCCTGCGCAGCCGCCTGATCCCCGACCTCAACGCCTGACCCGGGTGTATTCACCACGAAGCGGATGAAGGCACGAAGAAGGGCAGGGATCAGGCGGTTGTCAGGCGAGTAGGATGCGTTGAGCGTTGCGAAACGCATCCGGGGGGCGGCAGTTCCGCGGAACCGATGCGATTCGCTGTGCTCATCGGCATCCTACCCTTCCTGTATGTTATCTCCGGTTTCATCGCTGACATCTGTGGTGCAAATCGCCCTTCTTCGTGTACTTCGTGGTGGCCAACAAAAAACGGCGCCCGGAGGCGCCGTTTGAGTGTGTTCCATAGTGGAACTCCGGGGTTTAGCCCCAGATGTCGTGGGTGATGCCGTTGTACCAGGCGCGGGTGTATTCCGCCTCGCGGCGACGGAAGCTGGTGCTGGCACCCGACGGGCTGACCCCACCGGCACCGGATACCCCGGCCATCGCACCGTCCTGGTACTGGTAGACCGCGGCTACGCTGACCGCGTAATCGGGGGTCACCAGGCTGTAGCAGGTGTTGGCGGACGACGGGTTGATGGGCTCCTGCCCCGCCAGTTCGCGGACGATGGCGGCCGCCACGATCTTGCCCTGGTTGTTGGCCGAGTGGCCGGACTTTGGCATGGCGCCCGCCACGCTGGCATCCCCCAGGACGTAGATGTTGTCGTCCATCTCCGACTTGAAGGTCAGCTGGTCTACCGGCACCCAACCGGCGTCGTCGGTCAGTCCGACGTCATGGGCGATCTGACCGGCGTGCTGGGCCGGGATGAAGTTCAGCACGTCGGCGCGGACGCGTTCGAAGCCGCTGTCGGCCAGTACGGTCATGTTGGAGACGTCGATCTCCTCGGCGCGCCCGCCCGATGAGCCGGCCCGCCACTCGATCATGTCGCCATAATGCTCGGCCCAGCCTTCCTCGAACAGGCCCTGCTTGGAGAAGCCATCCTTCGGGTCGAGGATGATGATCTTGGAACGTGGCTTCTCCTGCTTGAAGTAGTTCGCGACCAGCGATACCCGTTCGTACGGCCCCGGCGGGCAGCGGAACGGGTTGGGCGGGGCGACCATGACGAATACGCCGCCGTTCGGCATGTCCTGCAGCTGGGAGCGCAGCAGTTCGGTCTGCGAACCGGCCTTCCAGGCATGCGGGATGCGCTCGGCATCGGACTCGGAGATGCCCGGCATGTCGTCGTAGCGGAAGTCGATGCCCGGTGACATCACGAGCTTGTCGTAGCTCACGCGGTCGCCTCCGCTCAGGCGCACGCTGCGCGCATCGGCGTCCACCGCGGTGACGCGGTCCTCGATGATCTCGATGCCGTATTCATCGCGCAGGGTGTCGTAGCCCTGGGCGATGTCGTCCATGCCAGCGAAGCCGCCGATCACCCAGTTACTGCCGTAGCAGGTGTAGTAGGTGGCGTTGGGCTCGATCAGCGTTACGCGCATGTCGGGCGAGAACTGCTTGATGTATTTCGCGGTGGTCGCGCCGCCGGAGCCGCCGCCGACGACCACAATGTGGGCCTTTTCGGCCCCGCGCATGCCATTGGCGGCACAGCCGATACCGGTGAGGGCCGCGGCGCTGCTGATGCCCGCGACCTTCAGGAAATTACGTCGATTAAAGTCATGCATGATTCGTTTCCCCCTGATCAGAAGCGGCTGAAGTAGCCGGCCATCGATTCGATTTCCTCGTCGGTGTAGCCCTTGGCGTGACGATCCATGATCGTCGCGTCGCGGTCACCGTCGCGGAATGCCTTCATTTGGCTCTCGATGATTTCAGCGGGAATGCGGTTCAGTTCCGGTACGCCGTCGCCTGCAGCGGCGGCGTTGTGGCAGGCCTTGCAGGACGCGGCCATCAGCTGGCCCCGGGTGATTTCGTCGTCGGCGAGGGCCTGGGTAGCAGTGCCCGCCATCGCCAGCGAGGCGACAAGCCCCACCAGGTACAAGTGCGATTTCTTCATTGAAACGGACTCCTCCGTAAGAAGTGGCTTTTTGCGAGCGACAGCTATGACGTACTGCCTTCATCCTTTGGCCCGGTGTGAAGATCCGGGTTGTGATTACGCCACCGGGTTCGAGCCCGGTAGTTGCGCCTGATCGCGAAAACCAACGATCATGAACCTCGTATAGCACAGAAAAAACGCCTTTTCGATGCATTGCAAAGGCATATGCCGCCAGGAGGAGTGCCATGACAGGAGAACGACGTCGTCATCCAAGGATCCCGATGACGGTCGAGGTCGTGGCCGAGTGCGAGAGCGGGGATACGGTCACCCTGACCACGAACGATATCTCCGGCGGGGGGGCCTTCCTCGAGTGGGAAGACCCGGAAAATGCCTGCGTGGGGCACCTGATGAAGCTCGCCTCGGACGACGAACTGATGCTGCAGGTATTCGGCATGCTGGGGGACGGCGGCGCGGCGCCGCGGGTCAAGGCCCAGGTGGTGCGGGTGATGGACGGGGGTATTGCTGTGCGCTTTGACCCCGAAGAGCTGGAATAGCCACACCGGGAACGGGCGTTACGCCTCGCGCTCGATCTGTTCCAGCCCCGCGGCCCATTCGTCGGCGATCAGCGGGTTGGTCAGCAGCCAGTTCACGGTGTCCGGGCTCCAGTCATCCTGCGCGTCCTGCAGGGCGCTCTCCCAGTCTGCCGCCGTGTAATCCCCGCGCCCCAGGGTGCTGAGGGCCTGCAGCTCCGCCTGTTGGTCCGGACCCAGGTCGCGCAGCGTGCCCTCCAGTTCCTGCAGGGTCAGGTCGCTGGCGTGATCAGCCAGGATCTGCATCGCCCAGTCGTTGTCGCTACCCTCGCTTCCGGTATCCGGGAAGACCACATCCTCTTTGGCATGGAATTCCCGTGCGGCCTGGATTAACCGCTCCATCGTCTCGCCGGTGATGCCGAGGGAGATGGCCATCTAGTGGGCCGGCGTCCGTTCCTGGGCCAGGACCCAGGGGGCGGCCACGATCGCGGTGAAGATCGGGTCGTTCGCGGCCCAGCGGCGGGCATCGTCATCCGAGGCCCGCGCGACCTGGTCGTTGGCCAGCCATTCGCTGACCTGATGGGTCGCATCGTCGCGGATGGCGCGGGCGACCTCGATCAGATCCAGCTCCGGCGCCACGCGGATCACCACGCCGCGCGCGAAATGCGGCATCAGGTCTTTCCACGGCAGCGGGCCGGCCTGTTCTTCCAGTGGGACTTCGGGTTGTGCGGCAGTGGCCTCGTGCATGACGGTTCCAGTCGGTTTCAGATATCGTTCAGGCTAGGCCGATACCCTTGTATCTTCAACATCTGCCCACGCACGCGTCCGGAGAATGCACCGATATGCGACCCACGCCGGCTCTCCAGCCCGGATACCGCGGGCGGGACCTGACCCGGCCCCGCGCGGGCCACGCACTGGTGCTGGCGACGCTGCTGTTCGTGGCGCTTCCGGCGCAAGGCCAGTTCAACACGGATGACCCCGAGGCCGCCGTCTGGGATCTCGACGAGGCCGTTGCCCAGATCGAGGCGCACTACCCGGGCCGGGTGCTCCACGCGCGCGAGGATGTGAGCCAGTTCGGGGCGCGTCTGTTCATCATCCGTATCCTGACCAACGATCAACAAGTGCGTACCCTCCGGATCGAGGAAGGCACCGAAGTGGAGCTCCCGGAATGAACCTGCGCGTGGTACTGATTGAAGACGACGTCGCGCTGCGCAACCAGATTGGCGACGAGTTGGACCGCAGTGGCTGCCGCGTGGATACCGCCTCGGACGGCGAGACCGGGCTTTACCTGCTGACCGAGTACCACTGCGACATCGCGGTGGTGGATCTGGGCCTGCCGGGCATGGATGGGCTGGACGTGATCCGCAAGGCGCGCGAGTCCAAGCCGCGCCTGCCGATCCTGATCCTGACCGCGCGCGACCGCTGGCAGGACAAGGTCGAGGGCCTGGAGGCCGGGGCTGACGACTACCTGGCCAAGCCGTTCCACATCGAGGAATTGCTGGCGCGGCTGCGCGCCCTGGCACGCCGCAGCCTGCAGTCGGGCCAGGAGCGGCTGGCGTTCGGGCCGCTGGTGATCGACACCGCAGGTGACGAGGTCTGGCTGAATGGCGAGCCGGTCACCCTGACCACATTCGAATACCGCCTGCTGATGACATTGGTCCGCCAGCCGGGCCGGGTGCTCAGCAAGGATGCGCTGGCGGACTACCTCTACGATCACGACGAAGACCGCGAAAGCAACGTGATCGAGGTCCTGATCGGGCGCCTGCGGCGCAAGCTGGATGCCGACGGCAGCCTGGGCTTGATCGAGACCCTGCGCGGACGCGGCTACCGCTTCGCCCGCGAACCCGACGCCGTGCCGGAAAACGAGCCGGACAGCCCTCGATGACCTGCCGCGAGGCTGCCGGGTCCGCATGACAGCGGCCCTGCGCAAGCTGCGTGGGAGTCTGGTCCTGCGCTTGGCGGGGGTCACGGCGATCACCGTGCTGATCTTCTCGTTGCTGACCGCCTGGGTGCTGGAGGCCGCCTTCCGCGACAATGCGGCGGATGCGGTAGAAACCCGCCTCGAGGCGCAAGTCCTGCTGCTGATGGGGCTGGCCGAGGTGGTCGGCCCGGCCGATGTGCGCGTCCCCGAGATGCTCCCCGAGAGCCGTTTGCAGTTGCCAGTCAGCGGGCTCTACGCGCGCATCCTGGGCGAGGAGGGGCAGACCCTGTGGCGCTCGCCGTCGGCGGTCGGCGTCTCCCTGCGCGGCTGGACGGAAGACGACTACTTCAGCTTCAGCCTGCCGGTGCAGTGGGAGCTGGACGGCGGTCAGGTCGGCCTGACCTTCCAGATGCTGGAGGACCGTGAGGCCTTCAGCGAACAGGTCGAGCAGTACCGCACCAGCCTCTGGCAGGGGCTGATGACCATGACCCTCTCCATGATCCTGGTCCTCTCGCTGGCGTTGTGGTTCTGGGGCTTGCGCCCGCTGCGCCAGGTCCGACGTGACCTCGATGCCCTGCGCCACGGCGACCATGCGCATCTGGCGGGCGATTATCCCACCGAGGTTCGCGCCCTGACCGGCAGCATCAACGACCTGGTCGAGTTCGAACGCGCCCGCCTGGCGCGCCAGCAAAATGCCCTCGCGGATCTGGCTCACAGCCTCAAGACCCCGATCTCCGCCCTGCGCCTGAACCTCGAGAGCGCGCGACCGGATAATGACGACATGCAGCGCCAGGTCGACCGGCTGCAGGGCATCGTCCAGCATCAGCTCAACCAGGCCCAGCGGCTTGGGCCGGCCCCGTTCCAGGCTGCCGAGCCGCTGGGGCCGATCATCGAGCGTACCGGACAGGCATTGGGACGGCTCGCGGCCCAGGAAGGGGTGGCGCTGGAGACCGATTTGGCTGCGGGCTGCGTCCTGCGCATGGACAGCGGGGCGATCTTCGAGCTCCTCGGCAATACCCTGGACAACGCCATCCGCCATGCGACCACGCGGGTGCGCATTACCACTCGCTGCCAGCCCGGCGAGGTGATGCTGATCATCGACGATGACGGCCCCGGCATCCCGCCGGCCGATCGTGCCCGGGTGCTGGAGCGCGGGCAGCGCGCCGATACCCGCGGCGGCCAGGATGACGGCCGCGGTGAGGGTCAGGGGCTCGGTCTCAGTATCATCCACACCCTGGTGACCGACCACGGCGGGACGCTGTTCATCGAGCAGGCCCCGGAGCTCCACGGCGCGCGCATCCGCATGGTGTTTTCCGCGTCCTGAAACCGGTGCGGGCGGAGTCGGGGTTTTCCATGATGCGTTTCGCGGTGCTCAACGCATCCTACAAAGCTCCGCTCAACGCATCCTACGGTGGACGATGTCCACCCGCGGGGTGCCTGCGGAGCTTTGTAGGATGTGTTGAGCGTAGCGAAACGCATCGACCAGGGCGTGTCGCTCCCCAAACCGTTCGAAATCAGAGTGTCAGGCCGTCCATCGGCAACGCCGGGGGTTCGCCCAGCACGCTGTCGCGCACCAGCGTGGCCGCGCCGCAGGCGAAGGTCCAGCCGAGGTGGCCGGACCCGGTATTGAGGTAAAGGCCGGGTACCGCGGTCGCCCCGAGGATCGGGGTGCCGCGTGCGCTCATCGGGCGCAGGCCGGTCCACGGGGCCATGGTCTCGGCATCCATTCGGTCGGGCAGGCTGGCCAGGGTGCGCCGGCAATGATCCAGTACGCTGGCGGCCCGCTGCGGGTTCAGGCTGCCGTCGCGACCCGCGAACTCCGCTGTGCCGGCCAGGCGCAGGCGATCGCCCAGCGGGGTCATCACGACCTTGTTGGCGTCGTCGATCAGCGGCAGGTGAATCCGGGTTCCGGCGTTCATCGGCAGGGTCAGCGAGTAGCCCTTGACCGGTGCCACGGGCAGCCGGATTCCGAGTGGGCGCAGCAGATCGGGCGCGTGGTAGCCGTTGGCAACGACACAGGCATCCGCGGCGATCGGGCCTTCCGAGGTCTCCAGCGCATCGAGGCGGCCGCGGAAGGTGCGCAGGCGGCGCACCGCCACGCCCGGGCAATAGGTCAGTCCGCGGCGGCGGGCGATGGCCAGCAGGCCCGCGGTAAAGCGGGCGGCATCGCCGATGGCATCGTCGGGAAAGTAGAGCCCGCCGCACAATTGATCGCGCACGGGGGCCAGCGCCGGCTCTTCGGCGATGATGCGTTCCACGGTCCAGTCCTCGAAGCGCACGCCGGCGTCCGCCATGTCCTCGCTGGCGGTGCGATTGCGGGCCTGGCTGGCCGGGTCCTGGAATAGCTTGAGGATGCCGCTGCGGCGGAAGTCGAAGTCCAGCCCCTCGGGTGCCAGCTCGCGCTGCAGGCGGTCGATCTCCTTCAGGGAGAAGGCCGCCAGGCGCGCATTGAGCCGGGTGTGTTCCTCGAAGCGCGCGCGGCGGCTGTTGCCGAGAAAGCGCAGGCCCCAGCCGATCAGCCCCGGTATGGCGTGCGGGCGCACCAGCAGTGGCGAATCGCGGCGCCCGAGATAACGCAGCAGGTCGAGACCCACGCCCGGGGCGTTCCAGGGTTCGGCATGGCTGGCATGCAGCATGCCGCCATTGGCGAAACTGGATCCGCTGGCCGGCGCCGCAGCGGCGTCCAGCAGCACGACCTCGGCTCCGGCCTCCTGCAGGTACCAGGCTGTGGTGACACCGATCACCCCGGCGCCGATGACCGCTACGCGCATCCGTTGGTCCTTCCGTTGTCGTGGCTCATGTGCCACTGGCCAGTCGTTGGATCAGTGTCGCGTATTCGCGTTCCAGGCGTTTGGGCGAAACCTTCTCGCGGGTGCCCAGTTCCTGGGCGAACTGCGAGACGCGGAATTCCTCGATGCGATAGCGAAAGGCGAGGACGTCCGGGTGGTCCGGGGCGCGGGCGATCAGTTCCTGCGCCTGCTGCCACAGCGGCTCCACGGCGACGCGGCGGGCGCGGTCCTTGTCCGGGGCCTGGCTCAGGCGCTCCAGGCGCTTGTCGATCGCCTCGAGGTAGCGCGGCAGTTCCGGCAGGACATCATGCGGGATGCGCAGCAGGAAATCCGCCGGGACCAGCGCGTCCAGCTGCCCGCGGATGTCGCGCGCGGCCTCGATCCAGGACAGCGGCAGGTCGCCCTGCAGTCGGGTGCGCAGGTCGTGCCAGCGGCGCAGGATCTCGGCGGTCAGGCGCGAGAGCTCCATTACGGTGGGCGAGAACGCCGGCAGGGACTCGTTGAGTCGTTGGGCGAACGCCTCGGCGGCGCGTGGCCAGGGCTCGGCCAGGAACACGCGGTCCGCAGCGGCCTCCAGGATCTGGTCGCGCAGGGCCTCGCAGCTGCCCAGCGTCGAGTAATTCAGGCAGGCGCGTTCGATCTCCGGGAGCTGGCGGCGCAGATCGCGCGCGGTCTTGCGGGCGCCGAGCAGGAACAGCCGGCGCAGGCCCGCGCGGTGGGCGCGTTCGGCCTTGGCCGGGTCGGGTTCCAGCTCCAGCGAGACCGAATCGCCGCGATCGACCAGGATCGGGAAGGCCCGCAGCTGTGCCCCCTGGTGGTCGAATTCGACACTCTCCGGCAGCGCACCGAAATCCCACTCCGTGATGCCCTCGCGGGTGATCTCGTCCGGACGGCTGGCGTCGAAGTGGGCCTCGGCGCTCCCGCCCAGCCGTGCCTTTAGCGCGGGCAGGTCGCGGCCGCTGGTCTCTTCCTTCCCTTCCGGGTCGAGGATGCGAAAGCGCATAACCAGGTGCGGCTCCAGGGTCTCCGGGCGCCAGGCATCCAGCGGGATGTCGGTGCCGGTCATCGCGCGCAGGGCTGCGGCCAGTGCGGGAATCAATGGGCCCTGGCGGTGTTCGATGCGGGCCAGGGCGGCCTGGGCGAAGTCCGGGGCGGGCACGAACTGGCGGCGCAGGGCCTTCGGCAGGCTCCGCAGCAGGGCGGTCACGCGATCCTCCAGCAGCCCCGGCACCAGCCAGTCGCCCAGCCAGTCGGGCACCGCGTTCAGCGCGGCGATGGGGATGGTGACGGTCACGCCGTCGTCCGGTTGGCCGGGTTCGAAGCGGTAGGCCAGTGGCAGGCGTAGCCCCTCGAGCTCCAGATGGTCGGGATAGGCGCCTTCCGGGAGCGTGGCCTCTGGCTCGTTCAGGAGCTCGGCGCGGTCGATCTTCAGCGCCTCCGGATCGTGTTTTTCGGTCTTGCGCGCCCAGGTCTCGAAGGTCGTGCCGTCGGTGATCTCGGCCGGCAGACGGGCGTCGTAGAAGTCGAACAGGCGCTCCTCTTCCACCAGCAGATCGCGGCGGCGCCCGCGCGCCTCCTGTTCGGCGATCTCGGCCACCGCCTCGCGGTTGGCGCGCACGCCGTTGGAGCGCGAGCGCAGCTCGCCACCGACCAGGCCCTCGCGGATCAGGATGCGCCGTGCCTCGGCCGGGTCGTGCTTGGCGAAGTCCACTGGCTTTTTCGGTGCCACGACCAGGCCGTACAGGGTGATGCGGTCGAAGGCCCCGACGCGCCCGCTGCGGCCCTGGAAGTGCGGCTCGAAGATGTGGTGCTTAAGCAGATGCGGGGCGGCGGTCAGGATCCAGTCGGGCTCGATGCGTGCGTTGTCGCGGGCGTAGACACGCGTGGTCTCGGCGATCTCCGCGCTCATCACCCAGGCCGGCTTCTTCTTCGCCAGCACCGAGCCGGGGTGGATCTGGAGGCGGCGGTTGCGCGCGCCCAGGTAGTCGCCGCGCTCGGTCTTCTGCCCGACCTGACTGACCAGCCCGGTCAGCAGCGCCCGGTGCACCGCCTCGGCGTCGGCCGGTTGGTGGTTCGGCTTCAGGTCCATCTCGCGCGCCAGGCGCAGGAGTTGTACGCGCAGCTCCTGCCATTCGCGCATGCGCAGAAAGTTCAGGAAGTGCTCGCGGCACCAGCGCTTCAGCGCACTGGATCCGAGGTCCTCGCGGGCGGTGTGCCAGGCGTCCCACAGCCGCAGCATGCCCATGAAGTCGGAGCCCTCGACCTGGAACTCGCGGTGGGCCTGGTCCGCCGCCTGGGTGGCCTCGGCCGGGCGCTCGCGCGGGTCCTGCAGCGACAGGGACGCGGCGATGGTGGCGGTTTCGGTGACACAGTCGTGCTCGGTGCCGGCCAGCAGCATCGCCGCGTGGCGTGGGTCGATGGGCATGCGCGCGAGCTGCCGCCCGCGCCGGGTGATCCGGCCACGGTCGTCTACTGCGCCCAATTCGTCGAGCAGGTGGTAGCCATCCTTGACCAGGCGCGGGTCGGGCGGGTCGAGGAACGGGAACTGGCGCGGCTGGCCGAGCTTGAGCGCGGCCATCTGCAGGATCACCGAGGCGAGGTTTGAGCGCTGGATCTCCGGGTCGGTGAAGGGCGGGCGCAGGTTGAAGTCGTCTTCCGCGAACAGCCGGATGCAGATGCCGGGGCCCAGCCGGCCGCAGCGCCCGGCGCGCTGGTCGCAGGCGGCCTGCGAGATGGCCTCCAGGCTCAGGCGCTGCACCCGCGAGCGCCAGGAGTAGCGCGAGATGCGCGCGAGCCCCGAGTCGATCACGAAGCGGATGCCGGGCACGGTCAGCGCGGTCTCGGCGACGTTGGTCGCGAGCACGATGCGACGGCCGCTGTGTGACTGGAATACCCGCGATTGCTCGCGCGCGGACAGCCGCGCGTACAGCGCCAGGATCTCGGTGTCGGCGCGGACCTGGCCGCGCAGGGCCTGGTGGGCGTCGCGGATCTCGCGTTCGCCGGGCAGGAATACCAGTACGTCGCCGGGCCCGGCGCGCTCGCACTCGGCCACCGCGTCGCGGATGCCGTCGAACAGGTCGCGTTCACCACGCCCCTGTTCGTCGCCTTCGTCCCCAGTATCCTCCGGCTCGATCGGCCGGTAGCGGACCTCCACCGGATAGGTGCGTCCGGCCACCGTCAGGATCGGGGCGTCGTCGAAGAACGCCGACAGCCGTTCGGGGTCGAGGGTGGCCGAGGTGATGATGATGCGCAGCTCGGGGCGCTTGTGCGACAGGCGTTTGAGCACGCCCATCAGGAAGTCGATGTTCAGGCTGCGTTCGTGCGCCTCGTCGACGATGATGGTGTCGTAGGCGCGTAGTTCCGGGTCATGCGCCATTTCCGCCAGCAGGATGCCGTCGGTCATCAGCTTGATCCAGTTGTTTGGCCCGGTCTGGTCGGAGAAACGCACCTTGAAGCCGACCGTGGAGTCCCGGTTGCCGCCCAGGGTGGTGCCCAGTTCCTCGGCGATGCGGCTGGCCACCGAGCGCGCGGCGATCCGGCGCGGCTGGGTGTGACCGATCAGCCCGGCCTCGCCGCGCCCGGCCTCCAGGCACAGCTTGGGCAGCTGGGTGGTCTTGCCGGAGCCGGTCTCGCCGCACAGCACGAGTACCGGGTGCTTGCGGATGGCGGCGACGATGCGTTCGCGCTCGGCGTGGATCGGCAGGTCGCCGGCGTAGACGGGTTGCGGGCGCAGGCGGGCGCGCTCGTCGCTGCCTACCTGGGGGGCGGCCCCCTCGGTGGTGGCCAGGCGTTCGGCGAGGGTGCGGGCCATACGGTCGCACGGCTGCCCGCGCCGCTGGCGCTGGCGGGCCCGGCGCAGCAGGTCCGTAAGGTCCTTGCGTTCGCCGCCGGAGGGCAACGCCTCGATGCGGGCCGCGAGGGCGTCGAGATCCGGTGCGGGGGCCGGTTTCACGCTCAGCCCTGGTAGCGCAGACGCAGGGCCTCGATATTCTCCGTGCGCAGGCGCTCCAGCGCCTGGCGCACGCGGTCCTCGTCACTGAACGGGCCGAGGTAGACGCGGTACCAGGTCTCGCCCTGGATCTCGACCTCGTGCACTTTCGGGTCCAGACCGAGCAGGGTCAGTCGTGCCTTCATCTCGTCGGCCTGGGCAAAGCGGCGGAACGAGCCGGTCTGCAGGACGACCGGATCGCCTTCACTGGGCGATGCGGCCGGTGGCACAGCCGGGGCGGGCGCGTCGCGCTCGGACTCCGGCACCCGGATCTCGTCTTCGGGCAGCAGCTCGTAGTAGCGGAAGCGGGGCTCGTCGTCCGAGGGAGCGGTGTCCCGCTCCACCGGTGCCGGGGTCGGGGCGGCCGTCTCGGTCGCGGGATCCGGGTCACCGAACAGCGCGCCCAGATCCGGCGAGCGGTCGGCACCCTGCAGGTACAGCACGGCGGCAAGCCCCAGGCCGATCAGCAGGCCGAGCAACATCCATACCCAGCCGGGGATCGGCCGCGAGGCCTTCCGTGGGGCGGACTTGCGACGGGTCTTGCGCGCCTGGGCCATGGTCTACATCCGTTCCGGGGCGGTCACGCCCAGCAGGCGCAGGCCGTTGTGCAGCACCTGCCTGGCGCCGGTCAGCAGCGCGAGGCGCGCGCCGATCACGTCGGGGTCGTCCGCGTTGAGGAAGGGTACCGCGTTGTAGTAGGCGTGGAAGCCGGCGGCCAGCTCGCGCAGGTACTGGGCGATCTGATGCGGTTCGCAGGCCTCGGCGGCCGCCGCGATCACCTCCGGGAAACGGTCCAGGCGGTCCAGCAGGTCATCCTCCTGCGGTTCGGTCAGGCGCGTGCTGAGGCCTGCGGCGTCGGCGGCGGCCGGGGCATGCCCGCGCTCGGCAGCGGTGCGCAGCACGCTGGCGATGCGCGCGTGCGCGTACTGGATGTAGTACATCGGGTTGTCGTTGGACTGCGACTTGGCGAGGTCGAGGTCGAAGTCCAGGTGCTGGTCGCAGCGGCGCTGCACGTAGAAGAAGCGCGCGGCATCCGAGCCGACCTCGTCGCGCAGTTCGCGCAGGGTCACGAACTGTCCGGCGCGGGTGGACATGGGCAGGCGCTCGCCACCGCGGTAGAGGATCGCGAACTGCACCAGCAGCACGTCGAGGCGGCCGGGGTCCAGGCCCAGGGCCTGCAGCGCGGCGCGCACGCGCGGGACGTAGCCGTGGTGGTCGGCGCCCCAGATGTTGATGACGCGCTCGAAGCCGCGCTGGAATTTCTCGCGGTGGTAGGCGATGTCGGAGGCGAAGTAGGTGTAGTCGCCGTTCTCGCGGCGCACCACGCGGTCCTTGTCGTCGCCGTATTCGGTAGAGCGGAACCACAGGGCCCCGTCCTGCTCGTACAGCGCGCCGCGCCCCTGCAGGTCCTCCACCGCGGCGTCGATCGCGCCGGAGTCGGCCAGGCTGCGTTCGGAGAACCAGCACTGGTACTCCACGCCGAACTCGCGCAGGTCGTCGCGGATGTCATCGAGGATCGCGTTCAGGCCGCAGTCGAACACCTTGCGGTAGAGCGTCTCGCCCAGCAGTTCGCGGGCGCGGCCGATCACCGCGTCGATGAAGGTTTCCTTGTCGCCGCCGTCCGGCTCGTCCGCCGGAAGACCGCGGGTGACGGCCTCGGCCGGGTGCACGCCCTGTTCGCCGATCTGCGCGGTCAGGGTCTCGGCGACCGGGTGGATGTAGTCGCCCTTGTAGCCATTGGCCGGGAACGGCACCTGGACACCGTGCTGCTCCAGGTAGCGTAGCCACACACTGGCGGCGAGGATGTTCATCTGCCGTCCGGCGTCGTTCACGTAGTACTCGCGGGTGACATCGAAGCCGCAGAAATCCAGCAGGTCGGCTACTGTGGCGCCAAAGGCCGCGCCGCGGCCATGGCCTACATGCAGCGGCCCGGTGGGATTGGCGGAGACAAATTCCACCTGCACCGGGCGTCCGCCGCCTGCGCTGGAGCGGCCGAAGTCGTCACCTTGGGTCGCGACGCGGCCCAGCACCAGCGTGCGGGCATCCGCGGCCAGGCGGAAGTTGATGAAACCGGGGCCGGCGATCTCGGTGCCGGCGAGGCCGGGCACCTCGGGCATGGCCGCACACAGGGCCTCGGCCAGATCGCGTGGCTTGGATTTCGCCGGGCGCGCGAGCTGCATCGCCAGGTTGGCGGCGAAGTCGCCGTGTTCGCGGTCGCGCGCACGCGTGACCTGCACCTCGACACCGTGGTCGGCGGGTACGCGGCCTTCGGCCACCAGGGTCTCCAGTGCGGCCGCCAGGGCCTCGGTCAGGGTGTCTTTCAAGGGAAGCTCGATCCGTCGGGTAAAAAGGGCCGCATTCTAACCCGGAAGCGCTGGTCGTGCCGCCCCGGTACGGGGCGCTCGAAGGGAACCGGGCGGCGGTTTACGCCAGCGAGACCGGGTCGATGTCGATGGCGATGCGGGTGCCGCGCGGGAGGTCGTCGGTCTGCCAGGCGTGGCGGGCGCGGGTCAGGGCCCGATGGAGTGGGCCGCGCTGGGTGGACTGCAGCAGGATCTGTTCGCGGAAGCGGCGATTGACGCGGTGGCGCGGTGCGGGGGCCGGGCCGAGTACGCGCAGGCCTTCGGCGGCGGCGTTGCGCAGGTGGGTGGCGACGCGCTCGGCGTGGCGGCGGGTGGTCTCGGCATCGCCCGCCTCGACGCGGACCAGGGCCAGGTGGCCGTGGGGTGGCATCTCGGCGGCGGCGCGCTCCTCCAGCAGGGGCGCGACCATCGCCGGGTAGTCCGCGGCGTTCAGGCCGCGGATCAGGGGGTGGTCCGGATGCCCTGTCTGCAGCAGGACGCGGCCGCCGCCGGAACCACGTCCGGCGCGCCCGGCGGCCTGCACGATGAGCTGCAGGGTGTTTTCGGTCGCGCGCAGGTCGACGCTGAACAGGCCCTGGTCGACGTCAATCACGCCGACCAGTCCGACCTGCGGGAAGTCGTGGCCCTTGGCCAGCATCTGGGTCCCGACGACGATGGCGGCATCCAGCTGGCGGATACGGTCCAGCGCCTCCTCGAGCGCCCCCTTGTGGCGGATGCTGTCGCGGTCCAGGCGGATCAGCGGAGTGGTCGGGTAGTGGCGGGCCAGGGCCTGTTCCAGGCGCTGGGTGCCGAGACCGCGCTGGGCCAGGGCCTCGCCGCATTGCGGGCAGCGCTGGGGGCGCGGTTCCTGGTGACCGCAGAGGTGGCAGACGGCACGCGGGTTGTGCGCGTGGATGGTCAGGCGCGCATCGCAGTCCGGGCATTCGGCGACCCAGCCGCAGGCGTCGCAGGCCAGCACGCGGGCGAAGCCGCGCCGGTTCAGTAGCAGGAAGCACTGGTGGCCGGCGGCGAGGGTCTGTTGCATGGCATCCAGAAGCGGGGCGGTGAGGCCCTCGTCGGGGGTGTGCACACGCGTGTCGATGGCCTCGACGGCGGGCGGTTGAGAGCCGTCCGGGCGTGTCGCCAGTCGGGTATGGGCGTAGCGGCCAGTGGTCGCCGCATGCAGGGTCTCCAGGGTCGGCGTGGCCGAGCCCAGGACCACCGCGGCCTGTTCCAGCTGGCCGCGCTTGATGGCCAGGTCGCGGGCGTTGTAGCGAAAGCCGTCCTGCTGCTTGAAGGCGCTGTCGTGCTCCTCGTCAACGATGATCAGGCCGAGATCGGGCAGGGGTGTGAACAGCGCCGAACGGGTGCCGACGACGATGCGGCGCTGCCCCTGACGGGCCGACTCCCAGGCGCGCAGGCGCTCGCCCTCGGACAGCCCGGAGTGGAGGAGGGCAACCTGCCCGGGGAAGCGCTGCTGGATGCGCGCGCTCAGCTGTGGCGTCAGGGCGATCTCGGGGATCAGGAACAGGACCTGGCGCCCGCGTGCCAGCACGCGTTCGGCCATTTGCAGGTAGACCTCGGTCTTGCCGCTGCCGGTGACACCCTCCAGCAGGAGGGGTACGCCGGTATCCGGGGTCAGGGCGTCGACGGCGGCGCGTTGTTCGGCGGTCAGGGTGTGGTCGCTGGTGTTCGGGGGCGGTGGCTGTTTCGGGTCGGGCGTGATCGCCTCCAGCCAGCCGCGTTCCGCAAACGCGCGCAGTTCGCGCGGGGCGAGTTGCAGCCCGGTGGCGGCGGCCAGGGTGGCGCGATCCAGGGCCGGTGAGTCATGCGGTGTGGAACCCGGGTGGGCCAGCGCTCGGAGGACGGCCTGCTGGCGTCGCCCGCGGGCGTCACCGTCGGCCAGCGCCTGGCTGCCCGCGGGTGTCATCCGCCACAGGGTCTCCGGGGTCAGGGCGGGGAGCGGGTCGCCATGGCGCAGGGCCGGGGGAAGTGCCCCCAGCAGGGCTTCGCCCAGGGGGTGGTGGTAGTACCGGGCTCCGAACTGCAGCAGCTCCAGCAGGCGGGGCCCCAGGATCGGTTCTGCCTCGGGTGCTTCCTGGATCGCACGCAGGCGGCCGGGTGCAACCTCGCTGGTGGATGCCAGCTCGACCACGACCCCGATGGTCGAGCCGCGCCCGAAGGGCACGCGCACCCGCTGGCCGGATGCAAGCGTCAGGTCCTCGGGGATGCTGTAGTCGAACAGCCGGTCCAGAGGGCGATCCAGCGCGATGCAGGCGATTCGGGGCGCGGCAGGCATGCGCACAGTCTACTGTGTCGGACCCCGGGGAGGGGGCGTGGCCGCCGCACTTCGGGAGGGGGGGTTATCCACAAAAGCTGTGGATAACTCTGTGGGTGAATCGGTATGAACATCCCTAAATGCTTGTTACTGCTAAGGGCTACTTGGATTGGGCAAAAATCGACCATATCCATTTAATATAGGGAAAACAGCGAGTTATGATCTCTATGTGAAACCGAGTGCGCGCTGTGTGTGCTAACCGGGGTTTGACCCCGGCCCTTGTGGGTAGTTTGTACAGGAAACGTACAGATTTCGGGTTTCAATCCTGGCCCGTTGGGTGAGCAACAAAAAAACCCGGCACCGCAAAACGGTGACCGGGTTTCGGTTGCGGGGCCCGGTGTCCGGGCCCCGCGAGTGGGGCGGGCCGACTAGCCGAGGGCCTTGACCGATGCCACCAGTTCGGCGGCCACCTTCTGGCCGTCGCCGTACAACATCTGGTTGTTGTCTGCATAGAACAGGTGGTTCTCGATGCCCGAGAAACCGGAGCCCTTGCCGCGCTTCACGCAGATGACGTTGTGCGCCTGGTCCGCGTTGAGGATCGGCATGCCGTAGATCGGCGAGTCCGGATTGGTCCGGGCCACCGGGTTCACGACGTCGTTCGCGCCGATGACCATGGCGACATCCGCGGTCTTGAACTCCTCGTTGATCTCGTCGAGGTCGAAGATGATGTCGTAGGGCACGCCGGCCTCGGCCAGCAGCACGTTCATGTGCCCGGGCATGCGGCCCGCGACCGGGTGGATCGCGAACTTCACGTCCACGCCGCGCTTCTGCAGCAGCTGGGTGAATTCCCAGATCTTGTGCTGTGCCTGCGCCACGGCCATGCCGTAGCCCGGCACGATGATCACCTTCTCGGCAAAGGCCATCATGATCCCGGCGTCGTTGGCCTGGATCTCCTTCATGGTGCCCTCGATCGCTTCCTCGGCACCCCCGCTGCTGCCACCGAACTGGCTGAACAGGATGTTCTTGATCGGGCGGTTCATCGCCTTGGCCATCAGCTGCGTGAGCAGCGTACCGGCCGCGCCGACGACGATACCGGCGATCATCAGCGCCGGGTTGTCGAGCACGATGCCCTTGAGGCCGACCGCCAGGCCGGTGAGGGCGTTGTACAGCGAGATGACCACCGGCATGTCGGCGCCGCCGATCGGCAGGGTCATCAGGATGCCGAAGGCGAGCGACAGGATGAAGAACAACAGCAGTGTGGCCGAGCCGATCTCGCCGCCGCCGGTCGCCAGCATGAAGCCGAGGATCACGGTGATAGCAAAGATGGCGATGTTCACCACCTGCTGGCCCGGGAAGTGGAAGGTCTTCTTCATCAGGCCCTGCAGCTTGGCGTAGGCCACCAGCGAACCGGAGAAGGCGACCGAACCGATCAGCGAGCCGGTGGTGGCGATCGCCAGGCCGGTGTTGCTGACGGTCTCCGGGGTGGCCTGCAGCAGGTAGATCGCGCCGATGCCGGCCGCGGCGCCGCCGCCCATGCCGTTGTACAGCGCGATCATCTGCGGCATGTCGGTCATGGCGACCTTCTTGCCGCTCCACCAGGCGAGACCGCCACCGATGACGATACCCAGGACGATCAGGGTGTAGTTCACGCCCCCGGAGACCTCCGGATGCACGAAGGTCACGAGCGTGGCGAGCACCATCCCCACGCCGGCCCACATGATGCCGGGCCGCGCGGTGGTCGGCGAAGACATCTGCTTGAGGCCGACGATGAACAGGACCGCCGCCGCAAAGTAGGCGAGGTTGATAATCAGACTCATGCGTTATCTCCCTTCTTGTCGTCCTTCTTGCTGGTCTTGAACATCTCCAGCATGCGTTCGGTGACGACATAGCCACCCACGGCGTTGCCCGCGGCCAGGATCACGGCGACAAAGCCGATGGCCTGTTCCAGCGGGGTCGTGGCGTGGCCGAGCGCGACCATGGTCCCGACCAGCACGATGCCGTGGACGAAGTTGGAACCGGACATCAGCGGGGTATGCAGGATGACCGGGACCTTGGAGATGATCTCGTAGCCGGTGAAGGCCGCGAGCATGAAGATGTATAGCGCGATAAAGCCTTCGATGATCATGATTGAGCTCCCTTCAGGGCCTCGCGGGTGGCCTCGTGCACGATCTCGCCATCGCGGGTCAGCACGCTCTTGGCGATGACCTCGTCATCCCAGTCGGGCTGGAATTCGCCGCCTTCTGCGATCATCGGCGTGAGGAAATTCAGCAGGTTCTTGGCATACATCTCGGAGGCATGCAGCGGGACCTGCGAGGGCACGTTCAACGGGGCATGGATGATCACGCCCTTGTGGTCGTGGGTCTCGCCGGGCTTGCTCAGCTCGCAGTTGCCGCCACCTTCGGACGCCAGGTCGATGATGACCGCACCCGGCTTCATGCCCTCGACCATGATCTTGGGGATCAGCTTGGGTGCATCGCGTCCCGGGATCGCGGCGGTGGTGATCAGCACGTCGGCCTTGGCGATGTACTCGCCCAGGGCATCCTGCTGCTGCTTTTTCTCTTCCGCGGTCAGTTCGCGGGCGTAGCCGCCCTCGCCCTCGGCGGAGACGCCGAGATCGAGGAACTTCGCGCCCAGCGACTCGACCTGCTCCTTGGTGGCGGAGCGCACGTCATAGGCCTCGACCATCGCGCCCAGGCGCTTGGCCGTGGCAATCGCCTGCAGCCCGGCCACGCCGGCGCCGATCACGATCACCTTGGCCGGACGGATGGTGCCGGCCGCGGTGGTCAGCATCGGGAAGAAGCGGCAGGACAGATCGGAGCCCATGATCGCGCCCTTGTAGCCGACCACGGCTGCCTGCGAGGAGAGCACGTCCATGCTCTGGGCGCGCGAGATGCGCGGGATCAGCTCCATCGCGAAGCTCAGGATCTTGCGCTCCTGCATCGCCTTGACCACATCCGGGTTGCGGTGAGCGTGGAACAGGCTGACCACGGTCGAGCCTTCCGGCAGCTGGTTGATCTCCTCGACTGTCGGCGGTGCCACGCGGACCATCAGATCCGACTGGCCGTAGGCGGTCTCGGTGTCGACCACGGAGGCCTTCTCGTAGGCCGCATCCGGAAAATGGGCCTCGGAACCGGCACCCTTTTCCAGCTGCACCGTGATGCCCATATCGCTGAACTTGGCCGCTACCGACGGATCCAGGGCCACGCGGCGCTCGCCACTGGCGGATTCCCTGGGAACGGATAATTTGATTGCCATGCGCTCTCTCCCCGGGCCAAGCGTTCCCGTATTCCCTATGGGACGATCAGCCGCGCTCGCGGGTGGTGAAATCGGATGCGGCACGCGTGATTCGGGCGTGCCGCACAAAAAACGACCCGCGAGTGTAGCGGATCCGGCCTCGTGCTTAAACCGTGTCCACCCTCGTTGCCGGGCCCGTCAGGTTGGGCGAGCTTACGATACCGCGGGTCATGGCGTTGTAATTGCTTTGTTCCTGAAGGCTGTTTATTGTTTTTCGGGTATCGAAGGCGGCATGGATTTGTTCACCCGTACGCCGCGTGAGCAAATCCGTGTTTCCTTGAGACGGGACGGGGTCATGTTGCCGAATGAGCATCAGGTCCTGCGCACGGATGCCGCGGGCATGCCGCTAGAGTGGATCGGCCTGGAGCAGGCCGTGCGCCTCTATTACACCGAGCAGGTGGCCTACACCTGTGGCAGCCCGCTATATCGCATGCGCGGCGGCATCAACGCGCGCACCGGGTTGCAGTCACGGGTCGAGGTCAACTCGATCATCGCCACTCACGGCACCCGCAAGTCCCGCTTCAACGACTACATCCCCCCGCTCAATAACACCACCCTGTTCCGCCGCGATGCCCACCTTTGCCTCTACTGCGGTCACGCGTTCCCCGAACGCGATCTGTCCCGCGACCACGTGACCCCGATCAGCCAGGACGGTGAAGACACCTGGACCAACGTGGTCACCGCCTGCAAGCGCTGCAACAACCACAAGGCGGGGTTCACGCCGGAAGAGGCCGGGATGCAGTTGCTCGCCATCCCGTTCACGCCCACCCACGCGGAATACATCTTCCTCAAGGGCAAGCGCGTGCTGGCCGACCAGATGGAGTTCCTGCAGGCGCACTTCCCGCGTACCAGCCCGTTGCGGGGTCGTAGCGTCTGATCCGTCCGGGGCGCGCGCGCACTCGTGCCCGCGGGTATCCTTGGCGTGTGAACCAAAGCGACGCTCCGTGACTCCGACAGGGAGTCACCGTCCCCCATGCCTGCAAGGAGCCCCATGAAGTATTTCGGAGAAGCGGATTATCGCCATGGCCAGGCGCGCGGCGTCGGCGTTTTGCTGACCAACCTGGGGACGCCGGACGAACCCACCGCGCCCGCCTTGCGGCGTTACCTGAAGGAGTTCCTCTGGGACCCGCGCGTGGTCGAGGTCCCGCGACCCATCTGGTGGCTGATTCTGAACGGCGTGATCCTGAACATTCGGCCCAAGCGCTCGGCGGCGAAATACGCAACCGTGTGGACCGACGAGGGCTCGCCGCTGCTGGCGATCTCGAAACGCCAGGCCGCCGGTGTGCGCGAGCGCCTGGCCGCGCAGGTCGGCGAGGATGTCCCGGTCGCCCTGGGCATGCGCTACGGTAACCCGTCCATTGAATCCGGCCTGGACGAATTGCGCCGCCAGGGCGTGCGTCGTGTGGTCGTATTGCCGCTGTACCCGCAGTACTCGGCCAGCACCAATGGCTCCACCTTCGATGCCGTGGCCGACGTGCTCAAGGGCTGGCGCTGGGTGCCCGATCTGCAGTTCATCGCCGCCTATGACGCCCAGCCCGGCTACATCGAGGCCCTGGCCAACAGTGTGCGCGAGCACTGGCAGGCGCATGGTCAGGCCGATCGCCTGATGATGTCCTTCCACGGCATCCCCAAACGCTACCTGCTGCAGGGCGACCCCTACCACTGTCTGTGCCACGCCACCGGGCACAAGCTGGCGCAGGCGCTGGGCCTGAACGACGACCAGTGGCAGGTCACCTTCCAGTCGCGCTTCGGTCGCGAGGAATGGCTGCAGCCTTACACCGACAAGACCCTGGAGGCCTTGCCGGGACAGGGCGTGCGCTCAGTGGACGTGATCTGCCCCGGTTTCTCGGCGGATTGCCTGGAGACCATCGAGGAGATCGGCGACGAAAACCGCGAGATCTTCACCGAGGCCGGCGGCGAGCGCTTCCACTACATCCCGGCGCTGAACGACCGCGCTGATCACCTCGACTTCCTGGCCGGGCTGCTGCAGCAGCATCTGGCGCCATGGCTCGACGATCCGGACAACGCCCCCGAGGCCCGTGCGGCCGCCCGCGAGCGCGCGCTGGCCATGGGCGCCAAGCAGTAGATCGGCGATGGATCGACCCGCGATGGAGGGCCACGACCCGGGCATGATCGAGATCGGCGCCGTGATCATCGGCGACGAACTCCTGAGCGGGAAGCGCCGCGATCGGCATCAGGCGCACCTGACCGAGGCGTTGGCGGAAAGGGGGCTGGAGCTCGCGTGGATCCGTATCGTGGGCGATAACGCCCGCCTGCTGACGCAGACCTTCCGCGAGACCCTGGCTAGCGGTGCCGAGGTGTTCAGCTTCGGCGGCATCGGCGCGACCCCGGATGACCGCACCCGCGCCTGCCTGGCCGAGGCCCTCGACCGGCCGCTGGCGCCCCATCCCGAGTTCATGACCATACTCGAGGAGCGCTTCGGCGCGGAGGCCTGGCCCCATCGCGTGCGGATGGCCGCGCTCCCCGAGGGCGCCAGCCTGATCCCCAACCCGGTCAACGGCATCCCCGGCTTTAGCTGTGCGCAGCACCACTGCGTACCCGGTTTCCCGGCCATGGCCGAGCCCATGGCCCGCTGGGTCCTGGAGCAGCGCTTCCCCGACCGCGATGCGGCAGCGGGTGCCGTGGAAGAGGTCCTGCGCCTGGAGAATGTCACCGAGAGCCGCCTGGTCCCGGTGCTCGAGGCCATGGAGGCCGCGTTCCCCGACCTGCGTATCTCCTGTCTCCCGCGCATGGACCGCCAGGCGCCGCAGGTCGAGCTGGGCCTGCGTGGCGCCCGCGCCCGCGTCACCGAGGCCCAGGCCGCCTTGCGCCAGCACCTGATCGCCGGCGGTTTTCTCGACCACTGAGCCATCGTGCGTGTTCCGTCGGTCCGGCGGGCACTTGTCCTTTGACCCCCCGGTTCCTCCGTGCCCACTGCCCTGTCTTGGGGCTGGCATGCCCGTACGTGATGCACATTCTCCCGCGCCCTGGCGTGCTGCTTCGGCCCCGCCATCCTGATCCCATTGTAAAAACAGACCCTTAACTCATTCCTCTCCGATTCAGTGTCATTGGCATAGTTACTGCAATCCTCTCAGGGCGTAAGAACACGTCAGAACAAGTTGGGGGTTCGTGTTCCGGAGCCGTTCGCCGGGATCACTGCCTGATCGCTAAAGAGGGATGGTTGATGACTGACAAGACTGTGTCCGTAGTGGGCGAACTGAAAAAGGCCGACCCAGCTTCGCCGGAATTGGGCGCCCCTGCGCAGGCCAGAACGGATGTGCAAGCAAGCGAGACCGCGACCGAGGGATCTAAGGGTAGCGTGTCGGATCATGCAACCGCCGGTGCCTGGTTCAAGAAGTCGAGCGGTACCTGGTGGGGTCGCTACAGCGTCCGGATACTTTCCGTCCTGGCGCTGATCGGGTTGTGGCATCTGGCGTCCACGAATGACTTCCGATTGTTGCTCAACTTCGAGAATGTGCCCGCGCCGAGCGTCGTGGGGGCGGTGCTTCTCGACCTGTTGTCATCCGACACGTTCTATCGACATATCGGGGCCAGTGTCGAGCGCGTGGCGATCGCCTTCGGGCTGGCCACGGTAACCGGGGTCGCACTAGGGGTCTTCATGGGCCGCAACCGTTTGGTGGAGGATATTTTCTCCCCTTACGTGGAGATCTTCCGCCCGATCCCTGCGGTGGCCTGGATCCCTCTCGCGATACTGATGCTGCCGACCGAACAGAGCAGCATCATCTTCATCACCTTTCTCGGCGCTTTCTTCCCGATCGTGCTGAACACCATGCACGGGGTCGACCAGACACCGAAGGACCTGGTACGGGCCGCCCGCGCCCTGGGCGCATCCAGTACTTCCATCCTGATTCATGTGGTGCTGCCGGCGGCACTGCCGAGCATTGTCGCGGGCATGGCGATCGGCATGGGCATCGCGTGGTTCTCGCTTCTGGCCGGCGAGATCATCAGCGGCCAGTACGGGATCGGCTACTTCACCTGGAGTTCCTATTCGTTGATTCAGTACCCGCAGATCATCGTCGGGATGGTCACGATCGGTCTGCTGGGGACCCTGTCGACCTTGCTGGTGCGGTTTGGCACGCGGCCATTCCTGCGCTGGCAGCGCTAGGTGTGCCGCCAGTCAGTCGTGACGCTGCTAATGAAAACGTAACTGCAACGGGGTACGAAATGAGGCTTGGAAACCTATGGGCGTTTGGCGAGGGACCCTCGCGCAAGGAGCCTGATCATGTCGGGTCGGCGGGGACTCGCCCAGAGGTGGGCCGGATCCGCATCTCGGATGTCTCCATCGAATTCAACACCAATGGTCGCCGAAACGTGGCGGTCGATGGAGCCAATCTGCAGGTCGAGCCGGGCGAGTTCATCTGCCTGCTGGGTCCTTCGGGTTGTGGCAAATCGACGCTGATGAATGCGGTGGCCGGGTTCGTCGCGCCAACGTCCGGGCATGTGGAGGTCGACGGCAAACGGGTGAACGGTCCCGGTCCCGAGCGCGGGATGGTGTTCCAGCAACATTCGCTGTTTCCGTGGAAGAGCGTGCGCAAGAACGTGGCGTTTGGCCCGCGCATGGCTGGCCACTCGGTGACCGAATCGGACAGTATCGCGCGCACCTTCCTCGGGATGGTCGGTTTGTCGGCCTACGGCAATCACTATCCCGCGCAGCTCTCCGGTGGCATGCAGCAGCGTGTCGGTATCGCGCGTGCGCTGGCGAACTACCCAGACGTGCTGTTGATGGACGAGCCTTTCGGCGCCCTGGATGCGCAGACCCGTTCGATGATGCAGCAGAACCTGGTGGATCTGCGCCAGGAGTTTCACACCACCATCGTCTTCGTGACGCATGACATCGAAGAGGCGGTTTTTCTGGCCGATCGCATCATCGTGATGAGTGCGAGCCCGGGGCGTCTGATCGAAGACATCCGGGTCGATCTCCCGCATCCGCGTACGCACGGGCTCGTGACCGAGCCCCGTTTCGTCGAGTTGAAGAAACAGTGCCTGGACCTGATCCGCGCCGAGACTACACGGGCGTTCGAGCAGCAGGGGCAGGCGGTCTAGCCCGCTGCGGCCGGCCCGCCTGCGGATTGCTCAACATAACTTGTCATGATAGGTTAGTACATATGCATTATTACTACCGCCAACAAGGGTCTACAGGTTCCGTCCCGCCGCGGCCCACGATCCGGGCCGCGAGGGCCGAGCCGCTGTACGGCTGGGTCCGGGACAGCCTGCGGCGCGAGATCCTGCAGGGGGTGCGTGCGCCGCACGAGCGGCTGGCAACCGAGAAGGAACTGATCGAGGCCTTCGGGGTGAGTCGGATCACCGTGCGTCGAGCCCTGCAGGAGTTGCGCGCCGAAGGCCTGGTGGTGACAGCGCAGGGGCGGGGCAATTTTGTCGCCCGACCGCGGGTAAGCCAGGAGCTGCGGCGCATGGAGGCCTTCGGCGAGACGGTGACCAGCCAGATCGGCGAGGCCGATGTACGGCTGCTTTCCCTCAGCGAGACCGTGCCATCACCCATGGTCGCGCGGGAGCTCCGGTTGAAACCCGGCGACCGGGTCACCGCGATACGCCAGGTGCAGCACCTGCGCTCGCAGCCGGTCATGGTCAGCGAGAGCTTTCTGCCCCTCGCCATCGGGCGGCGAATATTCAGCCGTGACCTCGACATGGACACCCTGACGGTTCTCAAGAACCGACTGGGAATCGGTGTCCGAGGGGCCCGCATCGAGATCGAGGCGTGCCACCCGGAGCCGGCTGTAGGCGCGGCGCTCGCGCTGCCCGTACGGGCGTCCATCCTGAAACTCACGCGTGTCTTTATGGATCGGTCCGGCCGTCCATTTGACGTGGAATGCCTGTCGTTTCGCGAAGACACGTTCAACTGCAAGTTCCGCACGGATCCCAACGAGGAGTACCTATGAAAGTCAGCGAAATCAAAACAGTCGAGATGGACGTCCTGGTGATTGGTGGTGGGACCGGGGGGCCCCTGGCAGCAGTGACGGTCAAGGAGGAGAACCCGGACCTGGACGTCATGTTGCTGGAAAAGGCCAACGTGAAGCGTTCCGGCGCGATCTCCATGGGGATGGACGGCCTGAACAACGCCATCATCCCGGGCCGAGCGACCCCCGAGCAGTACGTCAAGGAGATCACCACGGCCAATGACGGGATCGTCGACCAAAAGGCCGTGATGGCCTACGCCGAGCGTTCCTACGACATGATCCAGAAGCTGGACGCGTGGGGCGTGCATTTCCAGAAGGACGAGACCGGCGACTACGACGTGAAGAAGGTCCATCACATGGGGAGCTATGTGCTGCCCATGCCCGAGGGCCACAACGTCAAGAAGATCCTGTACCGCCGTCTGCGCCGCAACCGGGTCAAGGTGGAAAACCGCTACCAGGCAACGCGCCTGCTGAAGGACCGTGACGGCAAGATTGCCGGGGCGTTTGCCGTCAACACCCGCACCTCGGAACCGCTGCTGATTCGCGCCAAGGCGGTGATCATGGCCACCGGTGCCGCGGGACGCCTGGGGCTGCCCACCTCCGGATATCTCTACGGTACCTACGAAAACCCCACCAACGTGGGCGACGGTCACGCGATGGCGTATCACGCCGGGGCCGACCTGGCGAACCTGGAGTGTTTCCAGATCAACCCGTTGCTGAAGGACTACAACGGTCCGGCCTGTGCCTACGTGACCGGCCCGCTGGGTGGCTACACGGCGAACGCGCACGGTGAGCGTTTCATCGAGTGCGATTACTGGTCGGGCCAGATGATGCTCGAGTTTTACCGCGAACTGGAGGGGGGCAAGGGCCCGGTGTATCTGAAGGTCGATCACCTGGCCGAGGAAACCATCCAGGAGATCGAGACGGTCCTGCACACCAATGAGCGCCCCTCGCGCGAACGCTTCCACGCCGGGCGCGGCACCAACTATCGCGAGCACATGCTGGAGATGCACATCTCCGAGGTCGGCTTCTGCAGCGGACACTCCGCCTCCGGGGTCTGGATCAACGAACGCGGAGAGACCACCGTGCCGGGGTTGTACGCCGCAGGTGACATGGGCTCGGTACCGCACAGCTATATGCTGGGCGCATTCGTCTACGGCCAGATCTGCGGCGAGAACGCGACTCGGTATGTGGGGGAATGGAGCGAAGCGCCGCTGGATGACTCACTGATCGCCGCGGAGCTGGAGCGTGTCATGGCGCCGCTGAAAACCGAGGACGGCATTCCGCCCGAGCAGATGGAATACAAGGTTCGCCGCCTGGTGAACGACTACCTGCAGCCGCCCAAGGTCACCAAGAAGATGGAGATCGGCCTCAGCCGGATCCTCCAGGTACGCGAGGATCTCGGCAAGCTCCAGGCACGCGATCCCCACGAACTGCTACGGGCCCTGGAGGTGCACTCCATTGTCGACTGCGCCGAGATGGCGGCGCGCGCGTCGCTCGGGCGCAAGGAATCGCGTTGGGGCCTGTATCACTACTCCATCGACTACCCCGAGCGCGACGACGCCAACTGGTTCTGTCACAGCCGTCTGTTCAAGGGCGAGGACGGGACCATGTCCACCGGCACGCGTCCGGTGGACCCCTACATCATCTCGCTGGACGACGACGAGCTGTCGGCCTACCAGTCCATGCGGATCGAACACGCCGACGAAGTCGCCGCCGAATAAAGGGGAAACGAAATGCCTGTAGCCAACCACAAGACCACCGTCCCGGTGGTGGTCGATGAAGAGAAATGCATCGCCGACAAGGGTTGCCGCGTTTGCATCGACGTCTGCCCGCTGGATGTCCTGATGATCGACGAGGTGACCGGAAAGGCGCACATGCACTACGACGAGTGCTGGTACTGCATGCCTTGCGAGAAGGACTGCCCCACCGATGCGGTGACCGTGAACATCCCGTATCTGCTGAGCTAAAGGTGAAGACGATGACCCAATACGACGATCCCGAACTGCAGGACATTGCAGAAAAGCTCACCTCGGAGGATGTGGAGACGCGCCGAGTAGCGGTCCTGGCCCTGGTGGATGTGGCCGAGCCCGAGGCCGCCGATCTGCTGACGCAGGCCCTGAAAGACCCGGACCCCGCGGTCCGGCGCGAGGCGGCGAAGGTGGTCGACGAGTTCGAATCCGCCGATATTGCGGATGCCCTGCTCGCGGCACTCAGCGACAGCGACGAAGCGGTGCGCAATGCCGCCGCCCATGCCCTGGCGGATCTCAAGGACACAGATGCGGCCCGGCCGCTGCTCGATGCATTGCAGGGTAGTGAGGACCCCTTCGTGATCACCGGGGTGCTGGGCGCGCTCAAGCCGATGCGCCTGGCCGAAAGCAGTGAACCCGCGCTCGCGATGCTTCAGCACACTCACTCGGGCGTCCGCCGGGAGGCGGTTTCCGTCCTCGGTTGGCTGCGTTCCCCCGCCAATCTTCCAGTCCTGATCGAGCGTGCGCGCGAGGATGCGGATCCGGATGTGCGGCGAGTGGCCGTGAGCGCCCTTTCCTATGGGGACCCGGACTCGATCAGTGAAGCCCTCTTGTCGGCGCTTCAGGACGAGAACTGGCAGGTGCGTGCCGAGGCCGCATCGATGATCGGCAAGTTGCGTCTCAAGGCGGCGCTGCAGCGTCTGATCGAGGGGACCCGTGACGCCTTCTGGCAAGTGCGGGAAAAGGCGGTCGAGGCCCTGGGCACTCTTGGCGATCCGCATGCGGTGGAGGCGGTCGGCGTGTGCACCGATGACCCCGTGTCGAATCTGCGCAAGGCCGCCGTGGGTGCCCTGGGCGAGATCGGTGATGCGAAGGCGCGGGCGTACGTTGAAAGCGCGCTGGATGACCCGGACCCGGATGTGCGCAAGACCGCCCTGTGGGCCCAGTCGAAGCTGCGCGTGGCGAGCTGATTCGCCGCGTGCTTTACCGATTGCGACAAGTAGCCGAACGGAGGCGAACGTGACCTACGTAGTGAACGAGAACTGTATCCGCTGCAAGTACACCGATTGTGTCGAGGTATGTCCTGCGGACTGCTTCCACGAGGGGCCCAACATGCTGGTGATCAACCCCGGGGAATGCATCGACTGTGACCTGTGTGTTCCGGAGTGTCCGCCCGAGGCCATCCAGGCGGAAGGCGATCTCAGCGATGACCAGCAGTACCTGCTGGGGCTGAATGCCGAACTCGCGGGGCTGTGGCCGGTGATCAGCTCCAGCAAGGACCCGCTGCCGGACGCCGAGGCCTGGATTGAGCGCTCGGGCAAGTTGGCCGAGTTGGAGCGCTGATTCGTTATGCCCAATCTTGTCATTACAGGATGGGTCATGCGTGGGGCTTTTGCCGCCGCATGGTTGACCGCTGTCGCCATGTTGCTGGGCGCGCGGCCGGTGGATGAGGCCGAGAGTGCGCTGGTCTGCCCTCCATCGAGCACCCTGGTGATCGAGGAAGCGGTGCTTGCGGAACTGGCCCGAACCTGCCCCGTGGATGACGGCCCGTCGACCGCCAGGGAGATCGCCTGATGAAGATACAACCCCCGACGGAGATCCGCCTCCAGCGCGAGGCCGGCGAGGTGCAGTTTCACTGGCCCTCCGGCGAGGTCACCTGCAAGCGTTTCGAGGCATTGCGGCTGGCCTGTCGCTGCGCCCATTGCACCCTGGCGCGGCGCAGCGACCAGCCGGTTACGGACGCCACGCAGGTGAGCGTGGTCGACATTGCCCCATTCGGGGTCAGCGGTGTGCGTTTCGTGTTCTCCGATGGCCACGAGCAGGGCGTCTTTCCGTGGCGCTACCTGTGGGAGCTGAGCGCCCAGGCGTCGCCGAATCGAATGAATGACGGCAGGACAACCCAACTTGAATCCGGGAGGTAACCCCCATGGCAGCCTGTGATCCGCAAGAAGTACTGAGCGTGCACCACTGGAATGACACGTTGTTCAGTTTCACCACTACCCGTGACCCCGGTCTGCGGTTCGAGAACGGCCATTTCGTGATGATCGGACTCGAGGTGGAGGGCAAGCCCCTGTTGCGTGCCTACAGCATCGTGAGTCCGAATCACGAGGAGTATCTGGAGTTTCTGAGCATCAAGGTACCGGATGGTCCGCTGACCTCGCGCCTGCAGCACATCAACGAGGGGGATGCGCTCCTGGTCAGCCGGAAGGCCACCGGGACGTTGGTCATCCACGATCTCCTGCCGGGCAAGAACCTGTACCTGTTTGGCACTGGAACGGGCCTTGCGCCCTACATGAGCATTATTCGCGACCCGGAGACCTATGAGCGTTTCGAGAAGGTCATTCTGGTCCATGGCGTGCGTTACAAGAGCGAGCTGGCCTACCACGAATATCTCACCGAGGAACTCCCGAACCACGAATACCTCGGCGAGTTGGCCCAGGAGCAGCTGCTCTACTACCCGACCGTCACGCGCGAGGATTTCGTCCGTCAGGGCCGGATTACCGACCTGGTCGAGAGCGGCAAGCTGACGGATGACCTGGATCTTCCGCGCCTCGATCCCGAACACGATCGCGCGATGATCTGTGGCAGTCCGGCCATGCTCGAAGATCTCTCCAACATGTTGGACCAGATGGGCTTTACCGCTTCGCCGAAGACCGGCGTGCCGGGCGAGTATGTAATCGAGCGGGCCTTTGTCGAGCAGTAAACCGTCGATGTCGACCAATCGGGAGAACGGGATGGAGCGCGAGCAGATCGAGGTGGATGTCGTCATCGTGGGCGCGGGTCCGGCTGGACTGGCGGCGGCGATCCGTCTGCGCCAGCGGGCGCAGGAGCAGGGAGGCGATGATCTCTCCGTCTGCGTGCTGGAAAAGGGCCCCGAGGTCGGGGCTCATATCCTCTCCGGCGCGGTCATCGATCCGCGGGCACTGGACGAGTTGATCCCGGACTGGCGCGAACGCAATGCGCCATTGCAGACCCCGGCACGCGACGATCATTTCCTGTTGCTGCGCGAGCACGGGGCGCTGCGTCTGCCCACGCCGCGCCTGCTGCGAAACGAAGGCAACTACGTGGGTTCGCTGGGCAGCCTGTGTCGCTGGCTGGGCGAGCAGGCGGAGGCCCTGGGGGTTGATATCTACCCGGGTTTCGCGGCGGCCGAGGTCCTGTATGACGAAGCGGGGGCCGTACGCGGGGTCGCGACCGCCGACATCGGCTTGCAGCCCGACGGCACGCCCGGGCCGCAGCACGAGCCCGGTGTGGAGATTGTGGCGGGGCGCACGCTGCTGGCCGAGGGCTGCCGCGGCTCCCTCAGCCAGCAGGTGATTGCGGCTTACCAACTCGACAAGGATGCGGACCCGCAGACCTACGGGCTCGGCATCAAGGAGGTCTGGGAGGTGGACGAGTCCGTGCATCGTCCGGGCAGCGTGGTCCATACGGTGGGCTGGCCCCTGGATTCGCGAACCTATGGCGGTGGATTCGTGTACCACTTTGGAGAGCGCCGGGTGTCGGTGGGGTTCGTGATCGGGCTGGACTATTCCAATCCCAATCTTTCGCCCTACCAGGAGATGCAGCGGTTCAAGACCCATCCCGAGATTCGCCGTCACCTGGAGGGCGGGCGCCGCCTCTCGTATGGGGCGCGGGCGCTCGTCGAGGGCGGAGTGCAGTCCTGCCCGAAGCTGGAGTTCCCCGGCGGGATGCTGGTGGGCGACGCGGCTGGACTCCTGAATGTGGCGCGGATCAAGGGAACCCACACCGCAATGAAGTCCGGGATGCTGGCGGCTGATGCGGTGATCGAACAGTGGGTGACGGGCACCGACCCGGCAGTCGCCACGGGCGTGGATCAGGCGCTGGCCGGTTCCTGGGTCTGGGGAGAGCTCAAGGCCGTGCGCAACGTCCGCCCCGCCTTTGCCCGTTGGGGGCTTTGGGGTGGGCTGGCCTATGCGGCGGCGGATACGTACCTGTTCGGGGGGCGCGCGCCCTGGACATTTCCCCAGCACGCCGACCACGAACAATTGCAGCGGCAGGCCGATGCCCAACCCATCGAGTATCCCGCGCCCGACGGGGTGCTCACCTTCCCGTTGCTGTCGTCGGTGCACCTGTCGAACACGAACCATGACGAGGATCAGCCTTGCCATTTGCGCCTGCGGGATCCGGACATTCCGGTCCAGGTGAATCTGCCCGAGTTCGGGGCGCCCGAGACACGCTATTGCCCGGCCGGGGTGTACGAGATTGTTGGCGACGACACCGCACCCCGTCTGCAGATCAACGCCGCGAACTGCGTGCACTGCAAGACCTGCGACATCAAGGACCCCACCCAGAACATCCAGTGGCAGGTACCGCAAGGCGGCGAGGGCCCGATCTATTCCGAGATGTAAGGCGCGGTAGGACTTTGTGCCGGAGAACACGGCAACCGGGAGGACGAGCAATGAAGGTATTGGTGGGTGTAAAGCGGGTCATCGACTACAACGTGAACATCCGAGTGAAGGCCGATGGCACCGGGGTCGAGACCGAGAACGTGCGGATGTCGACGAACCCCTTCGATGAGATCGCCCTGGAAGAGGCGGTACGCATGAAGGAGGCGGGGACCTGCAGCGAATTGATCGCGGTCACGGCGGGCGATGAGGCGAGCAACGAGGTCCTGCGCAGCGCCCTCGCGATGGGTGCGGATCGCGCGATCCGGATCGATGTGGAACAGCCGCCGCAGCCCCTGAATGTGGCCGCGTTACTGGCAGCGGTTGCGCGTCGGGAACGGGTGGATCTGGTGCTGCTCGGCAAGCAGGCCATTGACGATGACGCCAACCAGACCGGGCAGATGACCGCGGCGCTGCTGGGCTGGCCCCAGGGCACTTTCGCCTCGGAGCTAACAATCGAGGACGGCCGGGCGCGGGTGGCTCGCGAGATTGATGGCGGCCAGCAGATTTTGGAGCTGGAATTGCCTGCGGTGGTGACCGCGGACTTGCGCCTCAATGAGCCGCGCTTCGTGAAACTTCCAGCGATGATGAAGGCGAAGAAGCGTCCGATCGAGGACTGTACCCCGGATGCGCTGGGGGTCGATATGCGCCCACGGGTGGAACGGATCCAGGTGAGCGAGCCTGTCCCGCGCGAGGCCGGTGTGCGGGTCGCCGATGTGGATGAACTGCTGGACAAGCTACGTAACGAAGCGGGAGTGATCTGAGATGACCAACACGATACTGGTTGTGGCCGAGACCACTGCAGACACGATTGCCGCAAGTACGCTGTCCACCCTGACGGCGGCCCGCGAACTGCGCGGCACCATCGACATCCTGGTGGCCGGTGTGGCAGTGGAGGCGGTGGCCGAGAGCCTTGCCTCGATGGCCGATGTCCGCCGGGTGCTAGTGGCCGAGGCGGCGCACTTGTCCGGTGGTCTTGCCGAGGATCTGGCGGATCTGGTGGCGGCGCATGTGGACGGGTACACCCATGTGCTGGTACCCGCAACGACGTTCGGTAAGAACCTGCTCCCTCGGGTCGCTGCGTTGGTCGATACCCAGATGGTGTCGGATGTGACGGCGATTCAGGGCGCGGAGACCTTCGTGCATCCGATCTATGCGGGCAACGCGAACGAGACCTTGCGTGTTCTGGAGCCGCGCAAACTGCTGACCATCCGTCCAACCGCGTTCTCCAGCGAGGTGCTGGCGGGTGGCGGGGCGCCGGTTGAACGGGTCGATGTGGGCGAGCCCAAGGGGCAGTCGCGCGAGGCGGGATTGCATGTGGACGCTTCGGACAAGCCTCAGCTGGAGTCCGCAGGCGTCGTGGTTTCTGGCGGCCGGGCGTTCGGCAGCGCCGACAACTTTCGTCTGCTGGAGGATCTGGCGGCGGATCTGAACGCGGCGGTGGGGGCCTCGCGCGCCGCCGTGGATGCGGGCTATGCGCCCAACGATTGCCAGGTCGGACAGACCGGCAAGGTGGTTGCGCCGGCGTTGTACATCGCGGTGGGTATCTCGGGGGCCATCCAGCATCTTGCCGGGATGACGGATTCCAGGGTGATCGTCGCGATCAACAAGGACCCGGACGCGCCGATTTTCGGCGTCGCCGATTATGGGCTGGTGGGAGATCTGTTCGAGATCCTGCCCGAGCTTCGGGAGAAGATCCGAGTGCTTCGGAGCGAGCCGGATTCCGAACTCGTCGAGGCCTGATTGCGCGCCCTGCCGGGGCGTACGATTGCGCACTCCGCGGGTGCTTACGAGCGATCGATCTCGAAGCGGTATTTGAACGAGTCGCCAACGAAGAACAGGAACTCGAAGTCGATGGGGCGCCCGGCTCGGTCGTGCGTCAGGCGCTCTACCTGCAGTACCGGGTCGGATCCTGACAGCCCCAGTTGTTCCTGTACCTCGTCGCTTGCAAGCCCGGCGTCGATACTGATGTTGGCGGCTCCCAGCGGGATGCCCGAAAGGTTTTCCAGCAGCGGGAAGATGTCGCCGGAAAGGTCCTGGTTGAACAGTGGACGTCCGACGCCCAGAGGGAAATAGCTGATCTCCAGGGAGACCGGCACCCGATTCAGATAGCGCACCCGCTTCACTTCGACCACTGAGCCGGCCTGTGTGCCGGATAGGTCGAGCGCTTCACGCACATTCTTGGGCGGCACGATCTCCTCGATCGATACGACCCGGGCTGTTGCTTCGTAGCCCTGCGCGGCCATGGCCTCGCCGAATCCCTCCAGGCGGCGGACGTTCTGTACCGCCTTCGGCTTGCTGACAAAACTGCCCTTGCCCTGCGAGCTGAAGATGAGTCCCTCGTTGTGCAGGTCGCGCAGCGCTTGCCGAATGGTGATGCGGCTCACCCCGAACCGGCGCGTGAATTCGCTTTCCGAAGGCAGTTTCTGGTGCGGCTGATAAGTGCCATCAAGGATCTGCTGGCGCAGGGTTTCCTTGATCTGTACGTAGAGTGGTTGCGGCGATTCCTGGAGGGTTTTTCGGTCCGGGCTGTTGTGTTCCATGGGGCGAGTCTCGCTCGTGGTCGGATGAACTCATCATATCGTGTCATGCGTGGACTGTCCCGGGTAGCCGAGTGCTCACGCAGTCCATCCCCTCGTGCGGCCCTCGAAGCGGCGGCGAGCAGGGCTGTCCTACTTGTCATGCGGGTGCGGCCGGTCGACCGGGAGGCGGCACCCCGATGGCGCAGGTATTCCCCAGCTTGGGGCGGGGTGCGGGTGGGTGGGCGAACCATCGGCCGCCCGGTTGAAGAGGATTTGGCAAATAAAATCAGAGTGATAGGAGTTTATTCTTCTCCGTGGGGGATCCGGCACGGAATCTGCTGCATCCCTTGTAGATCAGTCATGGCCTGTCAGTACAGGAAGAGTGATCTCCATGCCGGGATCCACCGGCCATACAAGCGTTGCATTCGCCCCTGGGCGGACACTCTACGAAGGGAGAAGAACTATGCGTTGGAAGCCACTTGTTGCTGCGGTGGGAATCGCAGCCTTTTCGGGGGCCGCGGTGGCCGAAACGGTTCAAATCCGGGTCGGACACCAAAGCCAGGTTACCAATACGGTATCGGGCGGGGTCGTCATCGAACGCCTGCGTCTATTCGAGGAGCATTTGCCAACCGATGGCAGATACGAAGATGTCGATTTTGTCGTCCAGTACGCCGACTTCGACTCCGGTCCGCCGATTACCAACCGAATGATCGCCGGGCAGCTCGAGTTCGGGGTCATGGGCGACTACCCGCTAATCGTGAACGGCGCGACCTTCCAGAATACCGGTCGTGCCGAGTCCCTGTTCGTTGCCATGACTGGGTACAACGCCCGCGGTACGGGTAATGGCATTGTGGTTCCTGTCGATTCCCCTGCGCAGAGTCTGTCGGATCTCGCCGGCAAGCAGCTTTCGACACCGTTCGGCAGTGCCGCCTGGGGTATGACCCTGGATGCGCTGAGCCAGGCCGGTATCCTGGATGACATCCAGCTTCGCGACCAGGGGCCACCGGTCGGGGTAGCGAATATCCGCACGGGTAACATCGATGCTCATTCGAACTTCACCCCGTGGTCCGAGGTGATGGAGTATCGCGGGTTTGGCCGTAAGGTCTTCGACGGTAGTGAAGTCGGCCAGCCGACGTTCCATGGGACCGTGGTCCGTGACGACTTCGCGGAAGAGCATCCGCGTGTGGTTGAGGCGTACATTGCAGCCACGATGGAGGCGCAGGACTGGATCATGGAAGACCCCATGCGGGCGGCGACCAAGCTGGAAGAGTGGACCACGATCGAGAAAGAGGTCCTGTACCTGTACTTCAGTGAGGGCGGCATTACCTCGGTCGATCCGACCCTGAAACCCGAGTGGGTGGACGCGCTGAAGTATCACCATGCGACGCTGCAGCGGGAGCGTTCGGTCCCTGAACTGGACTTTGACCGCTGGGTGGACGATAGCTTCGTGCGAGCCGTCTACGAGGCTCAAGCCAAGGACTACGAGGAGCAGCTGGGCAAGATCACCCGATCCGAACCGGGCGCGCCCGGACTTCCGCCGGCCGAGGTCTGGTTCGCCGAAGAAGGCATTATCAAGTATGACTCCATTGGCGAGATGCTGGCCGCGGTCGAAGAGGTTGAGGAATCAGGTTCCGACGAGGTTCGTGCGACGTATGTCTACGACCACGGCACGGGCCTCAAGCTGTTCGGCCACGTCGCGTCGTTCGTGGAAACCGAGGACGACTACGTCGCGTTCATGCGGGCCGGTGACGCCGAGGAATATGCCAGCGAGAACGGTGGTACCACTGTCGAGCTGGCCGCCCTTCGTTACTAGGGTTCTATCCATTTAGCGGGTTATCCGACTCGCTTGTCTGAGGAAGCCATGGCCGACTCAATCGGCCATGGCTTTTTGCCTGGCACAGAGCCAGCTGGTCGCATTCGCAACGGTGAAGCTGATGGGGCAATCCAGCCTCTGTGCCCCACTGAACTCGCGGTGCGATTTTCGGCACCATGCCCTGCTCGTAACGCAACCGCTCGGGTTGCTCGGCCATCGCCGCCTCCCTCGGGGTGTGGATGCATCGCATCCTCCTGTCAGATAGAAGGAATCCGACGCCGATGCCGGTTCGCTTAGTAACGCTGATGTCAGTGGCGCTCATTGCGTTCGCCGCCAATTCCATCCTGACGCGTGCCGCGTTCACCTCGACTTCCATTGATCCGGTCAGCTTTACCGCGATCCGGATTGTCTCCGGAGCGATCATGCTGTGGCTGATCGTTCGGGCCCAGCCGGCCCTTCCAGAAGGGCGGGGCAGTTGGGGGTCAGCGCTCGCGCTCTTCGTGTACGCCATCGGGTTCTCGTTCGCCTACATTTCCCTGACGGCGGCGACCGGAGCGCTGCTGCTGTTCGGCGCGGTCCAGGTGACCATGGTCAGTTGGTATCTGGCGACAGGCGAACGATTGACGTCTCGCCAATGGACTGGCTTTGCCCTCGCGCTAGCCGGACTCATCTGGTTGCTGTCGCCTGGACTCTCGACCCCGCCACCGATTCCTGCCGCACTGATGATTACCGCTGGCGTCGCTTGGGGGGTCTACACGCTCCGGGCAAAAGTTGGCGGTGATCCCACCCGGGTTACGGCGTCGAACTTCATGCTGGCTAGCTTGCCGACATTGATCGTGGCGATGGCTTATATTCCAAGCGCCACGCTGGATCTTCCGGGTGTGCTGCTGGCCGTTGCATCGGGTGCTCTGGCCTCCGGTCTGGGATACGCGGTCTGGTACGCCGCGCTCAAGTACATCCGGACCTCGACGGCTGCGGTCGCCCAACTGAACGTGCCTGTTCTAACCGCCATCGCCGGAGTCGGGCTGCTGGCTGAACCGTTGACTCCACGGCTAGTACTGGCCGGCATTGCCGTCCTTGGTGGCATTGCGCTGGTGATGGTAAAACCGAGCAAATGAAAGCTGTGCGGTGGACCCCGATCATCGGACCATGAGAGAGGCGCTGATTAACGCCCCCGCATCTTTGGCGCCGCAGCCCGCCACATCGGTCCAGGCTCTTGCTGCCTGTTTTGACCCTGTAGCCGCCGGCTTCGTCGCTTGCATGGGGTATTTGGTGCCTGTCAGGTCTCCACTTTGCCGTGCGTTTTTTGAGCGCGGGGATGTTTTGGCTCCAAGCTATGCCGCTTTTCCGCTGAGTTAGAATAGTAATGTCGGCCGGTCCCCACAGGCCGGCCTCTTTGAAAGGTATCAGCGCCCGTGAATATGTCGGTTACCGGCCTTGGTCGGCAGGTTTTTTTCGAGACCCCTGCAGATTTGTCTCACGGTCCGCTTTCGTCTGTGTTCCAACTGACCGACTGGTTGGAGACCCTGGAGCGTGACCAGGCGTTTTTGTGGCCGAATTTCATCGAGCCCATGTATGTGGATTCGTTGCGAGAGGAGGTCTATGCGCTGCGTGATGCGGCGCAACTGGCGCAGGCGCGGATCGGCCGCGCGGGCGAACGCCATCGGGACCGGGCGACCCGCGGCGACTGGATTCACTGGCTGGATGGCGCGAGTCCCGCGCAGCAGGCGTTCATGGCGCGCCTCGACGAGATTCGTTTGCAGGCGAGCCGGGCGCTGATTCCGGGTTTGTTCGAGACCGAGTCCCACTTCGCCCTCTATCCGCCTGGCACGCACTACGCCCGGCACGTGGACGCCTTCCAGGCCGGCAATTGCCGCCGCCTGTCCTTGGTGTTCTACCTGAACCGTCACTGGCGCGAACGCGACGGCGGCCAACTCGCAATCTATGACAGCGAAGGGCGCGAGATCCGCCGCATCCAGCCACGCGCGGGGACGCTGGTGATGTTCCTCAGTCAGACCGTACCCCATGCCGTCCTGCCTACCCGCCGCTGGCGCGCCAGCATCGCCTCCTGGATGCGCATCCGCGATCTCTCGGGGCCCCTCGCCAGCCTCGACCGCTTCTGACGGTCCTGGTTGCCTGAGGGGGGGGCACCTGGGCGGCGGGCCGACGCCTGCCGAGTTCTCGCCGAAATCGCAAGTCGACCCCGCCCGTTCGCGACGCGGGACTCGCCCCGACAGCGGCTCCGTGCGGTTCGTTTCGTGTGATGCGCTTCTGGTTTTCCAGCCTTTCCGCGGTCCATGCGGCTTTGTGCGTCATCGGGCCTGGCAAACTGCCTAGGCTTGCAAAGGACGTTTCTGGCTAGAGGGAGACCGTGATGCACAAGATTGGCAATTTGACTCGTTTGGTGGGGTTGGGGGTCGCGACGGCGGGGCTCGTCGCCTGTGGCGGCGGCGGGAGCAGCGGTGGCGGGACCGGACAGATGAGCCTTGCCGTGACGGATGCCCCTGTCGATTCGGCCAGCCGGGTCGTGGTCCGCTTCACCCATATCGAGCTCCAGCCTTCCGACGGCGAACGCATTCGCATCGATCTGGGTGAGGACGAATCCGTTCGCGAGATCGATTTGCTCGCGTTGCAAGGCGAAGACTCTGAATTCCTGTTCGAGGACGCAGAAGTCCCGGCAGGCGATTACGACTGGATCCGTTTTTATCTGGAGCCAGAGGAGGGTGTCAGTGCGCCGCCACTCTCCAATTATGCGACCAGCTCGTTCATCGAGTTCGTGGATGGCTACAGCGAGAACCTGATCATCCCGGGTGGGTTGCAGGCGGGCTTGCAGCTATCCAGCGGCTTCAGCATTGCGGAGGACGAAGAGGCCTCGTTCACCGTGGACTTTGATCTGCGCAAAGCGATCCGCGAAGACACTCGCTTTGAGGGCTACCATCGCATGCGGCGTTCGCTGCGTTTGGTGGATAACCGTGAAGCGGGCGCCATTACGGGGACAGTGGATCCCGGGCTGCTCCCCGCGGATTTCACCTGCGAAGAGCGCGAACCGGGGCTGCACGTCTGCCCGGGCGCGGCGGTTTATGTCTTCGAGGGCCCTGATCGTGAGCCGAGTGATCTCCGCGATGACGATGACGATGCGGTGACCACGGCCAACGTGCACTACCGCCATGTCGAGGCGACCGGTGACTGGGAGTACCGCTACACCGCAGGATTCCTGGAGGCGGGCGATTACACGGTGGCCCTGACCTTCGAGGCGGGCGAGGACGATCCGGAGGAGGCCACTCCCATCGAGTTCGTCGATCAGGCCAACGCCGAAGTCGAGGCGGGTGAGACGACGGAAGTGAATTTCCCGGATAGCTAGTATCGATCGTCCGAGTGGGTTACGGCTTTGGGCCGCTGCCCTGCAGTAGGGGAAGCCATAGGGGCGCCGGGTTCTCACTCAGCGCCCCTTCTGTTGGTGGGGGTGAATCAGTCCCCGTGTCCCGGTTGCGAGGCCCGGTGATCCAGTTCACCCCAGGCGCTGGCCAACGGGGCTACAGGGCAAAACCACCGTCTGTGAACGGCCGCCAGGCGATTCCGAAGTCGAGTCCGGTACGGTCGCGATCCACCCGGAAGGTCTCGCGGGCTTCATATTGCGGCCAGGCTCCGCAGGCCTCGGCGCCGGCACAAATCCGGTCATCGCCCGCGATGTTGGTGCCGGCGACCACGCGATAATCCCCGGCGGGCACCCCTTCGAAGCGATAGCGGTAGGTCCCGAACTCGGGTTCCAGGGCCGTTTGCGCCACGACGCGATCGTCGCGGTCGAGCAGGAGTACGTAGACCCGTCCCACGGTATCGCTTTGCGGGTCGCGCTCGGCGACCCGGATGCCGACCGGAATGTCGCGCGGGTCGCCGTTGTCGGCGGTGATGCGCAAGCGAGACTCGTAGTCGCCCGGGCTCAGGGCATCGCGCTGCCCGTAGGCGCGATAAAGCCCCAGACCGTCGTCGGTTACCGCGTGTGGTTCCACGGTGAGCCAGGTCGCGGGCGTGGCGATGTCTTCAATCTGCAGGGTGCCATCGCCCCCGTTGCGCAGGCGCAGATCCAGGCCCGTTCCGGTGAAGCCGAAGTTCAGGCTTTGTGGGGATGCCGAGATCCGGGGTGCCAGCTCCCCTGAGCCGGCCCGGGCCGCGATCTCCTGGACCGCCTGATGCGCGTCGATCTCGCCCCACCCGGTTTCCGGGTCCCAACCCGTGGGCCCCAGGTCCTTGGTGAGCGCGCCCGATTCGAGCAGCTCCAGCAGCAATCCCGGGGAGAGCCCCGGATTCACCGCGCGGCCCAGCGCAAGGACGCCGGAAACGACCGCTGTGGACATTGAAGTGCCCTGGAGGAATGCGTAGTCCGATTCAAGGGTTCCGGCCGTGCTCTCCCTTACCCAAGTGCTCAGGATGCCGTCCTCGCGGCGATTCACCCGGACGATGCCCCCGGGTGCCACCAGATCCAGCCGGGGCCCGTAGTTGCTGTACCAGGCCCGTTCGGCATTGCGGTCCGTGGCGCCCGCTGCCAGTACCGATTCGTAGGCCGCGGGATAGCCGACCGTGCTGGTTCCGTCGTTGCCCGAGGATGCGACCACCAGGATTCCGAGCTCGCGCACCTCCTGCAAGAGTTCATCGGCCTCCGCGCTGTAGCCACCGCCCCCGAGGCTGAGGTTGATGATGTCGGCCCGCTTGTCGGGGACGGTGCCGGAGTCGTTCGGCAGGCCAGCTGCGTAGCGAATTCCCTGTAGTGTGTCGTTCAGGGTCCCGGTCCCGTTCAGGGTCCAGACGGGGAGGATGTCCACCCCCCAGGAGATGCCGGCGACGCCAAGACCGTTGTGGGTGGCCGCCCCGATGATTCCGGTGACGTGCGTACCATGCCAGGAACGTTCTTCATCACAGGTGCTGTCTGCCGGATCGCAGACAAACCGCTTTGTCGGGAACAGCCGGTCCGCGTCCAGGTCTTCGTGCTCGCGGTAGACGCCGGTATCGATGACGGCCACGACAACCTCTTCGTCTGCTTCCTGGCCGGTGGTGATGTCCCAGGCTTCCGGCAGGTTGATGGCTTCGTGGAACCATTGATCTCCCCAGTGTGGGTCGTTGGGCGTCGTCCGCAGGGGAGTCATCCGGTAGTTGGGCGATGCCGAGACGATATCCGGCTGCCCCCGCAGCGCCTTGATGACGCGCAGGGTGTCATGGCGAGCGGCGTGTTCCGGAGTGCGCCAGGCCACTGCCGGCGAGATCGAGGGCGTATGCAGGCCCAGCGTACTGATGACTGCCTCCGCATGACCCTCGGGGATCCGCCAGAGCTGCCCGCGTCCCGGCGCCCCGGAGGCCCTCTTCAGGCCCATGTCGGCCGGGGTCTTTCTCTGTGCAAAGGGACGCATCTCGTCCGCGCTACGCACGATGATCTCGCCCGGCACAAAGTCATCCGCCACACGCAGGCTTGCCGCATGCGCGGGGTCCAGCAGCTGCGACGAGTCGAGTCGCAAGTGGTACGCGGACTGGCCCGAATAGGCCGATACCCGGACATAGTAAAGCCCGGCCTCGGGTGCGACGACGCGTTCGAAACCGTCGATCCCGATGGAGGCATCCACCAGCATCCCGTCTTCATCAATCAGGTACAGATCGAGATCGGCCCGTGCGGGATCCGGGAACTCCAGCAAGGCCTGGTCGCCGGCCTCGAACTCGGCCACGAACACGTCATCCGGGTCTCCGGCCGAGCCGAAGCGGCTGTCGGTCAGGGGGCTGGCCACAAATCCGCCGATGATAGCGGGCATGCGTACCGCCTGCGCACTGGCCAGGTCGTTGTTGCTGGAGATCCGGCTTTCCGGGTCGTTCGTATCGGAATCGACATGATGCAAGGCCTGCACCTCGATGCTCCCGGAAACGACGAAACCCCCACTGGACGATCCGCCGCCCCCACCCCCACACCCGACCGCCAGAAGCGCCAAAGACAATGCCAGCGCGATCCATGCGAAGACCTGCCGCATCGATCGCGCTGGTTCATGGCGAAGCAAGTCGCCATTTGATGGGCGCAATGACCGATTCACTCCAAAGCTCCTCCAGATGACCAGAATATTCGGCGACATCGGCGATTTCGACCCGCAATCGGTCCCTCATTTCCCGTGGACCGCAGACGCGAAAGGGAACTTGCCGAGATCAATCAAGAATCGCAGGTTCGAACGGTGTGTGGCCGTCAACCCCTGCCCAATGCGGTATTTCAAGAGTGGCCTTCCGACCGGGTGCGGTCTGTACGCGCGGCCACTGATTCAATCCGTGGTCGTTGCCTCGGGGGGCGATTCATTCGCACAGGTTCAAGGGTGAAGACTGCAAGCGAGAACGGCCGCAGGGGAGGCATGGCCCCGCGGCTGTAGGAATTGTCGTGGAGGCGCGCTGTGGCGGTCGTCCGGCGATGCCGGTTCTGCAAACGGGAGCAATGGCGAAGGTTGGCGACCCGTTCTCGACCCTCGCAACGAAGGACGGGAAAACTCTGCATGATGGCGGGGCCGGCTACCGACGTTTGCTAGACCCGACGGACCATGCCGGCATGTCAGGGTGTCGCCTGGCCGGTTAGTCCCCGGCGTCGTCTTCGTCGGCTTGGCGTGCCTCCAGTCTCTCGGCGGCGGTTTGCGCAGCGGTGGTACCCGGATAGTAGTCGCGCACGTACTCGATTCGTGCGCGGGCCTCGTCTGCGTGCCCGGCCGCGGCGGATCGGTCAGCGATCTCCAGTTCGATGCTGGCCAGGTTCTCGCGCATACGGGCCAGGCGTGGGGCAATGGACTCCGCGTACTCCGACATGGGGTAGTCGTTGAGGAAGGCGGCCAGTTGGAGGAAGACCTGGCGGCCCTGTTCGCTGCGTTGCTTCGGCGGCGCGGACGTGGCCCGGTTCCAAGTTCCCAGATGCGCCAGGGCACCGAGATACGCGGCGTAGTCGATATCCGGATGATCCGGGTTCTCCTGGCGGATGGTATCGGTGAGGTTGCGGGTGCGCGCGAATTCCCCGCGCTGCAGGCATACCCGGGCGACCGACAGGCGGACGTCAACCGAGGCGGGTGCGTCGGCAGAATCCAGCGCACTGTAAGCCGCACGGCAGTCCCCGCGTTCCAGGGCATAGCGGATATCCTCTGGCGGGGGCTCGGACCCGTTTGGCGGGGTGGTGGCACAACCCGCCAGCATCAGGCCGAACAGTGCGCTGGCGGTCAGCGCGGCGGTCGGGGTCGCAAGCCGGAACCGGCGGGGCGTTATCGGGTTTGGTTCGGGTGTCACGGGGCTGATCCTGCGGTCCATAGATACCGTCCCTGGTCGTCACGGCGGAGATTGTTTTCGAGTAGGCGCTGGATGCTGGCATCGGCGTGGGCGCGCGGGTCCAGCAAAACCCGTGCATCCATGCCCGGGGGATCCGTGCGCAGGTCCAGGCGAATCGTGCCGGTGATGCCCAGTTCGGCATCTGGCGAGGCATCCAGATCGATCCCCAGGCGCTGGTCCTCTTCGCGCAGGGTCGCGCGTTGCTCGCCCAGGGGCAAGGGGCGGGGGAGGCCCGCGGCCGCTTCCTGCCAGTTGACCCGCCCCGAGGCGTGTTCCACCGTTCCGTCCCGATGGACCCGGAGGTGCAGGCCGCTGGTCTGCAACCGGCCGTCCAGAACGAGGGGGATGCCCGTCTCCCACTGATGCAGGGCGGCCGCGGGCAGGGTCCCTTCGAGCCCGGAGAGCTGCACGCTGTCGAGGCCGAGCCGCAGGCCCCCACGGAGATCGCCGCCGCCGGGCGGGGCCCAGTGGATGTCGGCGCCCAGCCCCCCGCGCAGAAGCTCGCCGGGTCGTACATTCCAGTGCAGTCGGCCCATCGGCCCCACCGGTGATTGAACCCCCTCGACGCTACCCTGCCAGAGCGATCCGTGCACCCGTTCCCAGGTGATCGTGTCCGGCAAGCCGGCCCACCGCTCGGCACCCGCCAGCGCGACGGAGGCGGGCGCGCGCACGACCAGCGCAAGCACCAGGGCGAGAACAAAAAATGCCCCCAGCGAGAACCATGCAGGGCGATCCCGGAGCCGTTCATCGACGCGGTTGTCGGGGGTGACGGTCACGCTACGACTCGCGGGTCAGAAAGAGTTCGGCATTGATGCGCCCCGGTTCGACGACGCGTTCCAGCAAGATGCGTCCGGGCACGACGCCGTCTTCTTGTTCCAGTTCGCCGAGCCAGCGCATCAGGTCGCTGTAGGGCGCCCCCTCGAGGTGCAGGGTCACGCCGGTATCGCCAGGGCGCGCGCGTGCCAGGTACTCGCCGAGACCGAAGGCCCGCGCGGAGGCATCCACGTGGGCGATCAGCGAACGGCCTTCAAGGTTCGGGCGCTGATTGTCCTGTGTCGGTTCGCGGCTGCGGGCGGCCGCGACCTCGGGGGCGTTGGCCTGCATCCAGGCCAGCTCCGCGCGCGCCTCGGCGAGTCGGTCGCGGGACTGTTCGCGGCTTTCCAGCAGGGGCTCGACGACGCCCAGAAATACCACCGCGATCAGCAGGACCAAACCACCTGCCAGCAGGATCCGTTGCTCGCGCGTCCGCAAGTCGTCCCAGTAGGCCTTCATGGTTCCTTCTCGATGGTCATGCGTGCCCGGACACCCTGCTCGCCGGTTTCGGCCGAGACGATCCGCACACGCGCGGACATGGCTTCGCGCAGCGCCTCGCGCAACTGTTCCAGCTCCGCGATTCCGCTGCCCTCCAGTTCGAGTTCAAGGCGATCCGGGTCGCCCCGCAGACGCTGCAGGGTGAGGTCGCGCGGGGCGAGGCCCTCCATGATGCTGGCAAGGGCTTCGCCGAGGGGGTTGTGTACGGTCGGGGTCGACGCGCCTGGCGCGGCTTGCCCTAGCAGGCTCTCGAACTGGCCCACGGGGTCGACCATGCGGGCCTGCGGCAGGGTTTCCTCGAACAGGGCCGTGATGTCCCGTTCGGTTGCCCGGTATTCCCGCTCGACTTGCCAGGCCTCCAGCCACACGGACCCAAGCCAGACTGCCACCAGCACGAGCGCCAGTGCCGCCGGTGCGCGCCATGGTGCGGGAAGGGCGCCGAGTGAGGTCGGGCTTTCGGCGGAGGATGCGAAGTCGAAGGCCAGTGCAGCCCGTACGGCGCGCTGTAGATCGGGTGGCGGCAGGCTCCCCGATTGCACCCCGGCCAGCAGGAGTTCGAGGACGTCGCCGGACCATTCGGGTGGGGGCTGGAGGGGGGCGCGTGGGTCGGATTCGGCGGCCGGATCCACCACATGAACCGCAGCCTGGGGAGACTGCGTTTCGTGGGCGCTGGTGTCACCGGAGGCCGTGGTGGCGGCGGAGCGTTGTTGCAACCACCAGCTGGCAACCTCGCGGGGCATCGCGAGGGGTTCAGCCTCGGGCGAAAGCACGATGCTGCGGTGCGTTCCCGAGAACAGGAAGACCTGATCGCCCGGGTCCAGGCTGCGCAGCAGCGCAAGGTCCGGGATCATGTGCGACACGTGGATTCCATGCTCGCGAAGCCAGTCTTGCCAGCGGTCCAGATCCCGATGCGCGACCACGCCGGCCAGGGTCTCGGTACCGTGGCGAGGGCCGGCAACAATCCGGAGCTGTTCCAGATCCTCGCTGAGGCGGTCTTCCAGCGCGAACGGAAGCGCGCGGCGACGGACGCGGCCCGACTTCCCGGGCACGAACACCCGATGGAGAGGGGCGCGTTCCCCGGGGAGCAGCGCAACCGCATGGTCGTCCGCCGCGAGCAGGGCGCGCAGCTCGTCCGGTGCCGCCTCGCCCTGATCCGCGAGCGCGCCGTTCCTGCGCAGCCGCAGCCAGCGCAGCCGAAGCGGCGTGTCCGCGCCCAGCATCTCGGGTTCTGGCAGCTGGAAGAGGAACCAGTTCATGCGGGGTCCGGTGAGGGAAAAGCGTCTGCAGGCATCCGGTTTTCTTGTTCAGGGTTCGCAGGGAGCGTGTTCGCGAAGAATGGTACGCCCGTTGGGACCATCGAGGGTCGCGCAGTGAAAATAATCCCGTCCGGCGATGCGGACAACCAGTTGCAGACGGAAATAGCGAATGTCGCGGCTCTGTTCGGTCGCCTGACCCAGCGCCGCGGTGGTGACGGGGTCCGGGGCGCGTTCCATGTCGATGGCGTTGTCCGTGCCCGGCCGTGCCACGACCCAGGGTGCCAGTGCCTGCCAGAGGTCCGGATCGAACCCGTGTACCTGAAGCAACTCCGACGCGAGGCGCATCGGGCGGTTGCCGCTGAGCCGGGGCGGTTCCAGACCGCGGTATACCGGGTCGTCCGTTTCCGGGTTCATCCAGTCATGTACGGCGACCGCCAGGCGTTGGGCGTTACCCGACTGACCCTCGGTTGCCGCGAGGGCGTGCTCGATCAGGCCGGCGAAGGCCTCAAGGGGCGGGTCATCGGCGCGCCCGAGGCTGTTGAGGTTGAAGCGGCAGTGAAGGTTCTCCAGGCGGGCGCGCACGCCGACACCCTCGACCTCCAGTGGCAATGTGGGAGACGCGCAGCCCTCCCAGGGAAGATCGTCGTAATTGGGCAGCCTCTCCAGCATGTGCAGGGCGACGGTTTCGGCCCCCTGGGTCAGGTGCCGCGCCCGATCCTGGTCCTGGATGGTGGCCGCGCGGAACACCTGCTGACTGTCGCGCATGGTCATGGTGACCGCCGTCACGCTGGCGATCGCGACCACCAGCAGGGCCGTGATCAGCGCGGCACCTGAATTCCTGTCCTTCACTGGGCCCCCGGCAGGGCAATGCGGCGCTCGACGGGTCCGAGTCCCGGAACGACCAGGCGGACGATCACCTGCGCCGGTCGGCGGTCGCCGCCATCCAGCGGCGGCCAGCTGTCCGTGACCTCCAGGGTGTCGCCATCGACAAAGTCGAAGCGGATCTCCAGTTCATCGCCCGTGTCCCGCGCCATCTGGCCGTTCGCCGTGGACGCTCGCCCGGCGTGTGCATCCCGGCCCAGAAACAGGCGCACCTGCTCGGATTCCGGCAGGGCACCGTCCAACACCGGCCAGGTAACCCGTTCCAGCCCCCGTTCACTGACTCTCCAGGCGACCCGCGCCAGGCGGCCGTGTTCCCCGCTTCCCGCGCGTACCAGCTCCAGTTGCCGCGGGTCCGTGACCGGGCTGTAGCGCAGGGCGGGGAGGCGGTCGCCGTAGCCGTCGCGGGGGTGCAGCTCAATGCTGTGGCGCAGGTCGCGTTCCAGCACGGCCAGTGTGACCTGCAGCTCCGCCAGGCGCTGGCTCTGTGCTTGCGTGGCATGGTCCGCCATCAGCACGGCACGCAGTCCACCAATGGCCAGCACGCCAACGGTGGCGAACACGGCCACGGCCACGAGCAGCTCCAGCAAGGTAAAACCGCGGGAGGCGCCCGATGCACATGACCGCTGTGCCGGAACGTCAGGGCAATGCATAGCTGGTCGCCTGGGCGAGGGGATGGTCGGGGTCGCCATCCAGCGGCCACACCCGGACCTCGATACGGCGCACCGCCGGCAGCTCCAGCGGGGCGTCGATGATCGTATCGGTGATCTCGATGCGGGCCTCCCATTCGCGGTCCGCGAGTCTGGACTGGATGCGCTCGGTGCCGACATCGACTCGCCGCAGCCCGGCCTCGTAGTCGGCGAGCAGGTTGCTGGCCACCCATCCGGCCAGCGTACGTTCCTGCAGGTAGGCGGTATTGCGCGCGTGTTCGCTGCCCGCCTTGATGAGAGCCCCGAGGGCGACGCCGAGCACCACCAGGGCAATCAGGACCTCGAGGAGCGTGAATCCGCGCCGTGCGCCGCGTGCCAGCATGGCTAGTTGGGCTGTGCCGGACGGGCCATCAGCAGGTGGCGGGGCTCGCCGCCTACCGGTGGCGGGTGTTCGAAGGCCTGGATGGGTTGACCCCGTTCGGCCCGGAGCACGAGACCGCTTCGCCCGTCGGGGTGTTCCAGCACCAATTCAAAGGGTTCGATGTCGCCGCTATTGCTGATGGCGATGCGGTTATGTTCCGGCCCTTCGTGGAGGCTGCTTCGCCGCCCCTCCACGTAAAGCCGCGGTTGCAGCCCGTGTTGCCGAAAGTCCCGCGGCCCCAGAGGCCCCCGCTCGATCGGTGTCCAGGTGACCCGGGCGTCGTCGATCCACTGGCGCTCCAGGATGACCAGCCCCTCGGTACCAATGCCGATGGACAGCGCCTGGCCGGTCAAGAGGGTGTGTTCCCGGGCGAGTTCGATCTGGCCCGCCAGTTGGCGGGCGGTCTGTTCGAGGCTCCGGCTGCCCAGCTGGCTCATGGACAGCACGCCGATGCTGGCCACCACGCCGATCACGAACATCACGACCAGCAGTTCGATCAGGGTAAAGCCGGTGGGGCGTGTGCGGCGGGTCGCCATTGGCGTCCTCAGAACTCGTCCATGTTCCAGTTGCCGATTTCGCCCTCGATCCCCTCGCCACCGCGGCGTCCGTTGGCGCCATAGCTGAAGACGTCAAAGTCGCCATGTCGCCCGGGGTGCAGGTACTGGTACGGGTTGCCCCAGGGGTCGCTTGGCAGGCGGTCCATGTAGCCGCCCTGGCGGTACTGGGGGGCTTCCGGGCCGCTGCGCGGGCGTTCCACCAGGGCATCCAGTCCCTGGTCGGTGGTCGGGTACCGGAAATTATCCAGCCGGTAGAGATTCAGGGCGCTTTCCAGGGTGCGGATATCCTGCTTGACCTTGGTGATCCGGGCGTCGTCCGGGCGATCCATCACGCGAGGGACCACGATGGCCGCAAGGATGCCGAGGATGACCACCACCACCATGATCTCGATCAGGGTGAAGCCCCGGGCACCGCGGAATCCGGTACGCGCAAGGCAGGCAGAGCGGGGTTCTTGCATGTTCAATTCACCAGCTGGTTGAGTTCGAAGATCGGGAGCAGGATGGCGAGGACGATGGTCAGGACGATGCCGCCCATGGTCAGGATCAGCAAGGGCTCGAACAGCCCCATGCTGATACTGATGCGGGATTCGACCTCCTGTTCCTGGGTCTCGGCGGCCCGTTCCAGCATCTCGGTGAGCCGTCCGCTGGACTCGCCGCTACGGATCAAGTGTACGGTGATCGGCGGGAAGTATCCCGTCTCTTCCAGGGCCTGACCGATGCTGCGGCCCTCGCGGATTCGCAGCGAGGCATCCTCCACCGCGGCGCGCATGGGCCGACTGTCGATGACCTCGGCGCCGGTGCGCAGCGCATCCAGGAGCGATACCCCGCTGGCGGACAGGATGCTGAGGGTGCGTGCAAACCGGGCCGTGTTGAGTCCCCGGACCAGGCGCCCCACGAGCGGGAGGCGCAGGACCAGCCGGTCGAAGCGCATGCGCGGCCCGGGTTTGCGCAGCCAGTGGGCGAGCAGTACCACGAGCACGCCCAGGGCGATCAGCGCGTACAGACCATAGGTTCGCAAAAGGTCACTGGTGCTGATCAGCATGCGGGTCAGTGTCGGCAGCTGCTGGTCCAGGCCCTCGAAGACCTGGACCACTTCGGGTACGACATAGACAACCAGACCCACGGTCACGCCAAGGGCCACCAGGGTCAGGATGACCGGATAGATCAGGGCGAGCATGACCTTTTGCCGCAACGCGTGACGATTCTCGAGGTATTCGGCCAGGCGCTCCAGTACCAGGTGCAGATGCCCGGAGGCCTCGCCGGCCGAGACGGTGCTGCGGTAGATCTCGGGGAACGCGCGCGGAAATGCGCCCAGTGCCTGGGCCAGCGAGTGCCCCTCCATGACCCGGGTACGCACGGCACTGAGGATGTTGCGCACCTTCTGCTTTTCGGACTGGCGTGCGACGGTCGCCAGCCATTCCTCCACCGGCAGGCCGGCGCGCGCAAGGGTGGCCATCTGACGTGTCGCGAGCGCGAGGTCGAGGGCGCCGATGCCGCCGGCCCCGCCGCGTCCCGAGTGGGTCCGGGTGCCCCGGGTGGCGGCCGAGGATTCGCCGATTTCGAGCAGATCCAGTGGGGTCAGGCCTTCGCTGCGCAACTGGGACCGGACGCTGCGGGCGGTATCCCCCTCGGTCACGCCCTTGTGCGTTCGGCCGGCTGCGTCCAGCGCCTGGTATTCGAAGGCGGGCATGGCCCTAGCCCGCCTCGGTGACGCGCAGCATTTCCTCGAGGCTGGTCGTGCCGTCGAGCACGCGCCGGCAGGCATCCGCGCGAAGACTCACGCTGTTCTCGCGCGCGGCCTGCACCATGGCCTGTTCACTCGCATTGTCATGAATGAGCGTGCGCAGGCGTTCGTTCACCTCCACCAGTTCATAGATGCCGGTCCGGCCGCGATAGCCGAGGTTGTTGCAGCTCGGGCAACCGTGCGCCCGGTAGAGGGTGGGAGGCGAGGTGGGGGCTGCGCCCAGCAGCTCGCACTCCCGTGACGATGCCGGGTGAGGTTCGCGGCAATCCTTGCACAGGACCCGTACCAGCCGCTGGGCGAGAATCCCGTTCAGGGTCGAGGAGAGCAGGAAGGGCTCCACGCCCATGTCCCGCAGGCGGGTGATGGCCCCGATCGCGGAATTGGTGTGCAGGGTGGAAAACACCAGGTGACCGGTCAGGCTCGCCTGCACCGCGATCTGGACGGTATCGACATCGCGGATCTCGCCGACCATCACGACATCCGGGTCCTGGCGCAGGATGGCGCGCAGCCCGCGCGCAAAGGTCATGTCGATACGGCTGTTGATCTGGGTCTGCCCGATCCCGTCGAGGTAGTACTCGATCGGGTCCTCGACGGTCAGGATATTGCGGCTGCGGTCATTGAGCCGGGTCAGCGCCGCGTACAACGTCGTCGTCTTGCCCGACCCGGTCGGGCCGGTGACCAGCACGATCCCGTGCGGTCGCGTGACAATCCGTTCGAGGGTGTCACGGGTATCCGGATCCATACCCAGGTGGGTGAGGTCGAGGCGGCCGGCCTGCTTGTCCAGCAGGCGCATCACCACGCGTTCTCCGTGGCCCGAGGGCAGGGTGGAGACGCGCACGTCCACCGCGCGCCCGGCGACCCTGAGGGAGATGCGTCCGTCCTGTGGCAGTCGCTTCTCCGCGATGTCCAGCCGTGCCATCACCTTGATGCGCGAGACGATAAGCGATGCAAGCCCCGCGGGCGGGGTCAGAACCTCGCGCAGGACGCCATCCACGCGCAGCCGGACGGCCAGGCGGCTCTCGAAGGGCTCGATGTGGATGTCCGACGCGTTTTCCCGTACTGCCTCCGTCAAAAGCGCATTGATGAGCCGGATAATTGGGGCATCGTCTTCGGCCTCCAGGAGATCCTGCGGCTCGGCGAGGGATTCCGCCACGCTGGACAGGTCGAGGTTGCCATCGAGCTCCTCCATCGATTGCATGGCCCGCGAGCTGGAGGATTCGTAGCGCTCGCGCAGACGCTGCTCGAAGGTCTTGTCATCGACGGTTTCCAGGTTCAGCGGCTCGGGGCTGCGCCGGCGAAGTTCCAGGAGCCCTTGCGGATCGGCGTCGTGGCGCAGGAAGATCTGGCGTTGGCCCTCGACCAGATCCCCGGGCACGGCGCCAACCCGGCGGGCGAAGGTGTAGCTCACCGCGAACGTACCGGCCACCGGCGTCCCGGGCGTGTTCGGGACGTCCGGCACGTGTTCCCGGGTCGCCCCCGCGCTAATGGCCTGGGTGCCCTCGGCCATTCAGTCGCGCTTGCCATGGACATCTTCGAAGCTGGGCGGGAGCTGGGTCAGGCGCTCCCATTCCGGCAGGACCGGGCTGGCGCGCTGCTGGGTGCGCGCCTGCTCGCGCAGCTGCTCGCCGCGGATGAAGCTGTACTTCTCGCTGGTCAGCTCGGCGCCACGGGCGCTGTCCCGGACGATACGTGGATGCAGGAACACCATCAGGTTCCGCTTCTCGGTCTGGTTGCGATCCGCCCGGAAGAGTCTTCCAAGCCCGGGGATGCTTCCCAGGCCGGGGACGCGTGCCTCGCTGTCGGTTTGCTGTTCTTCAATCAGCCCGCCGAGTACCAGCATGTCGCCGTCATCGATCAGGACGTGGGTCTTCAGTGTTCGGGTGTTGGTAATGAGGTCGGCGGCGTCGGAAGTACCCGGCGCCAGCTGCGACACCTCTTGTTCGATCTCCAGGCGTACGGCATTGCCCTGGTTGATCTGAGGCCGCACGCGAAGCTTCACCCCGACATCCTCGCGACGGATCGTGTCGAAGGCCTGGCCCGAATCCTCGATCGAGCGCCCGACGATGAACGGCACGTTCTGGCCCACCACGATCTCGGCTTCCTCGTTGTCCAGCGTCAGAAGACTGGGGGTGGACAGGATGTTGCTGGAGGTGTCGCGTTGCAGCATGTTGACCAGTGCCGCGATCCGCGTGCTTCCGGTCGACCCCACGCCCCCGACGGTCAGGCCGTCCCCGATGTCCGGGGGAGAGGACACGCTCCCGTCCAGGAATCCTTCCACGCCCGCCGCGAGTTCGAGGATCCCGCGTGACCCGGGGCCGGAAAAGTTGAGGACCCCGGCACCGCTGTTCCCGATCGCGCCCCACTGCACGCCGAGATCCCGCACGCGATCCGACGAGACCTCCGCGATGACAGCCTCCACCAGGACCTGTGCGCGTCGGATATCGAGTTGTTCCACGATGATGTCGAAATCGCGGATGAAGTCGGAAGGCCCGTAGGTCACCACGGCGTTTGTGGCCTCGTGTGCCTCGATATGGATCCCGCTTCCGCCCCGCGCGTCGGGGTCGACATCCGGACTTTTCTCGGCGATGTTGCGCAGCAGTTCGGCCACCTCTTCGGCACGTGCATACTTCAGGTAGTGCACGCGCGCGTTCCCTTCTTCCATCTCGCGATCAAGCTGGGCAATGAGCCCGCGCAGGCGCAAGCGAGACTCCTCGCGCCCGGAGAGGATGATGGCGTTGCTGCGACGATCCGCCAGGACCTGGGGTGTGGCGAGCTCTCCCGTGCCCTCTCGCGCCAGGATCTGCAGCTGCTCGGCGAGTTCCCCGGCACGGGCGTGCCGCAGCTCGATGACCTCGAAGTCGTCGGCGAATGGCAGGTCCATGCGTTCCACGAGGGCGCGGATGCGATGCACGTTGCTGCGCGTATCCGAAATCAGCAGCGTATTGGGCTCGGTCGCCGCCGCGAGATGACCCCCTTGCGGGATCAGCGGGCGAAGGACCGGAACGAGCTGGGCGGCGGACACATGTCGCAACGCGATCACGTGGGTGACGATGCTCCCGCCCCGCACGGCGGCGTCCGGTTCTGCCTCGATGTCGAGGATCGTGGGAGCATCTAATTTGGCCTGGGCGTCGGGCACGATGCGGGTGGACGATTCGCCCGGAATGGCCGCGAATCCGTGGATCTTGAGGATGTCGTGGAACAGATCCATCAGCTCGTCCCGGGGTACGGGGCGGCTGGAAACGACCGTGATGTTGCCGCGCACCCGTGGGTCCACGATGAAATTGGTCCCGGTTTCCTCCGACACAAGATCGATCAGGTTGCTGATGTTGGTGTCGCGAAGATTGAGCGTCAGCTCATCCGCCGCGACGGACCCCGCTGCGCAGAACAGGGACAATGCGAGGGCAAAAAGGCGGAGTCGGAGGCTCATTCGGTTAACTCGATGGTCAGCGGCAGGGTCTGCCCGTCACGTTCTATGGTGATGTTCACCCGGTCGGTGTTGCCGAGTCCAGCGAGGATCTGCTCGGGGTCTTCGATGTCGCGAATCTGCTGGCCCTGCACCGAGGTGATGATGTCGCCTTCCTGAAGACCGGCGCGCTCGAATTCACGCTCGTTGCGCGTCGGGGTGACTCGAATCCCCAGCAGGGCACCATCCCGCAGTACGGGCTGGGCGCGCAGCGAATTCATGGCGCGCTGCGGGTCCTCGAGCCAGCGGGATCGGCTGATGTTGGCCGTGATCGGCGCGGGGGAGGCAGCGGTTTGTGACGACCGCTGATCGGTATCGGAGCGGCTGCCATCGACTCGCAGTTCGTCGCCCCGCGGGAGTCGCAGTGTCTCCAGTCGACCTTCGCGCTCCAGGATGACCCGGTCCGCGTGTACCTGGTGCAGCGTCGCCAGCTGGTTCCCGATGGTGTCGCCTACATGGTAGAGCTCGACATTGGCCCCCCCTGCGGAAATGATCGCGCTGCCGTTGCCCTGGCCGGTCGCCAGAACGCCGAGGAGCTCCAGACTCAGGCGGGTCTCCGGCGCGTTCTCGACGGCCTGTGGGGCGGCTTCCCGAGAGGTGCCGAAGGGGGAGAATACGGCACTTCGCGTATAGCCGGACCGCGGAGGGGCATCCGCTTCGGCAGACGGGTCGGGGCGACTGGCGGGTGCCCGTTCCGCGTGGACCGTCGTGCCGGAGGGGTATGTATACCCCGGAACGGCGATCGACCAGACCAGACCCGCGATCAGCCATGCCGTTACCGCCAGTAGCCCGGCACTGAGGATCCAGGGCAGGGGCAACGGTAAAAGTCGGGGCGAAGGTGGCATCGTCAATGGCGTTCGCGGGTTGTCTGCGTGTCTGGCCCCGGCGAGTCTCGCTGGGTCGAGTCGGATCGAGCCTCGCAAGGGGCCCCAGGGAAAACGGTGCCCTGGGAAACCCGGATTAATCGACACGCTCGCGTTGGGTGCCCCAGGTTCCTCGATCCTGCGTGGCTCAGCATGACGCGTTCGCCGAGCAGGGTCGAGTGCTGAGCCATGCGGCGTACGCTTTCCGGAGATTTCCCGCGCGCGGAGGCGCGAAGGTGTCGTGTCTCGCTATTACCAAGCCGATTTCTCCTGGTGGAGCCGACGTGGTTGATGTCGCCCGTGCTATCGGACCCGCCATCGCGTCCAGGAACAGAGGCTACGCCTGGTCTGGAAGTGGACGTCCGTCGTGACGACCCAGCGGGATGAGGTCCCGCCGGTGGAGGGGAGCTACCCGGACCGGCAGCTCCAGCCATCACGTTCGAACGCGGCCTGGTTGGCGGACATCACCGACGACATCAGCTTCTTCCGTAAGGAGTACCGCCACCGCCGCCGAAAATGGCTTCGGGGGAATGCCGCAAGGACCTTTACGGGCAAGCTGGGATGGCCTTGGTCCCACTGTAGAGTTCGACATCCTTGAATCTGGGCTCGGAATCCTCAAGCGTTAAGGAAACACTGATTTAATCCGCCGTGGGTCCCGCCCGCCTGGCGGGTTTGGGATAATGGCGCCAGGTTTCCTGCCCGAGGTGATGGCCGATGTCCCAGCGCAGCCTCCGTATCGTCAACAAAAGTATCTTCGCCGTCGGTCAAGGCGATGACGGCCTTCCTGTCGTTGGTGCCGCCTTCCGTTCCGAATCGCTCGATGGCTTCCTCGGTCGCGGCGTAGAACGCGGTATCTCTGTCGAGGCCGGGTGACGCTTCGATTGCGGCCTTCAGTATGTCCTTGTCGGAAGTGAATTCGGTCGTCATGAACTCGACGTCGTCGGCGTACTTGATGATGTCGACTTCCCCGGATTAGGTCCACGCATAACTAGAGGTTTCCGGGGTGTGTAACTGCCGGTATTCGACCGGCGTCAGGTCCCCCAGCGCGTCG
>NZ_KB906105.1:0-153229 GCF_000381185.1 Thioalkalivibrio sp. ALMg13-2 | reverse complement strand
GGGTCGCGGCAGTCGGGCGTGTTTCTTGGGTACTTCTTTGCACGAGCAAAGAAGTACCTCGCGGTGCGCTCGCGAGAGAGCGCCTGGCAGGCGGTCAGACGAAGGCACGTAAACACCGGATGCCGATCCAGGACCAGCCTCAATATGCGGGGTTATCGATGCGTCGAAACGATTCGCTGTGCTCATCGGGACCCTGCGGGCTTTCTGTCAGGGCTTGGTGGGGGCGTTCGCGGGCAAGCCCGCTCCCACAACACTCGCTGTGTCGGATTCGATCAGGTGCAGAGCAGGTGTTCGGGGTAGGGCGAGCCGTCGAGTTCGCGCAGGATGGGGCCCGTTGCGTTGATCTCCAGGTACCCCGGGTGTTCGTCCCAGGCGGGCAGGACGCAGCGTTGGCGTGGCTGGCCGTCGACGGTCAGCTTGTGGATCGCCGGGCGATGGGTGTGGCCGTGGATCATCAGCGGGACGTCGGCGTCGCGGAAGGTGTCGGCGACTGCCTCGGCATTGACGTCCATGATCGCGGCGGCCTTTATCTGGCCGCTGTCGCGGCTGGCGGCGCGCATGGCCTCGGCCTGGCGGATGCGTTCTTCCAGCGGATGGGCGAGAAACGCCCGTTGCCATTCGCCACTGCGTACTTGCTGACGAAACGCCATGTGCTCGGTGTCGTCGGTGCACAGGGAGTCACCGTGCAGGAGTACGGCAGGTCCGCAGGGCAGTGCCGCATGCAGGGGGTCGGGAGCGAGCTGCATCCCCGCGCGCGCGGCGTAGGCCTCGCCCACGAGAAAATCCCGATTGCCATGGATAAAGGCCACCGGGATGTCCAGGGTCTTCAGGCCTGCGGCGAGCCGTTCGGCAGCGGGAAAGCCGGCGTCGTCGCCGACCCAGTACTCGAACAGGTCGCCGAGGATGTACAGAGAGGAGGCCGCGCGCGCCGGCCCTTCGAGGAAGGCGAGCGTGGCCTCGAGCAGGGGGCCGGGTTCGCGATCCAGATGCAGGTCGGAGATGACCAGGGCCGGCGCGCGGGCACTCACGAAGAGGTTAGTCCTCGACGCGCTTGACGCTTTCCATCACGACCGGCTCCTGCGGTACGTCCTGGTGCATGCCGGCGCGGCCGGTGGGAAGGGCCTCGATCTTGCGCACCACGTCCATGCCCTCGGAGACCTTGCCGAACACGGCATAGCCCCAGCCCTGCGCGTTCGGGGCCGTGTGGTTCAGGAAGTCGTTGTCGTTCACGTTGATGAAGAACTGGGCGGTGGCGGAATGCGGGTCCTGGGTACGCGCCATGGAGATCGCACCGACCTCGTTCTTCAGGCCGTTGTCCGCTTCGTTGCGGATCGGCTCGCCCGCGGACTTCTGGTTCATATCCTTGTCGAAGCCGCCGCCCTGGACCATGAAGCCCGGGATCACGCGGTGAAAGATCGTGCCGTCGAAGAAGCCATCATCCACGTAGGAGAGGAAGTTGGCGACCGTCTCCGGGGCGGCTTCGGCGTTGAGTTCCAGCACGATGCGGCCGTGGTTGGTTTCGATTGCGACCTGCGGATGGGTGTCGGCCATGAGGGCTCCTGATGTGAAGAGGGTGATCAGCAGGGTGGCCAGCACGACGCCGAGCCGGGTGCGGATGCGTTGCATTGGACTGACCTCCGGAAGATAAGACCGGCAATGGTACCCGCCACTGGCAAGGCCTGCCAGCATGCCGGATGTGTGTGTGGGCGTGAGGGCGAGGCGCTGGTGAGCCGGTGGACGCTCCGCTACCATGCGCGCGATGACGAACTCGATAATCCGAACCCGCTTCGCCCCCAGTCCCACCGGCCTGTTGCACCTGGGCAATGTACGCACGGCGCTGTTCAGCGCCCTGCGGGCCCGTTCGCGCGGAGGGCATTTCCTGCTGCGCATCGAGGACACCGACGCCGAGCGCTCGCGCCCGGAGTTCGTTGACGCGCTGCAGCGCGATCTGCGCTGGCTCGGGCTGGACTGGGACGAAGGCTTTGGTGCCGGAGGCGATGCCGGCCCCTACGCGCAGTCCGAGCGCGGCGAACTCTACGCGGGCTATTACCGCCAGCTGATCGATCAGGGGCTCGCCTATCCCTGTTTCTGCTCGCCGGAAGAACTGGAACGCGGACGCAAGCGCATGCGTGCCCAGGGCAAGCCGCCGCGCTATCCCGGGACCTGTGCCCATCTGAGTGCGGAGGAGGTCGGCCGGCGCGAGGCCGAGGGGCAAAAGCCCACGCTGCGTTTTCGTGTGCCACTGGGCCGGACCATCCGCTTCGAGGACGGGGTGCGTGGGCCGGTCAGCTTCCGTACCGACGAGATCGGTGATTTCGTGATTCGCCGCTCCGATGGCACGCCGGCCTTCTTCTTCTCCAACGCGATCGATGATGCCCTGATGGGCGTGACCGACGTGGTCCGCGGCGAGGACCATATCGCCAACACGCCGCGGCAGATGCTGCTGCTGGAGGCGCTGGGCCTCGCGGCACCCGCGTATCACCACCTGCCGCTGGTGATGGGGCAGGACGGGGCGCCGCTGTCCAAGCGCAATGGTTCCGCGAGCGTCGAGGAGTTGCGGACGAAGGGCTATCTGCCGGTCGCGATCCTGAACCACCTGGCGCGTCTTGGGCATCGCTACGAGAGCGATGCCCTGCTGTCGCCCACGGAGCTGGCGGCCGGATTCAGCCCCGAGCGTATTGGTCACAGCGCGGCGCGGCATGATCCGCAGCAGCTGGATCACTGGCAGTCAGAGGCCCTGCGCAGCCTTTCGGATGCCGAGATGCAGGCCTACCTGGAGGCGGCGGGGGTGCTGGAGGCGGTGGCCGCCGAGCAGCGCCCGGCGTTGGCGCGGCTGCTGCGCGACAACATCACCCGCGCCGAGGAGGCGCCCCTGTGGGTCGCGGCGTTCGCCGCCGATCCGGCGCCGTACAGCGCTGCCGCGCGCGAGGAACTGACGGCCGCCGGCGCGGAGTTCTTTAGCGCGGGGCTGGAGGCGCTGGATGCGGCCGAGGATTTTCCCGCCCTGGCCAAGGCGGTGGGGCAGGCCACCGAACGCAAGGGGCGCAAGCTGTTCATGCCGTTGCGGGCGGCGTTGTCCGGGCAGACCTTTGGGCCGGAGCTGCCGCGAATCTGGGAGTATCTGGGGCGCGAGCGCGTGCGTTTGCGGCTGGAAGCCGCGCGTCGTCACGCAGCGGGCTGAACCCGCGAGGAGCAAGTGCCCGCCGCCCGCAGGCGGGCGCTGGACGCCATCGTTCAGGCCGCTTCGTGGGTCCCGAAGGCGCGGGCGCGCAGGGTGTTGTCCAGCAGCATTGCCACGGTCATCGGGCCGACCCCGCCCGGCACGGGCGTGATCCAGGCGGCCTTCTCGGCGGCGGCATCGAACTCCACGTCGCCGGTCAGGGTGCCGTCGTCGCGGCGGTTGATGCCGATGTCGATCACCGTGGCGCCGGGCTTGATCCAGTCACCCTTGACCAGGCCGGGCTTGCCGACCGCGGCGACCACGATGTCGGAGTGCCGTGCAATGGCGGCGGTATCCGGGGTGAAGCGATGGCAGATGGTCGGGGTCGCACCGGCCAGCAGCAGTTCCAGGGCCATGGGTCGGCCGACGATATTGGAGGCGCCGATCACGCACGCCGTGCGGCCCTTGAACGGTTCCTCGATATGCCGCAGCAGCTGGATGACGCCCCAGGGGGTGCAGGGGCGCAGGCGCGGCACGCGCGCCACCAGGCGGCCGACGTTGTACGGATGGAAGCCGTCCACGTCCTTGGCCGGGGAGATGCGCTCGATCACCGTCTCGGGGTCAATGTGATCCGGCAGCGGCAGCTGGACCAGGATGCCGTCGATGGTGCGGTCGGCATTGAGCTGGTCGATCAGCGCCAGCAGATCGGTCTGCGGCGTGCCCGCGGGCAGGTCATAGGAGTGTGAGACCACACCCACCTGTTCGCAGGCCTTGCGCTTGTTGCGCACATAGACCTCGGAGGCCGGGTTGGTCCCGACCAGCACCACGGCGAGGCCCGGCGGACGCAGGTCGCGGGCGGTCATGGATTCGATCTCGGTCGCGATTCTTGCGCGGTGGGTCTGGCCAATCGCGCGTCCATCGATGATCTGGGCCGTCATGGGGTCTCGCCTCCGGGGGAACGCCCGCGATCTTCCCATGGCGGGCGCGGGGGCTCAAGCGATTTGCCGGGCGGAATCTGCATGGGGGCGAGGCGGATGCCTCGGCCAGCGGAGGTGCCTGGCTACAGGGCCGCCGAGAGGCCGCTTGCGGGCGCGCTGGCCTCGCAGCGGTTGCGCCCGTCCTGTTTGGCGCGATAGAGCGCGTCGTCGGCACGGGCAACCAGGGTCTCGGCGGTGTCCCTGGATTTCGGGTTCGCGTCGAGGCTGGCGATGCCGACGCTGACCGTGACCGTCAGGGTATCCGGTGCGCAGGGCGGGGCGGCCTGGTGCCCGGTCAGGGTGATCGGGTGGCCGGATATGGCTTCGCGCAGCTTCTCGCCCAGCGCCATGGCTGCCTTGAGGTCGGTATGCGGGGCGACGACGACGAACTCCTCCCCGCCGAAGCGCGCGGCAAGGTCGGAGCGCCGCAGGACTTGCTGCATGCGTTCGGCGAGGGTCGTCAGGATGTAGTCCCCGATCAGGTGGCCCAGGCGGTCATTGATCGGCTTGAACTGGTCGATATCCAGCATCACGACGGACAATGGCTGGCCGTAGCGCCGGGCGCGGGATACCTCCTCGTCCAGCCGGCGATCCATGTGCCGGCGGTTGAACAGGCCGGTCAGCGGGTCGGTGATGGATTCGTGTTCCAGCCGCGTAATGTGGCGGATCTTCTCCACCGAGCTATGGGTCAGACCGACCACGGTGCAGACGAAACAGCCCCCGAGGAGGAAGATGGCCGGCACCAGGAGATCGGGCAGGCCCTCGTAGAGCCCCCAGTTCAGCGGGATATAGCCGAAGTAGCCGAGGGTAAAGACCGGGACCAGAAAGAACATCATCTGCCAGCCGGTGCGGACCCGGCTCTCGGGGAGCTCGCGCAGCAGCCGGGCGAGTGTCCATTGGGCATACAGGAGGCCGCTTGCCCCCAATACAATGGCTGTGTTGGCTACCCAGTCGAGCATCCGTCCCTTCCGCGCTCGCGACCCTGCGAACGTCCCGAGCCGACGTTAGCACGGAGCCGCGCCCGAGGGGAGGGCATTGCAGGCGAAAACTGTTGATGAATGTTGACCGCGAACCCCTCGCGGGGCTACCATCCTGCGCTCGCTGTGTAGGCCCTTTAGCGGGGACGGCTCGACGGGGTATAGCGCAGTCTGGTAGCGCGCCTGCTTTGGGAGCAGGATGTCGGGGGTTCGAATCCCTCTACCCCGACCATGGCTCCCGGCCACGGTTTTCCGGCAGGCTCGGATCAGGCGCCATGGCCTCAATGCTCGGCGGTAACGCGCTCGTAGCTCAACCGGATAGAGCATCGGCCTTCTAAGCCGACGGTTGCAGGTTCGAGTCCTGCCGGGCGCGCCAGGGCCGCCCTTCGCGCAAGTACCTGTACAGTGACACGGTGGTGACCGTAGCTCAGTTGGTAGAGTCCCGGATTGTGACTCCGGTTGTCGTGGGTTCGAGTCCCATCGGTCACCCCACCCCCTTTTTTTGTTCAGGGGGCCGTTAGCTCAATTGGTAGAGCAGTGGACTCTTAATCCATTGGTTGTAGGTTCGATTCCTACACGGCCCACCATTTCTTTTGCTCCTCTTCCTCTTGTCTTCTCGCAAAGCGCTGCTGGCGCGGGCGGGCCCCTATTGCTGTGTCTGGCGCGAACGTGCGCCGTGATGTGGTCGATGCTTTCACCTTCCATTCAGATGCGTGGGTGTAGTCTGTCTGCGTGTTGAGGATCAGGGCGGTTCGTGCCGTCGGGAGGCTAGAAAGGTGACAAGCAGGATTCTAACGATACTGTTTCTGGTGGTTTCCGTGACCCTGCTGGCGGGGTGTCAGACGGTGAGCAAGCAGCAGACGGGGGCCCTGATCGGGGGCGCGGCCGGCGGTGTCATCGGCAGTCAGATCGGGGGCGGGCGCGGGCGTACTGCGGCGATTATTGCCGGGACCCTGGCGGGTGCGGCCGTTGGCGGTTCGGTGGGGCGGAGCATGGATGACGTGGACCGGATGCGCGTGTCGCGTACGCTGGAGACGGTCCCGGATCGCCAGAGCTCGACCTGGCGCAATCCGAATACCGGGCATCAGTACCACGCTACACCGACCCGGACCTACCGCTCCTCGGGGCAGGACTGCCGCGAGTACCAGGTGCAGGCCACCATGGACGGCTACCCCGAAACGATTAACGGCACGGCCTGCCGTGATGCCAGCGGGCGCTGGGTGGATGTTTAGAGAGAACCTCGGTGCCCCGGGCGACTTGTCCGGAGACGGGTCACCCGGAAGGCGGCCACAAAAAAGCCCCGCATGAGCGGGGCTTTCTCGTTCCGGGGTTGCCCCCGGAAGGGGGCGCGAACCGATCAGGACCTGCGGTACATGTCCTCGGTGGTCGGGACGTAGCCGAGGTTGTCCTCGCCGATGCCCTTGACCTTCGGTTCGTTGAGGTCGCTGATGCGCACATTGCCGTCCTGGCTGCGCAGGTAGTCGGCGACGCCGTCCCAGATGTCGACCCCGACACCGCCGGGCACGCTCTGCTGCACGCTGGCCCAGCCGGCGACGACGTATTCCTTGTCGGCGTCCAGCTTCTTGCCGTCCAGTTCCATTTCGGAGATCCGGTTGCCGGCACTGGCGCTCGGGTCGATGGCGTACTTCAGGCCGCCGACACGGACCATGTCGCCACCCTGCTGGTAGAACGGGTCGGCGTTGTACAGGTTGTCGGCCACGTCTTCCAGGATGTCCTTGATCTGGGCCCCGGTAAAGGCGTTGCGGGTCATCTCCGGGTAGGTGAGACCGGTCTGGTCCATCACGTGCTCGAATGTGATCGGCATGCCCGGCAACACGGTGGTGCCCCAGCGGAAGCCCGGGGAGAACGAGATCTGCGCATCGTTGTATTCAATCAGGCCATCGCAGATCAGCTGGTCGAAGGTGCCGTTGAAGTTGCCGCGGCGGAACAGCAGGTCCTCGGTGACGGCCAGTTCCTCGGACAGCTTCTCCTCCATGTTGAAGGTCTCGCCCTTCCAGGTGACCTCGCTGTTGCGCATGTTGTGGATGTAGGTCGCCATTGCCGGGTCTTCCGGCAGCATCTCGGCGAACACCGGCACCAGGCGGTATTCCCAGTCCTTGATTGCGCCGTCCCGGAAATCGAAGTCCAGCACGCCGACGAACTTGGCGTTGGAGCCGGCATTGGTGACCAGGCAGGTTCCGCCGTCGGGGCGCTCGATTGGCATCGGCTGCGGCACGGCGTCATGGGTATGGCCGCCCATGATGGCGTCCAGGCCCTCGACCATGCCGGCCATCTTGATGTCCACGTCCATGCCGTTGTGCGACAGGGCAACGACGATCTCGGCGCCTTCGGCACGCGCGTCGTTGACGGTCTCCTGCATGTCGTCCGGACGGATGCCGAAGGACCACTGTTCGACCATCCAGCGCGGGTTGGCGATCGGGGTGTAGGGGAAGGCCTGGCCCACCACCGCCACGTTCACGCCGTTCATCTCGCGGATCACGTAGGGCTTGAAGATGCGGTCACCCCAGTCCACGTCGCGCACGTTCTGGGCGACGAAGTCGATGCCGGCATCGGCGAAGTCGCCGTTCACGACCTCTTCCACACGGTCCGCGCCGTAGGTGAATTCCCAGTGACCGGTCATGACGTCGATGCCCAGCAGTTTCTGTGCATCGACCATGTCCTGCGCGTTGGTCCACAGCGCGGAGCCGGAGCCGCCGCCCCAGGTGTCGCCGCCGTCCAGCAGGAGGGCGTTGGGTCGCGAGTCACGTAGCTTGTTGATCAGCGTCTTCAGATGCGCAAAGCCGCCTACGCGACCGTACTGTTCGGCCGCTTCCATGAAGTTCAGGTTGGTATAGGCGTGGGCGTAGATGCTGTCGCGTTCGATGTCGTAATGCTTGAGGAAGTGCTCGCTCACGATGTGCGGCGGACGGTTACGCATGTCCGCCACGCCGAGGTTGACGTTTGGCTCGCGGAAGTACACCGGCTTCAGCTGGGCGTGGCAGTCGGTGTAGTGCAGTAGGTGCACATTGCCGAAGCGATCCAGGGTGTCGTAGGGATCACCCGCAGTGCCGCCCTTGTTGTTGCTGCAGGCGGCGGTGCCCAGGGGGAAACCGGCGGCGCTGGCGGCGGCCAGTAACTGCATGAATTCTCGGCGTGAGATGTGCATGAGGAGTTCTACCTCTCTTGTCCGGGTGTATTGGTGGTGGGTTTTCGGGCAGTTCTATGACTGTCGGTAGACGAATGGTCCTGCGGGAACATTCCCCGCGTACACGGTTTCTATCGCCGGTCCTCGCGCGCCTCGCGTGCGGTCTCTCGGGCCGTGTCGCGCTTGTCTTCGATGCGTTGACGGTCGCGCTCGCTGGCATCCGAGGCGTCCATTCCCGCCTCGAACTGGCGCACGGCCTCCTCGTACTGGGCGCGATGAAAGAAGTATTCGGCCATGGCCTCGCGGCTGATTGCAATATACCCGGCCGCGTCCGCGATGTCCGCCTGCAGGCGCAGGAGTTCCGGATTGGGGGCCGCCTCGCGGCGGATCATGTCGGACAGGATGCGAATGGCGCGGTCGGGCTGCCCGAGGTCGCGGTGGACCCGGGCCAGGCGTTCGCGGATCACCGGGTGGCCGGGATACACCGCGTCCAGATCTTCCAGCCGCTCCAGCGCCGCGCTGTGTTCGCCTTCCTCGCGCAGCAGTGCTGCGAACGCGAGTTCGAGGGTCAGTCCGGGGGCGTCCGCTGCATCGAGGCGTTCGAGCTGTTCCCGGGCGCGGCCGGGTTCTCCGCGTTCGAGATAGGCGACCGCCGCCCCGTAGCGCTGCTGGGGCGAGGGGGCGTCCGTTGCGCGGAAGCGTTCCAGGGTTCGCCGTGGATCCTTCAGCGCCTGCATGCGCGCCTGCATCCACTGGAATTCGGGGCCGCGGTTGCGGGTGTCGCTGGCAGCCATCTGGTTTGCGCGGTTGCGGGCGTCGGTGATCCGGTCGAGGGTGACCGGGTGCGTGCGCAGGTACTCCGGCACCTGGTCGCCTACCCCGCGCGAGAGCTCTTGCAGGCGTTCGAAGAAATCGGCCATCGCATTGGGGTCGAAGCCGGTGCCTTGCAGGATCTGCATCCCGGCACGATCCGCCTCGGCCTCGTTTGCGCGGGTGAAATTGATCTGTTGCTGGATGCCGCCGGCCACACCCCCGGTAATGATGGCCGAGCCCAGGGTGGGGTCCACCGCCGAGGCAAGGATGCCCGCCAGGATGGCGAGGCCGGTGGTGAAATTGATGTCGCGCCCGCGCGCGAACATGCGCGCGAGGTGCCGTTGGGTGACGTGGGCGATTTCGTGTGCGACCACGGCGGCCAGTTCGGCCTCGTCGCGGACCTCCAGCATCAGACCCGCATGGATGCCGATAATGCCCCCGGGCATCGCGAAGGCGTTCACCTGGCTGTTGTCGATGGTCAGGAAGTAGAACGGCCCATCGGCGCTGGGTGCGTTGGCCAGCAACTGGCGTCCCAGGGAGTCGACATAAAAGACGATCTCGGGATCGGTCACCAGGGGGGCGCTGCGGCGGATCTCGCGCAGCAGGGAGCGGCCGAGCTCGCGTTCTTCCGCCGGGGTCAGTACGCCGCCGGAGGCCTCGCCCAGGTCGGGCAGGGAAACGCCACTGGAGTGGGCGGGTGGTACCGCCAGGCTCGCCACCACCAGAAGGGCGGCGAGCAGGAAATGGACAATAGAAGGCATGCCGCGAGGGCCGGCGGGCGCCGGCCCTCTGGTGTGGGCATGCCGGGGGCGATCGTTACTTGCCAAGCCCCGGGGCCGACGAATAGGTGCGCATGCTGTCGCGGGTTTCCCACAGCTTCGGCTTGAGCATCGCCGCAGGCACCATGAACTTCTTGCGGTCCAGCACCTTGTGGGTGCGGACGAGCTTGATGACGTCGTTATAGTCCATCTTGAACAGCAGGCCCACGTCGCCGCCGGAGGTACGCCGCGCGATCATGTAGTTGTCCTGCATGTCGTGCACGTAGATGTTGGCAGGGCGCAGCTTGCCGTTTTCGTCTTTCAGCGTGACGGCATAGTGGCCGTCGACCTGGAATTCGCTCTTGTCCACCGGGATATCCTCCGCGAAGCAATGAAGCTGATGTGTCTGCATCAGCGTTTTCTTAAGCGTGGGCGACGATAGCAGAACTTTTCGTCCCGGGCGACCATCCACCTCTCCTCGCTTGGTCTTGTTTGCATTTCCGGTCGGTTTCGCTATGCTCCGCGCCCACTCCTTGCGTAGAGCGGCTGCCGGTCAGAGCTCACGCGACGAGTACGGCATCCCCCGCAAGTGAACGACCCGGAGCGCAGCGTGTACGGATTTACCGAGATCACCCCGGATGAACTGGAACAGTGGCGCAACGAGGGCAAGAGCTTTCGTTTGCTGGATGTGCGCTCGCCGGGCGAGACCGGTCGCGGCATTATCCCGGGGGCCGAGCTTGTCCCGCTGGCCACCTTGCCGCTGCGCAAGGACGAGTTCACCGGTAGTGATGCGCCGGTGGTCATTTACTGTCAGAGTGGGGCGCGTTCCGCCCAGGCCTGCGCCTTTCTCGCCCAACAGGGGGTGGACTGTGCAAGCAGCCTGCGCGGCGGCATTGTCGGGTGGGCCCAGACCGGAAAACCGGTGGTAAGTCCGGATTAGAATTCGGTTGTATTCCGATGCCGATTCGCCTATAAGGGGGAATTCGGTTGATTACCGTTCGGTAATGGCTGCAGCGCACAGGGCCCAACCGGACCGCAGTACACGACTGATAAAACGCACTCAAAGGAGAGAAACGATGGCCAACTTTGACCAAGAACTCGATGCTTCCGGCCTGAACTGCCCGCTGCCGATCCTGCGCGCCAAGAAGGCGCTGGCCGCGATGGACGCCGGCCAGGTTCTGCACATCATCGCGACCGACCCGGGCGCCGTGAAGGACTTCCAGGCGTTTTCCAAGCAGACCGGTAACGAGCTGATGGAGCACAAGGAAGAAGGCGGCAAGTTCTACTTCCTGATCAAGAAGGGCTAAGACGCTTCAAGGGCTTGATTCGGGGCGGCAATTCGCAAGGGTTGCCGCCCCGAATCCTGAATAACGATGGTTGCCATGCGGTAACTGGATTGGTGCCTGGACGAGGTCTAGGCTGGCTGCGCAAGGTTCACAAGAAACCTGCATCGCCTAAAGCGAAGAGGTGTGAGATATGGCGACATACGCTGAGATGCAGCAAATCTTCGACGATATTCGTGGAGATTTTCGCTACGACCACGAGCTTAACGGCTGCCTGAACTGCGGCATCTGCACGGCCACGTGTCCGTCCGCCCAGTTCTACGATTACTCGCCGCGCGAGATCGTGCAGCTGCTCTGGACCGAGAACGTCGAGCAGATCTACGACGCGATGCAGGAAAAGATCTGGGCCTGCGCCCAGTGCATGACCTGTGCGGCGCGCTGCCCGTTCAAGAACTCCCCCGGTGGCCTGGTCGCGATCATGCGCGAAGTGGCCATCAAGCACGAGATGCAGTCCGCCAAGGACGTGCTTCGTCCGTTCGGCCGCGTCATGCTCAAGCTGATCACCACGGGGAACCAGCTGTCTCCTGATATGATCCAGCCCGATCACTTCCCTGACTGGGGCCCCAACATCCAGAAGGTGGAAGGTGATCTGCGCATCCTGCGCAAGGCGATTCCGGTGAAGACGCTGCAGACGGTCGAGACCGCCTGGGAAGTGTCCCTGAAGACCTCGGTGGAGATGTACACCATCTGGGAAATGACCGGAGTCCTGAAGTCCCTCGAGCTGATGGACGAGAATCTCTTCGACGTGATCGAAGACTTCATCGACGAGAAGCGCGAGGACTACGAAGACTGGCTCGAGGAGCAGGAAGAGGAAGACGACGAGTAAGTCGTCCACCGATTCCCGCATCCAAGACATCAGGAGAAGCGTTATGAGTGAACAGACCCCAGGCAATCACAACCAGAATGGTGAAGGCGCTGGCGCCGGCACCATGAAGCCCGGTTCCCACAACACCGACGGGCAGGGCATCGCCGGTCACGGTTCGTTCTTCCAGTCGACCGATCTGTCGAAGGAAGACGCAGTCAAGGCCACCGACTGGGTGCGCAAGCACGTCGACCGCCGCACCGTCGACCTTGGCGACCGCATGGACGACGTCCGCGAGCACATGTACGAGCTCGAGAAGGACGGCCAGATCATCATTCATCGCATTAACGATGAACACGAGCCGATGTCGGTGAAGACCCTGTTCGGCTGGGATAAGAAGATCCCGACCAAGCAGCTTTGGCACCACAAGTCCTGTGGCCAGTGCGGGAACATCCCTGGCTACCCGACCTCGCTGCTGTGGTTCATGAACAAGTTCGACTTCGAGCCGGGCAAGGACTACCTCGACGAAACCGACCAGACCTCCTGCACCGCGTGGAACTACCACGGCTCCGGTATCGGGAATGTCGAATCGCTCGCTGCCGTGTTCCTGCGCAACTTCCACCAGGCCTATGTCTCCGGCAAGCAGCACGGCCACGAGCTGGGTCATTTCTTCCCGCTGGTGCATTGCGGCACCTCCTTCGGTAACTACAAGGAGATCCGCAAGTACCTGATCGAGTCCGCCGAGCTGCGCGAGAAGGTCACCAAGATCCTCGGCAAGCTGGGTCGCCTGGTCGACGGCAAGCTGGTCATCCCGGAAGAGATCATCCACTACTCCGAGTGGGTGCACGTGATGCGTAACCGTATCGCTTCCGAGCTGCAGACCATCGACGTCTCCCACATCCGCACCACCGCCCACGTGGCCTGCCATTACTACAAGATGGTCCACGAGGACGCGGTGTACGATCCGACCGTGCTGGGCGGCAACCGTACCGCGATCATCACCTCCACCGCCCAGGCTCTGGGTGCGCAGGTGATCGACTACTCCACGTGGTACGACTGCTGCGGCTTCGGCTTCCGCCACATCATCTCCGAGCGCGAATTCACTCGCTCGTTCACGATGGATCGCAAGATCCGCGTGGCCCGCGAGGAAGCCAACGCCGACGTGATGCTGGCCAACGATACCGGCTGTGTCACGACCATGGACAAGAACCAGTGGATCGGCAAGGCACATAACCAGAACTTCCAGATCCCGATCATGGCGGAAGTCCAGTTCGCGGCCCTGGCCTGCGGTGCGGACCCGTTCAAGATCGTCCAGCTGCAGTGGCACGCGTCGCCCTGCGAGGACCTGGTCGAGAAGATGGGCATGTCCTGGTCCGAGGCCAAGAAGACCTTCCAGGAATACCTGAAGGAAGTCGAAGCCGGCAATATCGAATACCTCTACAATCCTGAACTCGCTTACGGGGGCAAGGTCTGATGCAGCAAGATACCGTTCTAGTAGTGGGTGGTGGGCCGGCCGGACTGGCCGCTGCCGCCAATGTCAACTCGGCCGGCTACAAGGCCGTGGTGGTCGAGAAGGAAGACGTCCTCGGCGGCGCCCCGATCCTGTCGGGTTACGCCAAGCTGGTGCCTTCCGGCGAGTGGGCCAAGGACGCCATTGGTCGCATGGTCAAGCGCGTGGAAGACGACGCCAACTCGACCGTGCACAAGAGCGCCAAGGTCGAGAAGCTGGAAGGCGAGGCGGGTAACTTCACCGCCACGCTGACCAACGGCGAATCCGTCCAGGCGGGCGCCGTGGTTCTGGCAACCGGCTTCACCCATTTTGACTCCATCAACAAGCCGGAGTGGGGTTTTGGCACGTATGAAGACGTGCTGACCACTACCCAGATGGAACAGATGGTGGGCAGTGGCAAGATCGCCTGCCCGTCGGACGGCCGTGTGCCGGAGCGTGTCTGCATCCTGCTGTGCGTGGGCTCCCGTGACCGTCAGATCGGTCGCGAATGGTGCTCCAAGATCTGCTGCACCGTCTCCGCCAACCTGGCGATGGAGATCAAGGAGATCTCGCCGGAAACCGACGTGTTCATCTACTACATGGACATCCGGACCTTCGGCCTGTACGAAGACAAGTTCTACTGGAAGTCCCAGGAAGAGTTCAAAACCAAGTTCGTCAAGGCCCGTATCGCGGAAGTGACGGCCTCGGGCGACGGTCGCCTGCTGGTCAAGGGTGAAGATACCCTGGTCAAGCGCCCGATCATCATCCCGTTCGATATTGTCGTGCATGCCATTGGCATGGATCCGAACGCCGATAACCCCGAGCTTTCCCAGGTGTTCGGTATCGGCCTCGAGAAGCACGGCTTCATCGAGAAGGCCGAGCAGTACACCAACACCTGTGGCACCACCCGTAAGGGAATCTACTCCTGCGGTGCGGCCTACGGTCCCGAGACGATCGACGACTCGATCGCCCAGGGTGCCGCCGCCGGTGGCCGCGCGGTTGCGGATCTGCATGCGCTGGTTCAGAAAACCGGCTGAGCTCGTCAGCGACGAGGCGGCTTCGGGGCTCGCCCCGGAGCCGCTTGAGGTTACCTTTGACAAGGAGATCCTCGCGTCCAAGCTCTCCACCCTGAAAGGGGCTATCGCCGAAGCGGGCGGTGTCGATGGGTTGGAGACGTTCATCGAGGCCTTGCGTTCGAAGCACGAAGTCTTTGCGGCGATCGTGGCCAAGGGCGACGAGATCGATGCAGAGGATGTTCGGGCCCTTGGGGGGCTGGTCTTTTCGGTTCGCCGGAAGCTGGTCACCCTGATGGCGGAACGGCAAGGGGCCTTGGTGGACGGGGTGCGTGCGCTGGTCCACCCGGATGTGGATGTCAACGAACGCCTGGTCGCATTCGCGGACCTGGCGGCGGATGACAAGAAACTGCGCCGGGCGATCTGGGACTTCGGTGCCGAGATCCTGCATTTTGCAGATCCCGAGGCTGTGCCACTGGCTTGCCGCTGGGTCTGGGATACGTCGACCACGACTGGGTCGTTGCGCGAGTTCATTCGCGCCAACGACACGCTTCGGTCAATCCCGATCGGGGAGTCAGTCGGTGCGATCGAGGGGGCACGGCGCTGGTTTTACGAGGCGTTGGCGGAAGAGGGCTTTTACCGTGACCTGCCGTTTGTAACGGATCTGGTCTGGGTCCAGGCCTATTCGGACTACGCCCGATCGCTGTCGATGAGTTTAGGGATGATCGACAACCAGTTTGGTGGCAAGCAGGATCCGCTCGAGCTGGCGGTGAAGATGCTGGGGATCGATTCCCCGGAAGGTCGCCTGAAAGGAACCGATGCGTCGCTGCATTGAATAACGGAACGAACTTGAGCCTGGCAAGACAGGTTTTCGGAGAGACGTCATGGCAATACATGAAAAAGCACTGATCGAGGACGAACGACTCCAGCAGCACGACGAGCTGGTGGTCGACGGGGTGGATGTTTCCGGTCACTGGAACACCATGATTGCCCCGCGCACGGTTCGCGATTACGACGACGATTTCGAGGCGAAGATCCAGACCTACACGGGTGCGGAGAACGTGCACCGCTGCTGGCAGTGCGGGTCCTGCACCAACTCCTGCACGATGTACGCGCAGAATGTGCAGTTCAATCCGCGCTACTGGATCTACCTGACCCGGCTTGGCATGAAGGAAGAGCTGGTCAAGGACAAGGACATCATCTGGCAGTGCGTTTCTTGCAACAAATGCACGAACATCTGCCCGAAGGACGTGAAGCCGGAAGGCGTGATGAAGGCGCTGGCGCACTGGATGGAAGAGGAAGGGATCACCGAAAAGACCCCGTCCAGCATCTTCGATGAAGAGTTCGCCGATCAGATCTACAAGACCGGCCGCATCGAAGACGGCAAGGTCATGCAGAACTTCTTCAAGAAGACCGGCCAGCCGCTTCTGCAGGAATGGCTGAAGGTGTTCGTCTTCCGCATGATGAAGCACCTCCCGGTGAAGCACCTGATGGCGATGGGCTTCAACACGATTCATACGCCGCGCACCAAGTCCTGGGGCAAGACCGGGGACGTGCTGAAGAGTTACGTGCGCGAACAGAAGGAGGCCGCTCATGGCTAAGGTTGCTTACTATCCGGGTTGCGCACTTGAGGGCTCCGGTGGGCCGTACGATCGCTCCACCCGCGTGCTGGTGAAGGCGCTGGGGCTCGAGATGGAGAACCTGCGCGACTGGAACTGCTGTGGCGCGATGGAGGTGAAGAACGTTCACCCCATGCTGCAGACCTACCTGTCCGCACGGAACATGGCGATCGCCTCCGAGCAGATGGGCATGGACACCGTGATGGCCCCCTGTAACGGCTGCTATCACAACCTGAAGAAAGCCGAGTTCGAAACTGCCACGTCGGAAGACGCGATGAACACCGTGCAGGATCTTGCGCGTCAGTCGGATGACCCGGTCTACAGCGGCGACGTTCGCACCCTGCATCTGCTCGAGTGGCTGATGGAAGAACTCGGTCCGGAAGGCATCAAGCAGAAAATGACCAAGAGCCTGAACGGCATCAAGGTCGCGAACTACTACGGCTGCATGTACACCCGTCCGCGCCAGATCTTCCCGGAGAAGGACAATGGCCCGGGCTCCGACTCCAGCTATCAGCCGCACTTCATGGATGACCTTCTGGGCGCGGCGGGTGCCGTCAACGTCGAATATCCGTTGAAGACGTCCTGCTGCGGTGGTGCGCACACGTTGTCCGATTCCGATACCTCGACCCAGCTGGTGCTGAACCTGCTGCAGTCGGCGGAAGACTCCGGTGCGGAAGTGATCGCCACCGAGTGCCCGACCTGTCACTCCGGTCTGGAGATGCACCAGGTTCGTGCCGAGACCGAGTTCGGCATCAAGACCGATGTGAAGGTGCTGTACTTCACCCAGTTGCTGGGTCTGGCCATGGGCCTGTCCGCGCGGAAACTGGGCATTCACGAGAACGTGAGTGACTCGATTGGCCTGTTGAAGGAGAAGGGGGTCATTTGATCCCTGGACCCATGCCCGGCATGGCCCATCGATGAGTTTGGAAGACGGGCGCCTGGCGCCCGTTTTTTTGTGGAGGCACGGGTCCCCGCGGTCCCGGGAATGAGGCGAAACATGGATTGCAACGGCTGCGAGTTTCACCCTGAACTGTTCTACGACGACGAATTCCAGATCTGGCTTCGTCGCGAGGACGACGACACCCTGACCGTGGGGATGACCGACCTGTCGCAGACGATTGCGGGCAAGATCATCCACGTGCGGGTGCGGCGGCCGGGTACGCGGCGACCGCCGGGCAAGCCGGTTGCCACGATCGAAAGTGGAAAGTGGGCGGGTCCGATCCCCAACTTCATCGACTGCAAGATTGTGGAGGGGAACGAGGAAGTGCTGGAGAACCCGGTGCTGCTGAATTCCGACCCCTACAATGCCTGGATTGCCCGAGTCGAGCCCACCAACGGGATCGAGGCCGCGCTGGAGGTGTTCCTGACCGGGGACAAGGCCGAGGAAGGCTACTGCAAGCGGGCCAAGGACGATGACATCCAGTGCCAGCGCAAGCTGCGGTGAGCGGGACCATGGCGGATATCGACAACGATTATTACCTGGACAACGACGAGCAGACGGTCGTGATCATCATGACCTCGGGCCCGTCGACGCCCGGCCGTTGCGCCACGCCGTTCTATCTCGGCGCGGTGATGGCCTCGATGGATGTGGACGTGCACATCTTCTTCACCATGGAGGGCGTGCGCCTGATGGAGCAGGGTGTAGCGGATGATCTGCGGGCCATGGAAGACGGCAAGCTGATCAAGGACTTTATCCAGGACGCAAAACGCGCAGGCGTGCGCTTGCACGTTTGCCAGCCCGCTCTGCCGGGGTATAGAATCGACGCGTCTTCGGATCTCATCGACGATGTCGATGAAGTGAATCGGGCGAGCGAGTTAGCCGACCTGATACTACGCAGTGATAAAACGATAACGTTTTAATTTTCCCGCTTTATTTGAATATTCCTGGAGGAAGACATGGGTGCAGTTCGGGGTTGTGATATTCCGGAAGATCTGATGTACAACGTTGAAAACAACGTTTGGGTGCGCAAGGAAAGCGACGGTACCGCCACCGTCGGTCTGACGTCCTACGCCTGTTCGCTGGCGGGCACGATTGTGTCCTACACCCCGAAGAAGGTCGGCAAGACGGTCAAGAAGGACAAGTCCTGCACCACCGTCGAATCCGGCAAGTGGGTGGGTCCGGCCAAGACCCCGGTCACCGGTGAAGTCACCGAGACCAACGACAAGGTTGCGGGTAACCCGGGCCTGATCAACGAAGATCCCTACGGCGAAGGCTGGCTGATCAAGCTGAAGCCGGAAGACTGGGATGGCGAAATCGGCGACCTGAAGACCGGTTCCGACGCCCATGCGGCCTTCGAAGCCAAGATGGAAGCGGACGGTTTCGGCGGCTGCTAAGCCCCGATCCGGTCCGGGCCGCTGACCCGTTGCGGTTGGCGGCCTCTTTTTTTCGGTAATACCCGAGTAAAACCTTCAAGAAATGCGCCGACCCGGAGACCGCCGATGACAAGCTGGAACGATGTAATCCAGCGGGTAGAGCCCCTCGAGGACGTCCCCGTCGATCCGTTGCTGGTTGATGACCTCCAGCATAGCCTGCAACACGCCGGGGATCCGGGTTCGGTGCACTTTTATACCCCGACCTTCAAGTCCTACCAGTCCAGCGAGCTGGCCGATTGTGGCAAGAGTGCGTGGCCTGCGATGTCCATCACCGGTGGCGATTGCAAGCTGGCCTGTGATCACTGCAAGGCCAAGATCCTGGACCCGATGATCCCCGTCCGCACCCCGGAGGATCTCTGGCGCCAGGTGAATGGCGTGATCGAGTCCGGCGCCCAGGGCATGCTCCTGACCGGTGGCTCGAATCATCGCAACGAGGTCGAATACGACCCGTATTACTCCACCATCCGGCGCATCAAGGACGAGTTCCCCGAATTCCGCATTGCGATGCATACCGCACTGGTGGACGACGAAATTGCGCTGTCCATGGAACAGGCGGGAATCGATGCGGCGATGATGGACGTCATCGGTGCCCAGGACACCATCACGCAGGTCTATCACCTGCGGCGCAGCGTGGACGACTTCGAGCGCACGCTCGAGAGTCTGGTGAACACCAACATGAAGGTGGTCCCGCATATCGTGATCGGCCTGCACTACGGCAAGCTGCTGGGCGAATGGAATGCGCTCGAGATGCTGGCGCGCCACCTGCCGGATGCCGTGGTGCTGGTGGTGGTCATGCCGTTCTACGCGCCGGCCAGTCGCCCGTTCGAGACCCCGGATGTGCATGCGGTGGGACGCTTCTTCCACGACGCCCGCGCGCGCCTGGGTGATACCTCGCTGCTGCTGGGCTGCGCCCGTCCACCGGGCGAGGCCAAGAGCCAGATCGACAGCTACGCCGTGATGGCGGGCCTGTCCGGGATCGCCCACCCGGCAGAAGGGGTGGTGGAGCTCGCCGCGCGCCTGGGCAAGAAGGTGCGCGTGACTCCGGCCTGTTGCTCGATCGCTGTCGGTGACGAGGTGATGGCCGAAGACGCCGGTGTTGCCAGTGGCGTCGAACTGGACCTGGACACCATCGTGGCCGAGGAAGCCCGCCGCCGCGAGCAGGAGCGCAAGGCGCGCCAGGGCCTGGGCGGCATTCGCATCGTCACCGAGGGGGGCGAGGTTGCAGCCGGAGGTGGTTGTCATGCCTGAGCGCGACCAGACGACCCTGCGCATCCTCGACACCGGGTTGCGCCCGGCCGCCGAGAACATGGCGTTCAACCGCGCCCTGCTGGAATGTCATCAGGACGGCGCATCGCCGCATACCCTGCGCTTTTTGCAGTTCCAGCCCTGTGCCCTGGTGGGGTTCCACCAGAACGTGGACCAGGAGATCAACACCGAGTACTGCCAGGAGAACGGCATCGCCATCCAGCGCCGCATCACCGGCGGTGGTGCGATCTATTTCGATGCCACCCAGCTCGGTTGGGAACTGTATCTGGACAAACGCTTTCTCGGTTCGGCCGACATGGGTCAGATTGCCGCGCGCATCTGTAACGCCGCGGCGGCCGGCATGCGTTCGCTGGGCGTGGACGCGCAGTTCCGCCCGCGCAACGATATCGAAGTGGATGGTCGCAAGATCTCCGGCACCGGCGGCGCCTTTGACGGCGATTCGATCATGTACCAGGGCACGTTGCTGATCGAGTTCGATGTCGAGGACATGCTGCGCATCCTGCGCATACCGGCGGAGAAGCTTTCCAACAAGGCCATCGAGTCCGCCCGCGACCGGGTGGTGAACCTCGCCACGCTGCTCGACGAGATGCCCGCACTGGACGTGGTCAAGGAGGCCATTGCGCGCGCCTTCGCCGAGGAGTTCGGGGTGCGCACCGAAGCCGCCGACCTCCTCCCGGAAGAGCGCCGCGCCTTCGACGAGGCGCTGGCCGACATCGATACCGAAGAGTGGGTGTATCAGCGCAACCGTCCGGCGACCGATGCCCCGATGTTCGAGAGTATCTCCAAGTCCGATGGCGGGCTGATGCGGGTGGGCGTGGCGCTGGATCCCGAGCGCAAGCGTCTGAAGCAGCTGTGGATTACCGGGGACATCTTCGTGAAACCGGCCCGCACGATCGCCGATCTCGAGGCGGCCCTGCGGGATACGCCGCAGGCGGAGATGGAGGAGCGCGTGCGCGCCTTCTTCGCCGAACGCGATGTCGAGATGCTCCAGCTGAGCGCGGATGACTTCATCGCCGCGATCCAGTCGGCGCTGGCGCAGGCCGAGGTCGAAACGGTCGCGGAATGATGAACGGAACGCGAGGTTTTCGCTAATGCTGCCCGCCGCGGTGGATGTGCTGGTCGTTGGTCTGGGCCCGGGCGGGGCCTCGGCCGCGCGTGTGTGTGCCGAGGCCGGGTTGTCGGTGCTCGCGGTCGAGCGTAACAAGGCCTTCGGCGAGCCGGTGCAGTGCGCCGAGTTCATCCCCAACCCGATGGGCGCGTACGCGCAGCCCGACGGCGTGTTGCTGCAGCGGATCGACGCGATGCAGAGCTTCCTGCCCTCCGGCGCGGTGGAACATTCCGACTTCCCGGGCCTGATGGTGGATCGCGGCGAGTTTGATCGCGCCATCATCCGTGCCGCCGAGGCGAACGGGGCGCAGCTGGTGACCTCGACTCCGCTGGTGGCGGTGGACGCGGAGCGTCATACCGCCCGGGTGAAACACGCCGGTGCCGAACATGAGATCGGCTATCGCGTGCTGATCGCGGCCGATGGGCCGCATTCGCCGGTCGCCGAGACGCTGGGCCTGCCGGCCCTGCCGACGGTGCAGACCCGCCAGTACACCGTGCCGCTGAACAAGCCCTACACCGCCACCGATGTCTGGTTGTCCGATGACTACCCGGGCGGCTACGCCTGGCTGTTCCCCAAGGGCCAATGGGCCAATCTCGGCCTGGGCGCCGACAAGCGCATTGCCGGTGATCTCAAGGCGCCGCTGGAGTCCCTGCATGCCCAGCTGGTCGATCAGGGCCTGCTGGGCGAGGAGATCCGCTACCGCACCGGTGGGGCGATCCCGGTCGGCGGCCTGCGGGAGTCGCTGGTGGCTGGCGACGTGCTGTTCGTCGGCGACGCGGGTGGCCTGACGCACCCGATTACCGGGGCCGGTATTGCCGCCGCGGTGGTTTCGGGCGAGGCCGCCGGCGAGGCCGCGATCGGCCACCTGGAAGGCGACGCCGAGGCCCTGGCCGACTACGACGAGGACATGCGCGACCAGTACGGGCCGGCGCTGGATCGCGCCTGCGAGCGGCGCGCCTTCCTCAACGAACACTGGCGAACCCCGCGGGCGCAGGAAGATGCCACTCAGCGCCGCGGATGGATTGCATTTTCCGAGTATTTCAACGATGGTGACCGGGCCGCGTAATCGGCCCCGGTCGACGGATGCCTGGCATCCCCGAGACAACGCTGGAGGAATTCCATGAGTGCAAGTGCAGAGGAGATGGTCGCGCCGATCAACTTTTATCGGCCCGACTATCACATCAAGACCCCGGACATGCGTTCGCCGGAGTACGTGCAGATGTCCACCGCGGCCGCGATCACGCTGGGCCTGGTGCCGGGCACCATGCATCGCACGTCCTGCACGCACTGCCTGAACCTCCTGGTCACGTACCCGGAAGGCTGCCGTGCCAACTGCTCCTACTGCGGCCTGGCCCGCCACCGCGAGGAATCGCGGGATTACGCCGACCGCAACTTCATCCGCGTTGACTGGCCCACCGCCAAGTACGACGAGGTGATCGAACGCGTGAAGAACCACGCCGACGCCGGCCAGTTCGAGCGCATGTGCATCTCCATGATCACCCACCCGAACTCCGACGCCGACACCGTCGAGCTGCTGGAGCGCTGGGTCGCCGAGGTCAACCATATCCCGGTGTCGATCCTGTCCAATCCGACCACGATGAGCTATGAAGACCTCCAGCTCCTGCGCGACAAGGGTGCGGACATCTTCACCGTCGCACTGGACGCGGTGACCCCGGAGATCTTCGAGCGCACCCGCGGCAAGGCGGTCGAGAGCCCGCATAGCTGGGACAAGTACTGGCAGTCCATCGAGTGGGCCGCCGAGATCTTCGGTCCGGAGAAGTTTGGCGCGCACCTGATCTGTGGCATGGGCGAGACCGAGGAAGAGATCCTGCAGGTCTGCCAGCGCATTCGTGACCTGGGCGGCCACAACCACATGTTTGCCTTCTTCCCGGAAGAGGGCTCGCTGATGGAAGACTGGAACCCGGTCCCGCGTGACCAGTGGCGCCGCGTGCAGCTGGGTCGCTTCGTCATCGACTACGCCGGTGGCCGCATCGACGACATGAAGTTCAATGCCGACGGCCAGGTGGCGGACTTCGGTCTGCCGCAGGCCGAGGTGGAAGAACTGATTGCCTCCGGCAAGCCGTTCCAGACCTCCGGCTGCCCCGGCAAGTCGGACGAGGAGGTCTCGGCCTGCAACCGCCCGTATGGCGATTCCAGCCCGACGGACATCCTGTCCTTCCCGTTTGCGCTTAACTCGACCGATGTCGGCTTCGTCCAGCGGCAAATGGCCGGGGAGGATGTCGGCACCTTCGACTTCGACGCCGACGAGGCGGAAGACGAGAAGACAGCCTGAAATCGTTAGTGGTAGTATCCTGCGAAAGCCCCGGTACCCCCGGGGCTTTCGCACGTCAGGGGATCAATAAGACTTTTTGAATATTCAAGTTTCGAGCGGGGTTATCAAGGCCATTCGTCCGAGTGCCCTTGAACACACCTGCCGAAAAACTCGCGCCACGGTCGGTCACCGTGGCGCGGGCCGTGGGAACACCACCAAGACCGGACCGGCGGCGATACAAGGGGGCCGCGCGGAACCGGGGTGTTCGCACACCACAACAAGAAGACCACCAAAGGAGATACAAAATGGAAGCACGCATCATTCGCCGCAGCGTGGTGACGATCGCGGTCGGCCTGGCCATGGGTTCGGCCGGCGTCGCGCACGCCACCAACGGCTACTTCGCCCACGGCTACGGCACCAAGGCCAAGGGCATGGGGGGCGTCGGCATGGCGATCTCCCAGGATTCCTACGCCCCAGGCATTAACCCCGCCGGCATCGCCGGCATGGAAAGCCGTATCGATGGCTCGCTCGCCTACTTCCGTCCCGAACGTTCCGTGACGTTCCACACCGGAATGGGCGACATGTCGGTGGATTCCGACAGTGAAGACTTTTTCATCCCGTCGATTGGTTATGTCCAGCAGATCGACGAGAACCGGTCTTGGGGTATCGCGCTGCTGGGGAACGGAGGGATGAGTACGGATTACCCCGGTTACATGACCGGAGATGCTAATTGTGATGCTGGCGGAGGCGGGGTCTTCTGTGGTGGCCCAGCTGGGGTGGAGTTGGAACAGTTGGCGATCATCCCGACCTATGCGCAAAAGTTTGCCGATGGTCGAGTGAGTGTTGGGTTTAGCCCCATCATTAGCTATCAGCGATTTAGCGCTAAGGGGATCGCCGCGTTTGATGGCATGAGTGCCGAAGCGGGGCAGGGTACGGTTAGCGATAATGGCACCGATACGACTTGGGGCTATGGCGCGCAGATTGGGTTCCAGGCCGAGCTGGCTGAAGGTGCCCGGGTCGGGGCGAGCTACCGATCCAAGATCCGGAATGGAGACTTCGACGACTACAGCGGTCTCTTCGCCGATGGAGGGAGTTTCGATGTCCCGTCCACCTACGGTTTGGGTTTCTCGGTTGATGTTAGCCCGAGCGTCACTCTTTCCGCCGATTACCAGCGCATCAACTACACGGATGTCGCCGCGATCTCGAACCCGATGTCGAACCTGATGACCGACCCGAATGGTGCGTTGGGTGACACGAATGGCGCCGGTTTCGGCTGGAAAGATATCAATATCTTCAAGTTTGGCGCTCAGTATGAAGCCGGAAATGACTGGACCTGGCGAGTGGGCTACAACCGGGGGGAAAACCCGATTCCGTCTAGCGAAGTGGAATTCAATATCCTGGCCCCGGCCGTGATGGAAGATCACTTCACCTTTGGGTTCACCAAGGGCTTTGGCGATCAGCATGAGCTCAATTTTGCGGCGATGTATGCGCCGAGGCAGAGCGTTCGTGGTCCCATCCAGGGTGGTCAGGCTGAGGCGACCATCGAGATGCGTCAGTACGAGCTCGAGATCGGGTACGCGTACCGGTTCTGATCGGGAGGCCCGGGGCGGTCGGCTGACCGCAGCGGGTCTCGGTGTTACGCGCCCGGGAGGGGCGCCTGGCCTTGAGGGGAAGGCCGGATCCGCCAGGGAGGGCGGGTGACCCCGAGGTTCGTGACGCACTGGGGGGGTGCGTTCCGGGCCCTTCTTCCTGCCGAGCATTCCGCTCGAACCTATTAGTGAATTCAAAGGAGGATGCCATGCGAGCAATCCACGCCTTGCGCGGGAGCGTCCGTGCGGTCGGTATGGTCGCGGCGGTTGCGCTGTTCGCGGCGAGCCAGACCGTGGCGGCCGATACCTATCGCCCATTTGTACTGGCCTACACCGAATCGGGGACCGATGTCTCCGGCGAGGCTGCCAGTGTGCGGGAACGCCTGGAGGGGGCCGATTTCCGGTTTCTGGGCGAATACCCCGTCAGCAATGACCGACACGTGGTCGTGGTCACCCACGATGACCTGCTGTCCGTCGCCGGCTCGGAGGAGCGGGGTGGCTATATCGCCCCGATCCGCGTGGCCGTAACCGCGGTCGATGGCGAGCTGCAGGTGAGCTACAACAACCTGGAGTACTTCCGTCACGCCTATCGCCTGGATCGTCCGGTCACGGGTGTCGCCAACCGCCTGTCCAGCACTCTGGGTGCCGAACGCGAGTACGGTTCCGAGGACGGGCTGAGCGAACGTGATCTCGGCCGCTATCGCTATACCTTTGGCATGGAGCGCTTTGATGCCCCGTACGAGCTGGCCAGTCATGGCTCCCGGCGGGCGGCGCTGAGCGAGCTGGATGGCAATCTCGCATCCCGTGTTGCCGGGGTTAGCGAGGTCTACCGGGTGGACATCCCGGGGCAGGACGTCACCGTGATCGGCGTGGCCGTGCGTGAGGCGGACGGGGCCGATCAGGACTCGGCCGACCTGCACCAGCTCGGCATCGTGGATGTGGGCGAGTTCCGCCATACCGCGACGGTTCCGCTCGAGATCATGGTTCGAGGGGGCGAGGTGGAGGCGCTGAACATGCGTTTCCGCAAGGCGCTGCATTTCCCGGATCTGCGGATGCTGGGGGACAACAGCTTCATGCGTCTGCGCAGCTCGCCCGGCGCGCTGGAGGAGACCCTGAAGGCGGTCGCCGGCTTTGAAGAAGAGGAAGAGAGCGGGTTCTCGTGGTAATTCCACGGTAATCTGTACGCGCCACGGAAGGGCGCAAGGGGTGGCGGAATTCCCGCGTACCCCACTCAAGAACCCCGGTCTGCCGGGGTTTTTTTACGGCCCGGGCACGCAGTTGTTTTATGCTCCCGCAACACTCGCGGCAGGATGCACATCCATGAAATCGATGAAGATCGCCAATATTGGCGAGATCCGCAATGAACTCAACAAGTACAAGAAGGGCAAGAAGCTCGATATCCATCAGTTCAACCAGGTCGCGCGCCTGGCCTGGCTCGGCAAGATCGTGATGCAGCCGCTGGATCTGGAGGATGCCGAGTGCAAGTCCTTCCTGGTCTACATCCAGGAGCCGGAAGAACTGGCCGCGCACTTTCTCGACACCGATCAGGAGCTGTCCGGCGGCATCCATATCATCGATGGCGAGCAGGCCATGGCCATGGTCGAGATCATGCGCAGTGGGGTCGAGGAACGTGCCAAGCTGTACGAGGATCTCTCGCGCAGCGACTTCTATTTCCGTTACTTCTACCAGCCCGGCCAGGAGGACAAGGCGGACGATCCCGCTGCCGGCCAGGACAAGACCGAGGGCTGACACTTGGTCGCATCGACGGTGACCCCGGAGTGGATCGACGCCGGGGCTCGCTCCGCCGAGGAACTCCACGCGCTGTATGCGGGGCTGGCGACCATGACCTCGCCGGACGCCCCCCCGCGCGTACTCTGGACGCACGCCCGCGAGCCACATATTTCGGTCGGCGCCAGCCAGGATGCTGCGTCCGATCTGGACCTTGCGGCCTGTGCGGAGCAGGGCGTCCCGGTGGTGCGGCGCCCGCTGGGCGGTGGCTCGGTCTGGGTGGATGCCGATCAGGCCTGTTTCTTCCTGATCCAGCCGCGTCATGTCCTCGCTCGGGGGCATCGCCACTTGTTTGCCATGGGCCTGGGCATTGCGATGGATGTCCTGCGCGAGCTTGGGCTGGAGGGCGTGGAGGCGCGGGGTCAGGATGTCTGGGTCCAGGGGCGCAAGATCATGGGCACCGGCGCGGCCACGCTCGATGAGGGCTGCGTGTTCGGGGCCAGCTTCCTGCGGCACTTCCCGGTCGAGCGTTTTCTCGCCTGTGTCCATGCCCCTAGCGAGGGCTACCGCGACTGGCTGCGCCCGGCGCTGGAGACCGGCATGACGGATTGCGCCCGTCAGTGCCCGGAGCCGCCCGAGCCCGCGCAGGTCGAGGCCGCCCTGCGCGCGGTCTTGGAGCGCCGTTTCGGCGTGCCGGTGCGGGTGATCGAGCCGGACCGAGACACCATCGAACAGTGGCTGGCGGCCGGGCGCGAGGAGCTCGAGGATCTGGCCGACGGGCAGGGATCGCCTGCAGTGCGCGACGGGATTCGGGTGAACCGCGACAACCACGTGTTCGAGACCCGCGGGGCCTGTGGGCGCCTGCGCCTGCACGTCGAGGGCTCGCACATCGCACGGGTCTGGTGCGAGGACCCGGCGACCACCGCCATCCTCGAGGAGCACCTGATTGGCGAGTCCCCGGAGCGCCTGCGCGTGCGCTCGCGCCTGAATGGCCAGCTCGACGCCCGCATGGTCGACGAGATCAGTGCCCGCATCGACGGGCTCTATCGCGGAATCGCGGCGGCCTGACCCGCCCATTCCGTTACCCACGAACGCCGGAGATGCCGTATGTCCGAACCGACGATCGAACGCCGCCTGGAGAAACGCGTCATCCTGATGACGCAGGATGCCGGCTTGACCGAGCGCATGCAGGCCCACCTGCCGCAGGGCTGGCAGTTACACCGTGTGACCGACCTGGATGAGCTCGGTCCGTGGAACGAGATCCTGCTGTATCGCTTCCTGCTGCTGGACCTGGACGAGATCGAGGCCTTCGACCCGCTGGACGTGATCCGGATGCTGCGCATGGAATACCAGATCAATCTTCCGGTATTCTGCTTCGGCGGGGATCAGGACATCCAGGACGAGATGCGCCTGGCCCGCGCCGATCGTTTCTTCGGGCGCGACGAAATGATCGACAAGCTTCCCGAGTTCATTCGCCAGTACGACTGGTAACGGGCCCCGGTCCGGCCCGAGGGTCGGACGCAGCGTTACAGGGAGATCGTGGCATGGAACCCATCATCCGGGTGCGCGAGCTGTACAAGGTCTTCGGGCCGAACCCGCAGGAAGGCCTGCGCCTGATCGAGGACGGGCTGGACAAGGACACCATCTTCGAGCGCACCGGCAACACGGTGGGCGTGAAGGACTGCAACCTCGATATCGCCGAGGGCGAGATCTTCGTGGTGATGGGGCTGTCCGGATCGGGCAAGTCCACCCTGGTGCGCCTGCTTAACCGCCTGATCGAGCCCACTGCCGGCACCGTGGAGGTCCGTGGGCGTGACGTCACGCGTATGAGCCAGCGCGATCTGATCCGGTTGCGCAGCGAGGATCTGGCGATGGTGTTCCAGTCTTTCGCCCTGATGCCGCACAAGACCGTGATCGACAACGCCGCGCTGGGTCTGGAGATCGCCGGGGTCGGCCGCACCCGGCGCCGTGAACGCGCCCAGGAGGCGCTGGAGCAGGTGGGTCTCAAGGCCCATGCCCGCAGCTATCCGGATGAACTTTCCGGCGGCATGCAGCAGCGCGTGGGCCTGGCCCGTGCGCTGGCCACCGACCCCTCGATCATGCTGATGGACGAGGCCTTCTCGGCGCTGGATCCGTTGATCCGCACCGAGATGCAGGACCGCCTGCTGGACCTGCAGCGCGAGCACCGACGTACGGTCGTGTTCATCTCCCACGATCTCAACGAGGCGATCCGGATCGGGGATCGCATCGCCATCATGCAGGGGGGCGAGGTGGTGCAGGTCGGTACGCCGAAGGAAATCATCACGCACCCAGCCAACGAATACGTGCGCTCGTTCTTCCACGGCGTGGACATCACCCAGGTATTCCAGGCCTGCGACATCATGGACAGCGAGAACATCCCGGTACTGGATGCCCATACCACGGCCGGTGAGGCGCGCAACCGCATTGCCCACGTGCCGGGTAACGAGGCCGTGATCGTCGATGCCGGCGGGCGCTTCCAGTCCGTCGTCCAGGCCAAGCGTCTGGGCGAGCTTACCCAGGATCGCGCCGCCAGCGAGGTCGCGGTGGAGGTGGAGGCGGTCCCCGAGGATACGGCGCTGGCCGACCTGCCGCGGCGTGCTGCGCAGAGCCCGGTATCCATCCCGGTGGTGGATGGTGAGGGCCGGTTCCGCGGCCTGGTAACCCTGCAGCGCCTGGTCGAGGCCCTGGACCGCAGCCGCAACGCGGCCGCCGCGAACGGAGATTACTGACATGGAGGGGCGCATCAATATCCCGGTGGGCGACTGGATCGAGAATGGAGTCGACTGGATCCTCGATAACCTGGAGCCGGCGCTGGACGGTATTGCCTGGTTCCTGGGGCTGCTGACCAATTCCTTCGAGGGGGCCTTGCTCGCGATCCCCGCCTGGCTGCTGGTGCTGGTGCTGGTGGGGCTCAGCTGGTGGCGGGTCAGCTGGCGCTTCGGCATCTTCGCCATCGTGGCGCTGGGCCTGATCCTCGGGATGGACCTGTGGGAGCCCACCATCAAGACGTTGTCGCTGGTGCTGGCGGCCACCGCCGTGGCGCTGGCGATCGGCATGCCGGTCGGGGTCGCGATGGCGCGCAGCGACTGGCTCGAGGCCTCCATCCGTCCGGTGCTGGATCTGATGCAGACCATGCCGCCCTTCGTCTACCTGATCCCCGCCGCAATCTTCTTCGGGCTGGGCACGGTGCCCGGCGCGATCGCCACGGTGGTGTTCTGCATGCCGCCGGTGGTGCGTCTGACCAATCTCGGCATCCGCCAGGTAAACCGCGAGCAGATCGAGGCCGGGCTGGCCTTCGGTTGCAATCGGCGCCAACTCCTGACCAAGATTCAGTTGCCTCTGGCGATGCCGTCGATCATGGCCGGCATCAACCAGACCATCATGCTGGCGCTCTCCATGGTGGTGATCGCGTCGATGATCGGTGCCGGCGGGCTTGGCAACACCGTGCTCACCGGTATCCAGCGGCTCGATGTCGGGCTGGGGTTCGAGGGCGGCCTGGGGGTCGTGATCCTCGCCATCCTGCTCGACCGGATCACTCAGAGCGTAGGACTGCGGCGCAAGGCGAGCAGTTGACCGGCCCTCGCGTCGCGCTATCCGTTTCACTCGAAGGAAGGAGTAGCACGATGAACAAGACACTGACTTCAACCCTGCTGGGCGGCGTGCTGGCCGCCTCCATGGGGCTCTCCACGGTCCAGGCCGACGATATCCAGATTGGCTGGACCGCGTGGTCCGACGCCGAGTTCGTGACCCGGCTGGCCGAACGCGTCATCGAGGACGAGATGGGCTACTCGGTCGATCTGATCCAGACCGATATCGCCCCGCAGTACCAGGGTCTGGCCTCCGGCGACATCGACATGATGCTGATGGCCTGGCTGCCAGGGACCCACGCCGACTACATGGATCGTGTGGGGCAGGACGTGGTGAACCTGGGGCCGCTGTACGGCAACGCCCGCCTCGGCTGGGTGGTGCCGGACTATATCCCCGAGGACGAGCTCGGTTCCATCGAGGACCTGAAGAAGGACTCCGTGCGGGACAAGCTGAATGGCCGCATCACCGGGATCGACCCGGGCGCGGGCCTGACGCGGCTGTCGGAAGAGGCCATGGAGACCTACGGCCTGGATGGCTACAACCTGCAGATCTCCTCCGGGGCGGGCATGACCTCCGCGCTGGAACGCGCCATCCGTCGTGACGAGTGGATCGTGGTGACCGGCTGGAGCCCGCACTGGAAATTCGGCGCCCATGATCTGCGTTACCTCGAAGACCCGGAAGGGGCCCTGGGCAGCTTCGAACGGATCCATGCCCTGGCGCGTGAAGGCTTCGCCGAGGAGTACCACGACGTGGCGATGATGATCTCGCGTATGCACCTGGATCTCGAGGTCCTGGAAGACGCGATGTTTTACGCCCAGGAAAACTCCTACGCGGAGGCCGTGGATCGCTTTATCGAGGACAACCCGAAGTACGTGCAGTACTGGGTGACCGGCGTGATCGACTGATCACCGCAGGCCATGGCCATGCCCGAAAGCCCCGCTCCGGCGGGGCTTTCTTCGTCTGGGGCCCCGACTCCATTGTTAACCACGAAGCGCACGAAGATACGAAGAAGGGCCAAGGCGATCGCACCACGGAGGACATGAACCGCACGCGGAAGCCCGATTCGGGGGCGGGCGACGGGTCGATCGGAACACCTTGTCGGCATTCTCCGGTCACCATGAAGACGCCCCTCCCTCGGCAACCCGGAAACCGCCCAGCGGTTATCCGGGATCGCCACTGCTGGAGATCACCCGGACGTCCGGGGGCTCGCCCGGGAGATCCCGGCTCTCCGCTTCGCTGCGGCCGGGATGACGAGGGGATATGCGGCCGGGGATGGCGGGGGCGTGTGGCAGGAGATGGCAAGGGACGGTTGTGGCTGGACCCGAAACGCGAAAGGCCCCGGGCAGGTTGCCGCGGGGCCTTTCGCTGTTGCCGTCCCCGATGGAGCGGGGCCGCGCTAGCCGGACTGGATCAGCCGATCCAGGCGTGTTCCAGCACGTCGATGCGGACCTTCTCGTGGAAGGTCTCGCCATTGCCCTCGATCACCAGGTCGCCAATGCGGGTGCCGGCGGTGTCGTAGCTGAACTTGCAGTCGAAGGTGCCCGGCAGGGACACGCTGCCCTCGCACAGGGTCTCGCCTTCCACGGAGAACGAGCACTGGGCGCTGCCGGAGCCGTTCAGCACGGCCTGCAGCCGGAATTCCTCGTTGACCGGACGACGGTAGAAGTTCGGGTCGCGGTTCGGGTTGTACTGCAGGTTGTTCAGCTTGACGAGCTTGACAAGTTTCATACCGGGTCCTCTATTGAAGCGCTGAATCCGAGTGACGGGCGCATCCGCAAGACCAACCCCGCAGCCGTGGGGCGTTTGGTTCATGCAAGTGCGCAGGTTCGATAGAATAGAAACAGAGAATGATACAACAAAGCCTGCGGGAACACGATTGGCGGCCCGCCCAACGCGCAGCAGGGTAACGCCGCCCCCGCGCATACACCAGTCCCGGCCCCGCGGTCAGTCCCGACCGCGCGGTCGACATCGGAGATCCCATGAAGAACCTGATCAACCGCATCCGCGGTGTGGAACGCGACGTCATCGAGAAACCGGGGGACGCGGGCGACGCCCCGTTCTACAAGCCCCAGCGCGACGAGATCGAGATCTTCAAGGCGGCCTACTCGAAGCGCCTGCCGGTGATGCTCAAGGGGCCGACCGGTTGCGGCAAGACCCGCTTCCTGGAGCACATCGCCCACGTCCTGGGCCAGCCGCTGGTGACGGTGTCCTGCCACGAGGACCTGACCAGTTCCGACCTGGTCGGCCGCTTCCTGCTGGAGGGCGAGGAAACCGTCTGGCAGGACGGCCCGCTGACGCGCTCGGTCAAGGAGGGTGCGATCTGCTACCTCGACGAAATCGTCGAGGCGCGCACCGACACCACCGTGGTGATCCACCCGCTGACTGACCACCGCCGCCAGCTCCCGCTGGACAAGAAGTCGCAGATCATCGATGCGCACGAAGACTTCATGCTGGTGATCTCCTACAACCCGGGCTATCAGACCGTACTGAAGGACCTGAAGCCCTCCACCAAGCAGCGCTTCGTCGGTATTCACTTCGACTACCCGGAGGAGGACGTCGAGCGCGAGATCGTGGCCAAGGAATCCGGTGGCCTGGATGCCGATCGCGTGGAGAAGCTGGTCGCCGCCGGGCGCAAGGCGCGCGCGCTGAAGGACCACGGTCTGGAAGAGGCCACCTCCACCCGTGCGTTGGCCTACGCCGGCGAACTGATGCAGGCGGGCTTGAGCCCGCGTGTCGCCTGCCGCGCCGCGATGATCGCCCCGATCACCGATGACCCCGAGCTGATCCAGGCACTGGAGGAGATCTTCGACGCCCACTTCCCCGAGTCCGAAGCCGCGTGAGTGACCCCGCGACTCAAGGCGGCGCGAAACCGGAGGCGGAAGAACTCGTCGAGATCGAGGAGATCCTCCAGCACCTGGAGGACATCAGCTTCGTCGCGCACCGCGATACGAAGGAGGCCCTGCCGGCGATTCGTCCGTTCGGGGCCACCATCGCGCGGCGCTGGATCGAGACCGCGCGCGACCTGTTCTTCCATGACCGCGAGGCCGGCAAGAGCTTCATGCGCCACTCGGCCCGACTTGCCGAGCACATGCAGACGGTGGAGCTGTGGCTGGAGCAGGCTGCGCGCTTTCAGGAGTGGGTGAACTCCAATTACGCCCTGGAAGGCTTTATGGCGCAGGCCGACCGGGTGTACGCGGAGTGGGGCGAGGCCGGCGAGCGCGAGTGGGCCGAGATCGGCCTGCGCTGGTGCGCACGTAGCCTGCCGGATGCCCGGGCCTATTTCGAGGCCCCATTCGACAAGCTCTCGGGCGGGCGCGGCATCGAGGGCCTGCGCGCCCTGATCGAGCCGGCCGAAAAGCTGTTCGACGAGCGTGGCCTGACCCTGGACGCCTACCTCGAGGGCGCCCCGATCGCCCGCAACCTGGTCGGCGACGCGGGCCTGCTCTCCTGGGCGCGGCGTGGGGCGGACTTGCTGAAGGCCGGGCGCTCGCGCGGCGAGGCCTATTTCCGCCTGGAGAGCGACGAGAGTCTGAAGCTCCTGCTGGAGGCGCTGCCGGGCTTCCGTCCACGCATGAACGGGCGCTTCCTGCGCCTGGTGTTGATGGCCTGGCTGGATGCCGACATCCCGCTGGCGGATTCGAGCTGGAAGCCGGGCGAGGGCCGCCCGATGCTCGAGACCGACGGGCGCCGCCTGTTCATGCCGGCCGTGATGGACTCCCGCGAGGAGGCGATCGTCGCCACCCAGCACGCGGCCGCGCATCTCGCCTTTGATACCTACGCGCAGTCCGACGTCGAGCGCCTGTTCGAGCGCGCCGGCGCCGAGCATCCGCCGCTGGACGACAAGTCGCGCATCACCTGGCGCCCGTTGTTCGCTCAGTTCGAGGCGCGCATGTTCAGCTTCCAGGTGCTGTTCGACCTGGCCGAGGATCTGCGCGTGAACGCGCGCCTGGCCCCGCGCATCCCGAACTTCCTGTCGCGCCTGGTGGAACTCGCCCGCGCCCACGAGCGTCCGGAGGGTGCGGCCGGCATCTACTACGACTTCGCCTTGCGCGCCCACGAGGCCCTGCTGCGCGGCGAACCCCAGGACCCGCGCCTGGAGCGGATGCTGGAGCCGGACGCCGATATCGTCACTGCGTGGGCCGTGGGCGAGGAACTGTTCGCCGACGATACCTTCCCGGACATCACGATTGAGGAGCGTGCCGAGGCCTATCTGCCGGGGTTGTCGCTGAACCAGTCGCTGCCGGTCTACCCGCAGCGCAAGCGCGATGGCAGCCTGGCCGACTTCCGCGACCACGAGGCGCACGACGAGCACAAGCTCGAGCACCAGAAACAGGAAGAACAGCCCCAGCAGGCCCCGGAACAGGCGCAGAAGGACCCGGACGCGGATATCCAGACCCCGCAGCAGGAGACCTCCGGCACCGGCGGGCGCATCGGCACCGGCATTCCGCAGCCGGCCCAGGTGGCCAAGCGTGGCGTACCCTATTCGCCACGGAAGGACGGCATCCCGTATCCCGAGTGGGACTACCGCGAACAACGCTACATCTCCGACTGGGTGAACCTCTACGAGCGTGTGCTGGACGACGAGAACCCGGAGCTGGCGGCGACCATCCTGTCGGAGAACGCCGACACCCTGAAGCGTCTGACCCGCGGTCTGGAGATGCAGCGCCCGATGCGCCTGGCGCCGCAGCGCAAGCAGCTGGACGGCGACGAGCTGGATACCGAAGCGGTGATCGACTACATCGCCGACAAGAAGGCCGGGCTCTCCCCCAAGGCCTTCATCTACCGCCGGCGCGCAGTGCAGCACCGCGACACCTCGGTGCTGATGCTGGCGGACATGTCCACCTCCATCATGGCGCGCCACCCGAGCGGGCAGGGCAAGATTGTCGACCGCATCCGCGAGGGGATGATGCTGTTCGCCGAGGCCATCGAGAAGGTCGGCGACCCCTACGCGCTCGCCGGCTTTGCCTCCAAGCAGCGTGACCAGGTCAACTACTACTGGTTGAAGGATTTCAACGAGGACTTGAACGACACCGTGCGCGCCCGCATCGCCGGGGTGTCCGGGCGCCTGGCTTCGCGCATGGGGGCGGGCATCCGTCACTCGCTGGAGGCGTTCAAGCGCAACTCCAGCCAGCGCCGCCTGTTGCTGATCCTCACCGACGGGCGCCCGGCCGACTATGACGACGGCGGTGACCAGCGCTATCTGCACGAAGACACCCGCATGGCGATGAAGGAGGCGGTGGATGCCGGTATTCACCCCTTCTGCATCACCCTGGACCCGTCCGGGTCCGAGTACCTGCCGGCCATCTTCGGCCCCGGGCACTACACCATCATCGACCACGTGGACGAGCTGCCGCGCCGTCTGCCCGAGATCTACCTGAGGCTGCGCCAGTGAATGCCACCCCCGAAGCCATCGATCAGGACGCCACAGCCCCGGGGTCGGAGCGCGCTCCGGCCCGGCGCCACGCGACCCTGCTGCATGCGCCGCGCTATCGCGGGCACAGCTACGGTGACAATCACCCACTGGGCATCCCGCGCGTCTCGCTGACCATTGACCTGATCGAGGCCTATGACGCGATCACCCCCGGGGAGATGGCCGTCACGCGCCGTGCGCAGCCGGCCGAGCTCGAATGGTTCCACACCCGCGAGTATGTCTCCGCGATGCAGCGCGCCGAGGCGCTGGGCAAGGTCTTCCAGCGCTACCGCGACCGCCACAACATCGGCAACTTCGAAAACCCGTTCTTCGCCGGCTTCTTCGCCACCCCGGCCACTGCCACCTTCGGCTCCATCCAGGGCGCCGAGGTCGTGCTGGGCGGGCAGATGGCCTTTAATCCGGCTGGCGGCATGCACCACGCCGCCCCCGACCAGGCGCGCGGTTTCTGCTACTTCAACGACCCCGCGCTCGCGATCCTGCGCCTGCGCCAGGCCGGTCAGCGTGTGCTCTATCTCGACATCGATGCCCACCATGGCGACGGCGTCGAGGCCGCGTTCATCGATGACCCGGATGTCCTCACCGTCTCCCTGCACATGGATACCGAATACGGCTATCCCTTCGAGGGCGGCCGCATCGAGGACACGGGTCCGCTCGGCAACGCCGTGAATGTGCCGCTGCCGAAGGAGACCAATGACAGCGAATTCCGCGCCGCCTTCACCCGGGTCTGGGACGCGGTGCTTGATCGCTGGCGGCCGGACGTGATTGTCGTCCAGGCCGGCACCGATGCCCTGCTGCCGGATCCGCTCGGCAAGTTCGGCATCTCCACGCAGTGTTTCCTCGCCTGCATCGACGACGTGATCGAGACCAGCCCGCGCCATGCGGATGGCACGCCGAAGCTGCTGGTCCTCGGCGGTGGCGGTTATCACCCCCTCGCGCTCGCCCGCTGCTGGACCGGCGTCTGGTCCCTGCTCACCGGGCGCGACCTCCCCGCCGCGATCCCCGCGGCCGGCCAGGCCTTGCTGCGCGAGGTCGACTGGGACATGGACGAGGAAGAGGCGTGGTACGCGAACTTGTTCGTCTCCCGCCTGGACGCCGACCGTTCCGGCCCCGTGCGTCCCGAACTCGAGGACCGCCTGGAGCGGCTTTTCCATACACACCCGCTGTTGCGCGGGTAGTGAAGAGACGCTGACCCATCACCGGCCCGTGACTGCGGGCACAGACGATACCAAGCCTGGATTACGGCTCCGCGTCTCCTGGGGCGCCCATCGGGTGTAAAGCTTTCCGACGGGGTTTCGGGCCGTTTTCCCGAAAAATGTCGGAATGGTTTACACGAGGCCCTTCGCGGTGAATCGGGTTTGAGAAGAAATTCCGATCAAACAGGGTCTTATCGGCTTTGGCGTGTGTCTTGCTTCGTAGTTGCTCGAGAGGGCGAAAGGCGCCCTGAGCGGTCAACAGGCCGGGAGCCGGAGGTGAGTGTGATGCGCAAGTGGTGGAGTAAGCAGGTGGTGGTGCTAGCGGGCGTAATGCTCGCAGGCTCGGTGGCGAACGCGGCCATTATCGAGCTTCCGGACGTCGACGAGACCTATGACGGGATCCCGGTCGCCATTCAGTACAACGATTTCTATTCTTACTCCGGCTCGTTGCTGAACCAGTGGGGCTTCCTGTCGCAGGCCAACTACACCGGGCAGGGCACCGGCACGCTGGACCTGATTGTGGGCACGGGTGCGGGTGGTCAGAACAATCAGGGTATCGGGCCCGACGGCAGCTACAATTTTGAAGATCCCATGCCCTTCCCCGGTGGCGGCGCGAACGACTTCACCGGTAACTGGGGACTGGGTACCCAGGCCAATGGACCCGTGCTGGTGGACAACCTCCTGGCGTACCTGGATGCGATCAACCCGGGGGCCACGATCCCCACGTTCATCTTCGACCACAACCAGACAGGGGGGAACCCCGATCTGTTCGTCCAGGCCGAGGTCTTCATCTACGACCCCGTCACCGGGGAACGCGTGGCTCGCTGGATCTTCGACGACGGTAATGGCGGCCCGGTTCTCTCGCCCGGCGACGTCCAGGTGGTTGGCGAATCGGGCGAGGTGTACGAGGCCGATGCCAACAAGGGCAGTGGCAAGCTCGACTACATCGTGTTTGCCCCGACCATGGATCTCGGCCTGTTCTCCGGTGCGGGCTATCTGTTCGGGATCGATTTCTTCATGGACGACCTGAACAATGGCTTCGAGGAGCTCTATCTCAGCGGTCGATTCTCAACCACCGCCACTGAGGTCCCGCTGCCGGGGCCGGTCTGGTTGATCGGGCTTGGGCTCGTGATGCTGGGGGCCTTCCGCCGCTATCGGCATTCGGCCCCGGGCCTGTAGTCTCCGCTGGTTTCCCCTGCCGCCCCCTGACTTCCAGCTCGGGGCGGCCTCTGACCCGCGCCCTGGCACATGCTAGGGCGCGGCTGTTTGTGCGGCCGTACAATGCCGCCGGTAGTGGCCCGCTCGCGTTGCGGGTTTTCGCAAATCCCGTCCGCTGACGTACGATTCTCCCCCACATCGGGTGGGTGAGGGTTCGGGGCATCCCGGAATCCGTCACCTGGGGCCCGCGACCAATCGAGGAGACGCATGCAGCCCGTGCAGAAACTGATACCCGGATACGCCAATGCCAAGGCGACGCGTCGTTACGCAGAGCAGTTCGTGTCCGAGGGCAAGGCCGCCGAGGGGCATTACAGCGAGTTCTCGCGCGCGAAGATGCGCCTGTCGAGCCTCGGGATCGGCACCTTCGGCGGGGCAGCCACCGCCGAGGTCGACGCGCAGATCTCCGCGATCGTTGCGCGTGGCCTGGCCGAGGGCGTCAACGTGGTCGATACCGGCGCGCACTACCGCTACGGCCGGTCGCTGGCCGCGGTGGGGGCCGGTGTGCGCACCGCGCTGGAGGCCGGGGTTGCGCGCGAGGCGATGTTCCTGATCTCCAAGGGCGGCTTCCTGACCCTGCGTGGTGGGCCTCCGGACGATATGGAGGCCTGGTTCCAGCGCGAGATCGAGGCCCAGGGCATGGGTACGAAGGATGATCTGGCCAAGGGCGCGCATCTGCTGACGCCGGAATACCTCCACTACCAGATGGAGCTGTCGCGCTCGCTGATGGGGGTGGAGACGCTGGACGCGTTCCTGATCGATCAGCCCGAAGTGCACATCCACGAGATCGGCAAGGAGCCGACCAACCGCAAGCTGGAGCCCGTGTTCGAGATGCTGGAGCGGGCGGTACTCGAAAAGAAGATCCGCACCTACGGCATCTCCACCTTCGAGGGATTCCGCGAGGAGACCGACGCGGCGGTGTTCCAGTCGCTCACCTCGATGCAGGGCCTGGCCGAACGCGCCGCGCAGACGGTGACCGGCGACGACCATGCGCGGCACCACTTCAAGGTCGCCATGCTGCCGTTCAACCAGGTGATGCTGGAAGGCTTTACCCGCTTCAACACCGCGACCGGGCAGGGCAATGTGGCCAGCCCGCTGCAGGCCGCGCACCAGCTGGAGGTGTACATGATCGCCTCGCATTCCATGCTGAAGGGGCACTTGGCGAAACAGTCGGTGGAGGTGGTCGAGCAGCAACTGGCGAGCCTGCCCAACCCGGCGCAGCGCGCGTTGCAGTTCAACCGCTCCACGCCGGGTCTGGGCACTTCGCTGGTCGGCATGAGCACGCCGGAACACCTGGACGACATGCTGGCGGTGATGCGCGAGCCGATGATGGACAAGAAGGCCTATCTCGGCATGTTCAAGAAGGCCGAGGAGGAATAACCCCGGCGCGATCTTTTTACCTCCCGTCATTGCGAGGAGCGCAGCGACGAAGCAACCTCCGTCCGGAACCACCGGATTCTGGATTGCGGGCGCGCTGCAAGCTTCAGGAGGTTACTCGCTTCGCTCGCCCTTCGGGCCGGCCTGCGGCCGTTCAACGCAGCTATGCTGCTTTTGTGCTTCGTCGCTGCGCTCCTCGCAATGACGGGCGACTTCGAATTTGTTCCGTATTGAATCGAAATACACAAGGTCCGAGCCCATGCAGGTTGATCTGAAGGCCCTCGAATTCCCCGCGATCCAGCGTCTGCTGGAGCGCCTGACTGCCACGCCCTATGGCGCCGACGCCGCGCGCGGGCTGGAACCGGCGCCGAATCTGGATGCGGCGCGGGCGCTGCAAAAGGCGGTGACCGTCGCACGCCAGCGTCTGGATGCCGGCACGCTGCCGCGGCTGGGCCAGCTGCCGGATGTGCGTGCCGCGCTGCGCCAGGCGGCCAACCCCGGTTCGGCCTTGCCGGTACAGGCCCTGCACAATCTCCAGGTCATCATGCGCCAGGCCCGTGAACTGGCGGATCAGTTGGCCGACACCCCGGAGATCTATCCGGCGGATCTGAACAAGCTGTACCCACCCGAGGCACTGGAAGAGCGCCTGGCTGCCTGCCTGAACCCCGGCGGCTCGCTGCGCGAAGACGCCAGCGCCGAGCTGGTCGAGGCCTTCGGGCAGCGCGGGCGGCTGCGTGACGAGGTCGAGGCGGTGGTGAAAAAGCGCCTGGCGGACTCCGATCTTGCGCAGAAGGGCGAGGATGCGCTGAAGGTGCAGTGGCACCAGGAGCGCGCAGTCATGGTGCTGCGCGGCGACGCGGCCGGGGCGGTCAAGGGTGTGCGTCGGGGCACCGCGATGGGTGGGCGCGACCAGATCGTGGAGCCGATCGAGGCGGTCCCGTTGAACAACCAGCTCGATACGGTCAACAGTCAGATCAACACCGAACAGCAGCGTCTGTTGCGCGAGCTGACCGATGGGGTGCGCCAGCATGGCGAGCCGTTGGACCTGATGCTGACCGCGCTGACCTGGATTGATCTGGCCTCGGCCGCCGCACAGCTTTCGGCGCAGATGAATGCCCATGCCCCGAGGCTGGAGCCCGAGGCCGGCGTGGAGCTGATCGAGGCCTACCACCCGCTGCTGCTGTTGCAGTTCGCCGAGGGGAACGGCCCGCAGCCGGTTCCCCTGTCGATCCGGCTGGATGGCGAGCAGCCGCTGTTGCTGATTACCGGCCCGAACACCGGCGGCAAGACGGTCGCGCTGAAGACCCTGGGCCTGCTGGTCACCATGGCCTGGTGCGGGCTGCATATCCCGGCCGAGCAGGACTGTCGCATCGGTCGTTTTGATCGGGTCATGGTCGATGTCGGTGATCATCAGAGCCTGTTCCACCATCTGTCGACCTTCGCCGGACATGTGGAGGTGCTCAAGCGGATCCTCGACCATGCGGGTTCCGAGAGCCTGATCCTGCTGGACGAGCTGGGTACCGGTACCGACCCCGACGAAGGTGCAGCCCTCGCCATGGCGATGCTGGACGAGCTGCGCGCCCGCGGTACGCGCGGGATCGTGAATACCCACCTGGCACCGCTGAAGGATTACGCGGCGCAGCATGCGGGCATCGTGAATGCCTCGATGCAGTTCGACGCGGACACCCTGTCGCCCACCTACCGGCTGCTGATCGGCGAGCCGGGGGTCTCCTTCGGGTTGACCATCGCCGAGAAGAACGGCCTGCCACCGCAGCTGGTGGCGCGGGCCCGCGAGCATTTCGCCGAGCTGCCCACCGCGCAGGCCGGGGGCGAGCACAGCTGACCTTGCCGCGCCCGCTCGGTTTGACGTCGGGGCCGCCCAAACAGATCGCCACGTCGCTGCGCTCCTCGCGATGACGGTGCTCGCAACCCCGTCATTGCGAGGCCCCGCCAGGGGCCGTGGCAATCTCGCGGGACCGGCAGGCCGGCGGGGTCAGCCAGCCCCGTTTGCAGGTGGCTACATCGCTGGCTCCTCGCGACGTCTGCCGCGTGCCCATCCGCTTTATGGCGTGAAATGGGGGCGATTTCATATTAGAATGGTGGGCTATTTTGATTTGTGGTGCGTGATCGCCCGACGATCGTGCACAAGCCCCCGGTAAGGAAGTCGACCACCATGTCCGAGTCCGCAAGCTCCGCCACCGCCATCACCGGCGCCGAAATCTTCTGTCGCAGCCTCCAGGCCGAGGGCGTCGAAGTCGTATTCGGGTATCCCGGTGGTGCGGTATTGCACATCTATGATGCGCTGTACCGGCAGGACAAGGTCTCCCACGTGCTGGTGCGCCACGAGCAGGGTGCGGTGCACGCGGCCGAGGGCTATGCCAAGTCCTCCGACAAGCCGGGCGTGGCCCTGGTCACCTCGGGCCCCGGCGCGACCAACGCGATTACCGGGATTGCCGATGCCTACATGGATTCGGTGCCGCTGGTGGTGTTCACCGGCCAGGTGCCGACCAGCATGATCGGCAACGACGCCTTCCAGGAAGTGGATACCGTGGGGATCACGCGTCCCTGCGTGAAGCACAACTTCCTGGTCAAGGACGTGAAGGACCTGGCGTCCACGATCAAGAAGGCCTTCTACGTGGCGACCACCGGGCGTCCCGGCCCGGTGGTGGTCGATATCCCGAAGGACGTGACCGCCGATACCTGCGTGTTCGAGTACCCGGAGAGCATCCACATGCGCTCCTACAACCCGACCACGAAGGGGCATACCGGCCAGATCCGCAAGGCGGTGGACCTGATCCTGTCGGCCAAGCAGCCGATGATCTACACCGGCGGCGGCGTGATCCTGGGGCGTGGCTCCGAGGCCCTGACCGAGTTCACCCGCCAGCTGGGCTATCCGATCACCAACACCCTGATGGGGCTGGGTGGCTATCCGGCGTCGGACAAGCAGTTCCTGGGCATGCTGGGCATGCACGGCACCTACGAGGCCAACATGGCCATGCACCACGCGGATGTGCTGATCGCCATTGGCGCGCGCTTCGATGACCGCGTGACCGGCAACATCGAGAAGTTCTGTCCGCATGCGAAGATCGTGCACGTGGATGTCGATCCGTCCTCCATCTCCAAGAACGTGAAGGTGGACGTGCCGATCGTCGGCGAGGTAGAGCCGGTGCTGCGCGAACTGATCAAGGGCCTGAACGAGGCCGGCGGCAAGCCGGACGCCGAGGCCCTGGCCACCTGGTGGAAACAGATCGCGGAATGGCAGGCGCAGGACTGCCTGAAGTACGACCAGACCTCCGGGCTGATCAAGCCGCAGTACGTGGTGCAGAAGTTCTGGGAACTGACCGAGGGCGATGCCTACGTGACCTCCGATGTCGGCCAGCACCAGATGTGGGCGGCGCAGTTCTATCGCTTCGACAAGCCCAATCGCTGGATCAACTCCGGTGGCCTGGGCACGATGGGCGTGGGTCTGCCGTTTGCGATGGGCGTGCAGTTCGCGCATCCGGAGGCGACGGTGGGCTGCATTACCGGCGAGGCCAGCATCCAGATGTGTATCCAGGAGCTGTCGACCTGCTTCCAGTACCAGCTGCCGCTGAAGATCCTGAACCTGAACAACCGCTACCTGGGCATGGTCCGGCAGTGGCAGGAGTTCTTCTATCAGGGCCGCTACGCCATGTCCTACATGGATGCGCTGCCGGACTTCGTGAAGCTGGCCGAGGCCTATGGCCACGTCGGTATCCAGATCACCCAGCCGGGCGACGTCGAGGGCGCGATCAAGGAGGCCCTGGCGCAGAAGGACCGCCTGGTGTTCATGGACTTCATTACCGACCAGTCCGAGAACGTGTATCCGATGATCCCGGCCGGTGCCGGCCAGAACGAAATGATCCTGGTCTGAGCCGGGTACAGGGAAGAGCCGTATGCGTCATATCATTAGTGTCCTGCTGGAAAACGAATCCGGTGCCCTCTCGCGGGTGGCCGGGCTGTTCTCCGCACGGGGTTACAACATCGAATCACTGACTGTCGCGCCGACCGACGACCCGTCGCTGTCGCGCATGACCATCGTCACCAGCGGTTCCGACGAGATCGTCGAGCAGATCACCAAGCAGCTGAACAAGCTGATCGACGTGATCAAGCTGCTGGACATGACCGCCTATCCGCACATCGAGCGCGAGATGGCGCTGGTCAAGGTGCGTGTGCCGGAGGCCGCCGAGCGCGAGGAGGTCAAGCGCCTGGCGGATATCTTCCGCGGCCGGATCATCGACGTGGCCCATGACAGCTACGTGATCGAGATCACCGGCGAGGGCTCCAAGCTGGACGCCTTCCTCGTGGCCCTCGACGCGTTTACTGTCCTGGAGGTCGTGCGCTCCGGCGTGATGGGCATCGCCCGGGGCGACGTCGCCCTGCAAATCTGAATCCCCGGGCCCGGCCCCCGTTGCGGGGGCGGGGCTCGTTTGTTTGCCATGGGCCCCGCTGGGGGCTGATATCAAGGAAATTGCGATGAATCTTTACTACGACAAAGACGCCGATCTCTCCATCATCAAGGGCATGAAGGTGGCCATCATCGGCTACGGTTCGCAGGGCCACGCCCATGCGAACAACCTGAAGGACTCCGGCGTGGACGTGACCGTCGGCCTGCGCGACGGCTCCAGCTCGCGCGCCAAGGCCGAAGAGGCCGGCCTGACGGTGGCCGATGTCGATGCCGCGACCGCCGGCGCCGACCTGATCATGGTGCTGGCCCCGGACGAGTACCAGGCCGCGCTGTACCGCGATGTGCTGGAGCCGAACCTGAAGCAGGGCGCGACCCTGGCCTTCGCCCACGGCTTCGCGATCCACTACAACCAGATCGAGCCGCGCAAGGACCTGGACGTGATCATGATCGCGCCCAAGGCCCCGGGCCACACCGTGCGTTCCGAGTTCGTGCGTGGCGGCGGCATCCCCGACCTGATCGCCATCCAGCAGGACGCCTCCGGCAAGGCGCGCGACATCGCCATGTCCTACGCCTCGGCGATCGGCGGCGGGCGTACTGGCATCATCGAGACCAGCTTCAAGGACGAGACCGAAACCGACCTGTTCGGCGAGCAGGCCGTGCTGTGTGGCGGTGCCGTGGAACTGGTCAAGGCGGGCTTCGAGACCCTGACCGAGGCCGGTTATGCCCCGGAGATGGCCTACTTCGAGTGCCTGCACGAGCTCAAGCTGATCGTCGACCTGATGTACGAGGGCGGCATCGCCAACATGAACTACTCGATCTCCAACAATGCCGAGTACGGCGAGTACGTGACCGGCCCGAAGGTGATCAACGAAGAGTCGCGCTGGGCCATGCGCGAGGCCCTGCGCAACATCCAGAACGGCGAGTACGCCAAGCAGTTCATCCTGGAAGGCGCGATGAACTACCCGTCGATGACCGCCAACCGACGCCTGAACGCCGCCCACGAGATCGAGCAGGTCGGCGAGCGTCTGCGCTCCATGATGCCGTGGATCACGGCCAACCAGCTGGTCGACAAGTCCCGCAACTGATGCGAGGCCCTGCGATGGACATTCCGGTCTGTCGCAGGGCGTCCTCTCTCTCGAGCACCCGATGCTGTTTCCGCTAGCTCCCGAAGGCCGTCTGTTCGTCATCATCGCCGCGTGGATGACGGTGATTACGCTGCTGGTCGGGGAGGCGGAGCTGGGCCTGTTCATGGTGATCCTCACCGTGGCCCTGATGGGGCTGTTCCGGAACGTGCGGCGCAAGGCCCCGGCACCGGCCCTGGGCGTGATCGCCCCGGCTGATGGGACGATCGAGTCGATTACCGAGACCCGGGATCCGTTTACGAAAAAGCCGGCGGTCTGCATCCGCCTGCGTCAGCGCCGCCTGGGCGAATACAACGTGCACGCCCCGCAGGAGGCCGAGATTCGCGAACGGGTCTGGCCCGGCAAGGAGACCGACGAGGTGCCGGATGCCCAGCTGGAGGGGCGTCTGGCCTATGCGCTGGAGACCGACGAGGGCACCCGGCTGACCCTGGCGCTCAGCGTCGATCACTGGCCCCGCATGGTGCGCATGCAGAACAACGTCCCCGGCAACCGCCTGGGACGCGGCAAGCGCATGGGCTTTGCCGGCTTTGGTGGTACCTTCGAGGTCTGGCTGCCGGTCGGCGCGCAGGTGATGGTCGAGCCGGGGCAGCGGGTCCTGGCGGGTTCGGCCTTGCTCGGCGGGTTACCCGAATCCGAGGCGACCGGGGACGACGAGAGCGCGGCGGAGGTGCTGCAATGAGTGCAGGGGACGAAGGCGACCGACGGACGGATCCCGAGCCGGACTACATCGAGGGCGAGGATACCGTCGCCGACGACCAGCCGCCGCATCGCCGGCGCCGCCGTGGGGTGTATCTGCTGCCCAACCTGTTCACCACCGGGGTGCTGTTCTCCGGATTCTTCGCCATCGTGTCCGCAATCAATGGCGAATACATCACCGCCGCCATCGCGATTTTCGTGGCCATGGTGCTGGACACCCTGGATGGCCGCGTCGCGCGCATGACCGATACCCAGAGCGAGTTCGGCGCGCAGTACGACTCGCTGTCGGATCTGGTGTCCTTCGGTGTGGCCCCGGCGCTGGTGGTCTACCTCTGGCAACTGCACGACCTCGGCAACTTCGGCTGGGTGGCGGCGTTCTTCTTTGCCACCGCCGCGGCCTTGCGCCTGGCGCGCTTCAACAGCCGGCTCGCGGTCAGCGACAAGCGCTTTTTCCAGGGGCTGCCAAGCCCCGCCAGCGCCGCGATCCTGGTGGGCATGGTCTGGGTGCTGGAGGACTGGGGCATCCCGGCGGAGCTGGCCGACCCCTATCTGGTGGGCATCCTGGTGGTCACCGTGCTCGCCGGGGCGGCGATGGTCAGCAACCTGACCTACTTCAGCTTCAAGGACATGGACTTCAAGCATCGGGTGCCTTTCCTGGCGATTGTCGGGGTGGTGCTGGCCCTGATGCTGCTGGCCCTGGATCCGCCCAAGGTCCTGCTGGCGGCCTTCGTCATCTATGCCCTGTCCGGGCCGCTACTGACCCTGGAGCGCTGGCGCCGGCATCGTCGCCGGGCGCCGTCGGGGGAGTAACCGCGTGTCGCTGTCGGTGCGCCAGCGCCGCATCCTCGCGGACATGGGCATTCCGGTGTGGCGCTCGCGCATCGCGCTGGAGGACAAGACCGAGGCTGCGGCGCCTCCGACGGAATCCGTCCCTGTGGTGGGCGAGCGCGCCGAGGTCGTGGATGCCGGGGCGCCGGACGCCGCGGTCGATACCCTGGACTGGGAGACCCTGGAGGCGCGGGTGCGCGGCTGCCATGCCTGCGCCGAGCTGGCCCGCGAACGCACGCAGACCGTGTTCGGGGTGGGCGACCCGCGCGCGCGCTGGCTGTTCGTCGGCGAGGCCCCGGGTGCGGAAGAGGACCGCCGTGGCGAGCCCTTCGTGGGTCGTGCGGGGCAACTGCTGGACAACATGCTGCGGGCGCTGGGCCTGGACCGGAGCCGCGACGTGTTTATCGCCAACGTGTTGAAGTGCCGCCCGCCCGGGAACCGTGACCCGAACCCCCAGGAGTCCGCGGCTTGCCGCGGGTTTCTCGATCGCCAGATCGAACTGATCCAGCCAGAGGTCATTGTGGCGCTGGGGCGTGTAGCGGCCCACGCCTTGCTGGCGACGGACGAGCCTCTCGGTCGGCTGCGCGGCACGGAGCAGCGCTACCAGGGCGTTCCTCTGGTCGTGACCTACCACCCGGCCTACCTGCTGCGAAAGCCGGGCGACAAGGCCCGTGCCTGGCAGGACCTGCAGCGCGCCCGGACCTGTCTGTCAAAACCGCTCACTGATTGAGGGATTGGGAACCTTGACCGAGTCGCAGGGTTCCGAACCAACGACACCTCGCCCCGTCCTTTCCTTCACTGCTGCTGGAGAAGCCTGCGTCATGAGTGCCGAACCCCGCGTCCAGCCCGAGTTGCGCCGCATGCAGGTGGCGGATGTGGAAGGCGTGATGCGCGTGGAGCGCGAGGCCTATGCGTACCCCTGGACCGCCCGCATCTTCGAGGACTGTCTTCGGGTGGGTTACGACTGCTGGGTGCTGGCGGTGGATGGTCGCCAGGTGGGGCATAGTGTACTGACGGTGGCCGCCGGCGAGGCCCACCTGCTCAACCTTACGGTGGACCCGCGCTGGCAGGGCAACGGGCTTGGCCGTTTCATGGTCCGTCGCCTGTTTGACTATGTCTGCAGTCAGGATGCAGAGGCGTTGTTCCTCGAGGTGCGCCCATCCAATGTGGCGGCGGTGCAGCTCTACCGCTCCGAGGGCTTTGAGCATATCGGTACCCGTCCGCGCTATTACCCGCTCCCCAGCGGCCGCGAGGATGCCTGGGTGCTGACGCGTCGCTGCGCCGCACCCGCCGGGGCATGATGTGTCGGTTCGGCGCCGGAGTGTGAAGTCAGTCACAGCGTCGGGTGCAAAATCCGTAACCCGGTCGGGTTTTGCCGCCTTGGGTTCTCGTCCCGGGATCTCCGCGTTGTGGCGGTCACCCCCCGGGTCTATGATCGAACTCGGTATTGGCCCCGACTCCGGATGAGGTAACCCATGTCCCGATCCCTACGTGCATTGTTTGTTTCGCTCCCCCTGGCGCTGCCGCTCCTGGCTACCGGAGGGCTTGCCCATGCCCAGCAGGCCTTCGGCTATGACGAGGCCGAGCGCCAGCAGGAGCTGCTGGAAGTCTGGTACGAGATCCGTGAAAGCAACGCACAGAAGGGCAATACGGCGGCGATGTTCGACGTGGGCATGGCGAACTACGCCGGGCGCGGCACGGCGGTGGACTACGATCAGGCCCTGCGCTGGTTTGCTCGCGCTGCGGATGCCGACCACGCCAGTGCGCATTACTATCTGGGTTACCTCTTCGCGACCGGCAAGGGCACCTCGGCCGACGCCGAACGCAGTCACGAACACTACTCCCGCGCGGCGGAACTGGGTCATGCCGATGCCCAGTACTGGCTGGGCAGCCATCTGGCCAATGGCGAGCAGGATCCGACCGCCGCACTCGAGTGGTTGGGCAAGGCGGCAGATCAGGGACTGCCTGCCGCGCAGTATTATGTGGGGTTGATGCACGAGAATGGTCAGGGCACCTCGCGTGATCCGGCCGCCGCCGCGCGCTGGTATACCGCTGCAGCGGAGCAGGGCTACCGGCATGCCCAGATCGGGCTGGGTCGCCTGCACCAGAACGGTCGCGGGGTCGAACGTGATCTGGTGCAGGCACATGTCTGGTACAGCATGGCGGACGACCGGGAACGCCTGGCCTCGCTGGAGACTCGCATGAACAACCGTGACCTGGTGACTGCCCAGGGGCGCCTCAAGGAACAGAACGCCGCGCTTCAGGCGGCCTCGGCGCGCTGATCGGGCAGCGCCTGAACCCATGCAAACGGCCCCGTTTTTCGGGGCCGTTTGCATGTTGGGCACCCGGAAAGATGAACCGGACCCGCGCTTTCGCGTTAAACTGACGGGCTTGATTCAAGCGGCCCGTATTCATGTCCTTTATCGAGGAAACCCGCCGACGCCGGACCTTCGCGATCATTTCGCACCCGGACGCCGGCAAGACCACCATGACCGAAAAGCTCCTGCTGTACGGCGGCGCGATCCAGCTCGCCGGTACGGTCAAGGGGCGCAAGTCAGCGCGCCATGCCACCTCCGACTGGATGGAGATGGAGAAATCGCGTGGCATCTCGGTCACCTCTTCCGTCATGCAGTACCCGTACAAGGGCCGCATGGTGAACCTGCTGGACACCCCGGGACACGCGGACTTCTCCGAGGACACCTATCGCACGCTGACCGCAGTGGACTCCGCGCTGATGGTGATCGACGCCGCCAAGGGTGTCGAGGAACGGACCATCAAGCTGATGGAGGTCTGCCGGCTGCGCGATACGCCGATCATGACCTTTGTGAACAAGATGGACCGCGAGGGCCGCGATCCGATCGAGTTGCTGGACGAGGTCGAGGAAGTGCTGAAGATCCAGTGCGCCCCGATCACCTGGCCGATCGGCTCGGGAAAGCGCTTCCGTGGCGTCTATCACCTCCGCCGCGACGCGGTGCATCTGTACGACCCCGAAGAAGGCGGCAAGAAGTCCACCGGCGAGATTATCGAGGGCCTGGGCAACCCGCGCCTGGACGAGGTGCTGGGGCCGCAGGCCGGGGAGCTGCGCGAGGAACTGGAGCTGGTGCAGGGCGCCTCGCACGCATTTGACCCGGAGGCCTACCTGAGCGGTGCGCAGACCCCGGTGTTCTTCGGCTCGGCGATCAACAACTTCGGGATCGAGGAACTGCTGGACGACTTCGTCGAGTATGCTCCGGGCCCGTTGCCGCGCCCGACCCACTCGCGCAAGGTAGAGCCGACCGAGGAGAAGTTCACCGGCTTCGTGTTCAAGATCCAGGCGAACATGGACCCGAACCACCGTGACCGCATCGCCTTCATGCGCATCTGCTCGGGCACCTTCGACAAGGGCGCCAAGCTGCGCCACGTGCGCATCGGGCGCGACGTGAAGATCCCGGACGCGCTGACCTTCCTGGCCTCCGACCGCGAGCATGTGGAGACGGCCTATCCCGGTGACATCATCGGCATCCACAATCACGGCACCATCCGCATTGGGGATACCTTCACCCAGGGCGAGGACCTCACCTTCACCGGGGTGCCGAACTTCGCCCCGGAGCTGTTCCGTCGCGCGCAGTTGAAGGACCCGCTGAAGATGAAGCAGCTCGCCAAGGGGCTGCAGGAGCTGTGCGAGGAGGGTGCGACCCAGCTCTATCGCCCGTTGACCAACAACGACCTGATCCTGGGGGCGGTCGGCGTGCTGCAGTTCGAGGTAGTCGCCGAACGCCTGCGCACCGAGTACAAGGTGGAGGCACAGTTCGAGAACGTGAACGTCCAGACGGCGCGCTGGGTCGAAAGCGATGATCCGAAGAAATTCGACGAGTTCAAGGAGAAGGCGGCGACCAACCTGGCCATCGACCACGGCGGCGATCTGGTCTATATCGCCCCGACCCGGGTCAACCTGCAGATGGCGCAGGAGAAGTGGCCGGAGATCCGCTTCCAGTCGACCCGCGAGCACGGCCAGCCGACGGAGTAACCTCCGCGCTCCTAACTACCCCCTCGGCGCGCGGGACATTGGCCCGTCATTGCGCGGAGCGAAGCGACGAAGCAATCTCCCGTGGGCTATCGGATCTAGCTGGGGTGCGAGCTTCTGGAGGGTGCCGCGGCGCCTTCGGCGCCTCGCAATGACGTTGCATCTTGCCTGCGCAGGAGGTTTGCATGGCGTTGAATTTCCGATGGACCCCGGCCCTGGTGGTTGTAGTGCTGGCGCTGGGCGTTGGTGCCTGTTCGGTGCACAAGACCGAGACCCGGGGTGACGGGCCCGAGCCGCGTCCGGGCACGGTCGAGCAGATGAACCCGTTCCTGCATTTTCTCGAGAGCCGCCCGACACCCGCGGAATTCGGGCGCGTCTACCCCGACGTGATGCTGGTGCTGCCCGGCGACATCGTGACCCAGGAATACCGCACCGATCACAGTCGGTTCTTCGCCGATCTGGACGACGACGGCCGGATCCTTGGCGGCGAGTTTCGCTGATCCCGCGATGCTGCAAATCTCCAACAGCGTGAGCGTCCCCGAGCACGAGATCGAGCTGATTCCGATCCGTGCCCAGGGGGCTGGCGGCCAGAACGTCAACAAGGTCGCTTCGGCCATTCACCTGCGCTTCGATATCCGCGCCTCCGGCCTGCCCGATGTCTACAAGGAACGCCTGCTGCGCCGCCGCGATCAGCGCATCAGCAAGGAGGGCGTGATCGTCATCAAGGCGCAGCAGTACCGTACCCAGGAGGCCAATCGCGAGGACGCGCTCGAACGCCTGGCGGAGCTGCTGCGCGAGGCGGGCCGCCCGATCAAGGCGCGCAAGGCCACGCGGCCGACCCGCGCATCCAAGCTGCGCCGCCTGGAGGGCAAGACCCAGCGCGGCCGCAAGAAGGCCCTGCGCGGCCGCGTCGACCCGGACTGATTCACTTCTCGGTTCACCACGAAGCGCACGAAGCAATGAAGGAATTCAAGGGCGTATTCAGCACGAAGGACAAGGAGAAATTCGAAAGGCTCTGATGTGCGTGATCCGTCAAGGGTGCGGGGTGCCGCCAAGCGCACGCAGCAGCGGCGGTTAACCGGCGGTAACCCGGGCTGCAATCAATACCCGTATCTCACTTCCACTTCCACTTCGCTGTTTTCTCTGTCCCCTCCGTGGTGAACAAGGGTTTAGTCCCCGGCGTTCGGGCTTGCGTTGGCGGTGGTGGGTTCGTGTTCCTGCTGGTGTTGCCACAGGCGGGCGTAGGCGCCGTTCCTGGCGAGGAGTTCGCGATGGGTGCCGCGTTCGACTACGCGGCCCTGATCCAGCACCACGATCTGTTCGGCGTCCTTCACGGTGGACAGGCGGTGGGCAATGACCAGCGTGGTGCGCCGCGCCGAGACCTCGTTCAGGGCCTGCAGGATGGCCTTCTCCGAGCCCGAGTCCAGTGACGAGGTGGCCTCGTCGAATACCAGGATCGGCGGGTCCTTGAGCAGCATGCGGGCGATGGCGATGCGCTGTTTCTCGCCGCCGGAGACCTTGAGCCCGCGTTCGCCGACCACCGTGTCCAGACCGTCGGGCAGGCGCTCGATGAAGTCGTCCAGGTGCGCCAGGTGGACCGCGCGCAAGATCGCCTCTTCGGACGCTTCCGGGTCGCCGTAGGCGATGTTGTAGCGAATGCTGGAGTTGAACAGCACGGTGTCCTGCGGGACCACGCCGATCGCGCGGCGCAGGCTCTGCTGGGTCACCTCGCGGATGTCCTGGCCGTCGATGGTGATGCGCCCGTCGGTCACGTCAAAGAAGCGGAACAGCAAACGCGCGAGCGTGGACTTGCCGGCCCCGCTGGGCCCGACCACCGCGAGCTTGTGCCCGGCGGGGATCTCGAGCGAGACGTCCGCGAGGATCGGGCGCTCCGGCTGGTAGTGGAAGGCGACCTGTTCAAAGCGCACCTGCCCGCTGGTGACCTCGAGATCCGGTGCGTCCGGCCGGTCCTCGACCTGCACGGGCTTCTCCAGCAGCCCGAACAGGCGCTCGATGTTCGCCAGCGACTGGCGGATCTCGCGATAGACGAAGCCAAGGAAGTTCAACGGCATGAACAGCTGGATCATGTAGGCGTTGACCATGACCAGGTCGCCCAGCGACATCTGCCCCGAGGCCACGCGGCTGGCGGCCAGCAGCATCATCACGGTGATCGCGCCGGCGATGATCAGGGCCTGCCCCGAGTTCAGCAGCACCAGCGACAGCACGTTCTTGGTGCGCGCCTGTTCCCAGGTGGCCAGGCCCTCGTCGTAGCGGCGGGCCTCGAAGCCCTCGTTGCCGAAGTACTTCACCGTCTCGTAGTTCAGCAGGCTGTCGATCGCGCGGGTGTTGGACTCGTTGTCGCGCTGGTTGGCCTCGCGGACGAAGCGGGTGCGCCACTCGGTAATCCACACCGACCAGGCAATGTAGGCCGCCACCGCGATGATCACCGTCAGGGTGAATACCGGGCCCACCGCGATCAGCAGGATGACCGCGACCATCGCGATCTCGATGATGGTCGGCAGGATGTTGAACACCATGAAGCGCAGCAGGAAGCTGATACCGCTGGTGCCGCGCTCGATGTCCCGCGCCAGCCCGCCGGTCTCGCGCGCCAGATGGAAGCTCAGCTCCAGCCGATGCAGATGTTCGAACACGCGCAGGGCCGCCCGCCGCATGGCGCGCTCGGCCACCCGCACGAAGACCGCGTCGCGCAGTTCCCCGAACAGGGTGCCGCCAAAGCGCAACAGGCCGTAGGCCACCACCAGTGCCACCGGTACTGTCACCAGCGCGTCGGTGCCGGAATCCTCGAAGTGATCGACGATGTATTTCAGTGCCAGCGGGACCAGCACGGTCGCCAGCTTGGCCAGGCCCATCAGCCCGAGGGCGAGGAACAGCCGCCCGCGGAACTCCGCGAGATAGGGGAACAGGGAGCGAACGATGCGCCAGTTGATCGCCTCGTCGGGCGCATCGTGCACGCTGGAATGACCGCGCATGGGGGAGTCCGGGGCTGGGTAGGTCGCTTACTTTAGAGAGGCGCGGCGGAATTCGCACATGGGCGCGCGTTGAGTAGCGGCTCATCCCTGCGTCCGAGGAAGGTCAGCGGTGGATGCGGTAGCCCTCGCCCCGGTCCTGTTCCAGGTCGACCCGCAGACGCCGGATCGAGTTCACGTGCCCTGTACCTGGTTGCGCCCGGCATTCTTGGCAGCGTACAGGGCGCGGTCGGCGCGATCGACCAGGGCCTCCGCGCTCTCGCCTGGGGTCAGCTGGGCCACGCCGAAGCTGGCGGTCAGCGTGTGTCCGGTGTCGAAGTCGGTGGCCTCAAGGGTGCGGCGCAGATCCTCGGCCAGTTGGCTCGTGGCCACGACATCGCCCTGCGGGCACAGGATGAGGAATTCCTCGCCACCCCAGCGGGCGGCCCGGTCGGTTTCGCGGATGCGGGCGGCGATCAGGCGACCGACCTCGGTGAGTACGGCATCGCCGCGACCGTGCCCCAGGGTGTCGTTGATCGGCTTGAAGTGGTCCAGATCCATCATGATCGCGCCAAGCAGGCCCCCGTGACGTTCGGCCCGCCGGATTTCGTCGGCCAGCATCTCGCTCGCCTTCATGCGGTTGTGCAGGCCCGTCAGCGGGTCGGTGGTGGCGAGACGTTCCAGGCGTCTCTGGGCCGCCTCCAGGGAGTGTGTTCGCTCCCGGACCAGGCGTTCGAGCACATGCGCGCGCTCCTCCAGCTCCTTGACCGGGTACGGCTCGTCGGCATCGTGGACGCTGGCGGGGAAGGAACCGTGCAGGTGTTCCAGGTGCCAGCCGTCGCCGGTCCGGTGCAGCAAGAGGCTGGCCCGCAGCCCGTTCAGTCGCACCCGTTGTCCGCGGGTGTCGAGCAGCATGTCGAATACCAGCATCACCAGGGCGACCTCATCCGTGGCGAGGCGGACGTCTTCGCGGTGTATCTCGTAGTCGAACGGTTCCGGGACCTGTTCGATGTCGCGTCCGACGACGCGCTCCACGTCCTCGGGTGTGAAGGCCGCTTCGTCGCCTCCGGTTCCGAAGCCACTGACCTGGGGTGCGTGCCACCCGAGTACGCGTGCGAGGTCGCGCTCACGCAGCCAGGCGTCGAGGTAACCGTGAACGACCTGGCGGATGGCGGCCTTGCCGTTGGAGGGCATCGAGATCAGTCGATGCCGACGGCGCGCTGCTCCTGGCGGATCCACGCGATGATGTGGGCGGTGTCCTCGCCGGATACGCCGGCTACCGGCGGCATCTCGCCAAATTCCCAGTGGTGCTGGTGCACGCCCAGGGCCACGGCACGATGGAAGGTGATATCCGGGTGGTGCGAGGGTTCGTAGATCCGGTGGATCAGCGGTGGACCCTGGTCGGTACCGCGGGCATCCTCCCCGTGGCACTGCATGCAGTTGGCCCGGAACAGCGAGCGGCCGGCCTCGGGGGCGGCGGCGAAATCCTCCGGCGGCAGGCTGTAGTCGAGCTGCGCCGTGGAGCCCGAGGCCGCGTTCGACTCGCTGGCGGGTGCCTGCGCGGCCGCGTCGCCGGTGTCCGAATCCGGAGCCTCGGAGCAGGCGGCGAGCGTCAATAGCGCGAGACAGACAACGGGCAGGAGGCGGACGGGGGTCGGCATTGGAACTCCGGAGAAGAGGGGCTGGGTTGGCAGTCTAGCGTGGCGGGTGTTATCGCGGAAAGGCGCAAAAAACCGAATCAGCGCCTTCTTGAAAGTGTCGGTTGCGGGCGGCGCAGGGTGATTCCGACGCCTGTCGCTTGCAGCGGTGCCGGGCATTCGGCAGTCTTGCCCGCCTGTCATCTTGTTTGGAGTGTATCCATTGGAACCCTCGGGTCTTGCAGCTGGAGAAGCGCAGGGAAGCGCTCCGGCGGCGGCGCTACTGGAGATCCTGCGCGAGACCTTCGGCTATACGGAATTTCGCGGCCAGCAGCAGGCGATCGTCGAGCACGTGACCGGTGGTGGCGACGCGGTGGTGCTGATGCCCACCGGCGGCGGCAAGTCGCTCTGCTACCAGATCCCGGCGCTGGCGCGATCCGGCTGCGGCATCGTGATCTCGCCCCTGATCGCGCTGATGCAGGATCAGGTCGCCGCCCTGCGCCAGAACGGCGTGGCCGCGGCCAGTCTCGACTCCGGCCAGAAGGCGGACGAGGCGCGTTCCGTGCTGGCGGCCCTGCACGCCGGCGAACTGGATCTCCTGTACATGTCGCCAGAGCGGCTGTTTGCCTCGGGCATGCTGGAACGCCTGGAAGGCATCGACCTCGCCCTGTTCGCGATTGACGAGGCGCACTGCGTCTCGCAGTGGGGGCATGACTTCCGCCCCGAATACAGTCAACTGGCGGTTCTGGCCGAGCGTTTTCCACAGGTGCCGCGCCTGGCCCTGACCGCGACCGCCGACGGCCCGACCCGCCAGGAGATCCGCGAACGGCTGTGCCTCGATCAGGCGCGCGCCTTCGTCAGTTCCTTCGACCGCCCCAATATCCGCTACCGCATCGCCCAGGCAGACGGCGGCCGGGGCGGCTCGGCACGTGATCGGCTGCTGCGCTTCATCCGCGAGGAACACGCCGGGGAGGCGGGGATCGTCTACTGCCTGTCGCGCAAGAAGGTGGACGCCGTGGCCGAATGGCTGGCGGAGCAGGGTGTCACCGCCCTGCCGTATCACGCCGGCCTGCCGGCCGCGACCCGCGCGGCGAACCAGACCCGCTTCCTGCGCGAGGAGGGCGTGGTGATGGTTGCCACCATCGCCTTCGGCATGGGCATCGACAAGCCGAACGTGCGCTTCGTCGCCCACCTGAACCTGCCGAAGAGTCTGGAGGGCTACTATCAGGAGACCGGTCGCGCCGGCCGCGACGGCCTGCCGGCCAATGCCTGGATGGTCTTTGGGTTGCAGGATGTCGTGACCCTGCGCCAGATGCTGGAGGGGTCGCAGGCCGGGGCCGAGCGCCAGCGGGTCGAACAGCAAAAGCTGGAGGCCATGTTGGGCTTCTGCGAAATTACCAGCTGCCGCCGCCAGGCCCTGCTGGGATATTTCGACGAGCACATGCCGGAACCCTGCGGGGCCTGCGACAACTGCCTGGAGCCTCCGGCGACCTGGGATGCCAGCGTGCCGGTGCAAAAGCTCCTGTCCTGCATCTATCGAACCGGCGAGCGCTTCGGCGCCGGGCATGTGATCGACGTGCTGCGCGGCTCGGCCAGTGAGCGCCTGACCCGTCTGGGGCACGATCGTCTGAGCACCTTCGGTATTGGCAAGGAACTCGACAAGGCGCAGTGGCGCGGCGTGGTCCGGCAGTTGCTGGCGCGTGGGCTGCTGCGCCTGGATGACGAGGGTTACGGCGGACTGAAGCTGGATCCGGCCTGTCGCCCGGTTCTGCGAGGAGAGGAGGGGATTCACCTGCGCGAGGAGGCGGCCCGTCCGGAGAAGGGGGCACGTACCGCCAGCCCGGCACGGCGTGATACGGCCCGTACAGTCGCGGCGATGGACACCGAGGATCGCTCCCTCTGGGAGGCGCTGAGGGGCCTGCGTACCGAGCTGGCGCGGGATCAGGGGGTGCCGCCCTACGTGATCTTCAGCGATGCCACATTGCTGGAGATGGTGGCGGCCGCGCCGCGCACCCATGACGAGATGGCCGGGATCTCCGGGGTCGGGCAGCACAAGCTGGAACGCTACGGCGATGCCTTTATCAAGGCCATCGAGGGGCATTTCGGGCTATAGTGGTGCGAAAAACCACACCAAATGATGCGTTCGGGGAGACCGCGTGACCGATACCCGCTTCCTTGAGGATTTCTACCGCCTTCGCGACGGTCAGCTGGTCGTAACCCCGGAGCAGGGCAGCGACTTCGCCAAGACCCTCGCGGGCGACTTCAATCCGATCCACGATGCCGACAACCGGCGCTTCTGCGTCCCGGGGGATCTACTGTTTGCCCTGGTGCTGGACACCTACGGCGCGAGCGCGGACATGCTTTTCCGTTTCACCGGCATGGTGGGAGGCAATGTGCCCCTGGTCTTTCCGGAAAACCCGGGCGCGGCCTTTGCCATTACCGACGAGAGTGGCAAGAGCGTAATCGAGGTCGAGCGTTCGGGGGCGGTGATCGACGAGCCCAGTGCGATCGGATCCCTGATCCGCAGCTATGTCGGCTTTTCCGGGCAGAACTTCCCGCACGTGCTGGTGCCGCTGATGGAGGAGCACGGCGTGATGGTGAACCCCAAGCGGCCGCTGGTGATGTATGAGCGCATGGGTTTTCATCTGCCCGAGCCGCTGGCAGCCAGCGCAGGGGTGCCGGAGCCCCGTCTGAAGGATGCAGTGATGACGGTCAATGGCAAGCGCGGAGAGATTCGTCTGGACTACGAACTGGTCATCGACCAGTCGGTGGTTGCCGACGGCAGCAAGCACCTGGTGCTGAGCGGGCTGCGCGCGTTCGATGCCGCCGACGTCGAGCGGCTCGTCGCCGACTACGAAAGCTGGAAGGCCGCCTATTTCAATCAGCCGGCCGGGACCCGCGCCCACGCTTGAACTTCAGGAGTCACCACGAAGCACACGAAGGCCCGAACAAAGGCCAGGTCAATCCGCCATCGACCTGGCCTTTCTTCGGTCGCTTGCTTGGTGGTGAAAACTCAGCTTGCTTGGTGGTGAAAACTCAGTAGGTCGTAGGATGGGATGAGCGCAGCGAATCCCATCAAGGAACTGGCAGCTCTTTGTGGGCTTCGTGGTGAAGGCTCAGTAGAACTGGCCAAGCGTCGAGCGCACCCGGACCTCGGTCTCGGGCGTTAGGTGTTCCGCGAGTTTCAGCGGGTGATCGGGCAGTAGCAGCACGACTGACGATCCCAGGTTGAAGCGTCCCATCTCCATCCCGCGCTCCAGTGTGATCTCGCGGTCGGGATACTCGCTCACACTGATCTCGCGACCATGGGGCGGGGTGACCTCGCCGGCCCAGACGGTCTCGATGGAACCGACGTTCTGGGCGCCGATCAAGGCCATAGCCATCGGTCCTACCGGGGTGTCGAAGCAGGTCACCACGCGTTCGTTGCGGGCGTACAGCCGCGGCACGTGACGCACGATGCGCGGGGCGACCGAGAACAGCCGTCCGGGCACATGGATCATGTGGGTCAGGGTGCCGGTCAGCGGCATGTGCAGTCGGTGGTAGTGACGCGGCGACAGGTACAGGGTCACGAAGTGCCCGTGACGGAAGGCCTCCGCGAGCTCGTCCTCCCCGCCCAGCAGTTCCCGGACCGTGTAGTGATGCCCCTTGGCCTGGAAGATCTGTCCGCCCTCGATGCGCCCGGCGGCGCTGACCCGGGAATCGGCCGGGCTGACCAGGGTATTCGCGTCCCCCTCCAGTGGCCGTGCGTCCTCGCGCAGGGCGCGGGTGAACAGCGCGTTGAAGCTGGGGTAGGTGGTCAGGTCCGGTTCCGCGGCCTCGTCCATGTTCAGGCCGAAGCGGCGCACGAAGGCGCGCAGCAGCGGTTGCAGCTGCGGCGACTCGATGCGCGCCAGACGATGCACCACGCGCGACAGGGCGTGCTGTGGCAGCAGGTGCGACAGGCGCGCCAGCCAGGGGTCGATCTTGCTCATGCGGGATCTCGTTCGGGCGTACACAGTGACATCGAGGCGGTATGATGACCGCCCCCGCACGCAACGGAAAGACCGGGCATGGATTCAACCACCGGATTGCGCACCTTGCGCGACTTCATTCGCTTCGGCGCCAGCCAGTTTCGCGGCGCCGGGCTGACCTTCGGCCATGGCACCGACAACGCCTTTGACGAGGCGGCCTGGCTGGTGCTGCACACCCTCCACCTGCCGCTGGATCTACCCGAGTCGTGGTGGGATTCGCGCCTGAGCGAGGCCGAGCGCACGCGGGTCGTGGCGGTGTTGCGCGAGCGCATCGCCACCCGCAAGCCGGCGGCGTACCTGACCCGCGAGGCCTGGTTTGCCGGGTTGCCGTTCTATGTCGACGAGCGCGTGCTGGTGCCGCGCTCGCCCCTGGCGGAGTTGATCGCCGCGGGCTTCGAGCCGTGGCTGGATCCCGATGGGGTGACTCGGGCCCTGGATCTTTGCACCGGGGGTGGTTGCATCGGTATCGCGATGGCGCTGGCCCTGCCGCAGGCGCAGGTGGACCTGGCGGATGTCTCGCCGGATGCGCTGGCGGTGGCTCGGATCAACATCGAGCGCCACCAGATGAGCGAACAAGTCCGCGCATTGCAGTCCGACGTGTTCGATGGGCTGCAAGCCGGTGACCGCTATGACCTGATCGTGTCCAATCCGCCGTACGTGGATGCCGAGGACATGGCGGCCTTGCCGGAGGAGTACCGCCACGAGCCGGCATTGGGACTGGCTGCCGGGGGCGACGGGCTGGATATCGTGCGCCGCATCCTGGACGGGGCCCGCGAGCACCTGACCGAGGACGGCGCGCTGATCGTGGAGGTCGGCAACAGCCAGGCCGCGGTGGAGGCGGCCTTCCCGGACCTGCCAATGATCTGGCTGGAGTTCCAGGCCGGCGGGCATGGCGTGTTCCTGGTCTACGCCCGCGACTTGCCCGCCAGCGCCTGACCACGCCGACCCACGCCCGGACCCCGGTCCGAAAACCCGGCAGAAGGCCCTGTAAACGGCGCCGGTGGCGATGCATACTGCGAGGCTATGGAATCACGTCTGGTGGATATGCAGAGTCGGTCCGAGGAAGAGCGGGCGGAGGTCAGCCTGCGCCCGAAACGGCTCGCGGACTACACCGGTCAGCCGCGCGTGGTCGAGCAACTGGGGCTGTTCATCGAGGCCGCCCGCGGGCGTGACGAGGCTCTGGACCATACGCTGGTCGCCGGCCCGCCCGGGCTGGGCAAGACGACCCTCGCGCATATCATTGCCAACGAACTGGGGGTGGGCCTGCGTCAGACCTCCGGCCCGGTGCTGGAGCGCGCCGGCGACCTGGCGGCGATCCTCACCGCGCTGGAGCCGCGCGATGTCCTGTTCGTTGACGAGATCCACCGCCTGCCGACGGTGGTGGAAGAGATCCTGTATCCCGCCCTGGAGGATGGCCAGCTGGATATCGTGATCGGCGAGGGTCCGGCCGCGCGTTCGATCAAGGTGGACCTGCCGCCGTTCACGCTGGTGGGGGCCACCACCCGCGCCGGGCTGCTCTCGGCCCCGTTACGTGACCGGTTCGGTATCGTCCAGCGCCTCGATCATTACACTGTCCCCGATCTCGCGCATATCGTGAATCGCGCCGCCGGCTTGCTGGGCGTGGGGATCGAGGCCGAGGGCGCGACCGAGATCGCGCGCCGCGGGCGCGGCACGCCGCGTCTGGCCAATCGTCTGTTGCGGCGGGTGCGCGATTTCGCCCAGGTGCGGGCCGACGGCGTGGTGACGCTCGATGTGGCCGCGCAGGCGCTGGACCTGCTGGCGATCGATGCCTCGGGGCTGGATGCCCAGGACCGCCGTCTGCTGGAGGTGCTGGTGGAGAAGTTTGATGGCGGCCCGGTCGGGGTCGAGAGTCTGGCCACCGCGATGAACGAGGACCGCGGCACGCTGGAGGATGTGGTCGAGCCGTTCCTGATCCAGCAGGGCTATCTGCAGCGCACCCCGCGCGGGCGCCAGGCGACCCGCCGCACGCTGGCCATGTTTGGTCTGGCGCGCACGGAGGAGGGTGACTTGCTGACGCCGATGGCCGAGGGCGCGCGCCAGCCATGACGACGGATTTCGAATGGCCGGTGCGGGTGTATTACGAGGACACCGATGCCGGTGGCGTGGTCTACCACGCGAATTATCTGAAATTCATGGAGCGCGCGCGGACCGAATGGCTGCGTGCGCTGGGCTTCGAGCAGGACCGGCTGCGCGCCGAGTACGGAATTGTGTTCGCCGTGCGGCGTCTGTCTGTGGAGATGCAGCGCCCCGCCCATTTCAACGAGGCCCTGACGGTGACCTGCCGGGTGCAGCGTCTGCGCCGCGCCAGCATCGAATTCGCGCAGGCGGTGCAGCGTGACGCGGCGGTGCTGGTGACCGGCGAGGTCGGCATTGCCTGTGTGGACGTGGCCCGGCAGGCGCCGGTGGCAATCCCCGATGAAGTGACGCACGCGCTGCGTGCGGCGGATGGAACAAAGGCATAACGGGAGATGGACAAGTGACAGTCGACTTTTCAATGTACCAGCTGATCATGGACGCGAGTCTGATCGTGCAGCTGGTCATGGTGATCCTGGTGGTCGCCTCGGTGCTCTCCTGGCTGGTGATTATCATCAAGGCGCGTTCCCTCAACGCGGCCCACCGCGCCAGCGATGAATTCGAGGAGCGCTTCTGGTCCGGCGCCGACCTGTCGCATCTGTACGAGGGGGTGCGGCGCAAGTCGGAGATGTCCGGCATGGAGCATGTCTTCTCCTCGGGCTTCAAGGAATTCCTGCGGGCCCGCCAGCACGGCATGGCGCCCGGCGAGCCCGCGCACCGCGCGATGCGTGTGGCCATCGCGCGCGAGACCGACGAGATGGAGCGCTACCTGCAGTTCCTCGCCACGGTCGGTTCGACCAGCCCGTACATCGGCCTGTTCGGGACGGTGTGGGGCATCATGCATGCCTTTCTGGGGCTGTCCGGGGTGCAGCAGGCCACGCTGGCGATGGTGGCCCCCGGGATTGCCGAGGCCCTGATCGCGACCGCGCTTGGCCTGTTCGCCGCCATCCCGGCGGTGATCGCCTACAATCGCTTCGCCGGGGATGTTGACCGCGTGGCCTCGCGCCTGGAGAACTTCGGCGACGAGTTCGTGGCCCTGCTGAATCGCCAGGGGGCGGGCAAGCCTGCCGAGGGTGCCGCCGGGGCGCCGGCCTAAGCCATGGCCGAGTCGCGTCGCAACAGTCGCCGCCTGCGGCGGCCCATGTCGCAGATCAACGTCGTGCCGTTCATCGACGTGATGCTCGTTCTGCTGATCATCTTCATGATCACCGCGCCCATGCTGCAGCAGGGCGTGGATGTCGACCTCCCGGAGGCCGATGCCGAGGCCATGGAAGAGGACCCGCAGGCGGCCGAGCCGCTGGTGGTCACGGTGGATGCCGGCGGCGCCATGAGCCTGAACCAGGGGCCCTATGTGAACGAGCCGCTGGCGCCGCAGGAGATGACCGAGATCGTGCGCGAGTTCCTCGCCGAAAATCCGGGTACCCAGACCTTCGTGCGCGGTGACCGCAATGTCGATTACGGCCGCGTGATCGATGCCATGGTTGCCCTGCAGCGTGCCGGAGGCGGCCGGGTCGGGCTGATCACCGAGCCGCCGCGCGACAACCAGGACTGAGCCGCCCCGCCGTGTTCGAGCTCCTGCGTCGTCATCCCTTGAGCCTGGTCCTCGTCCTGCTTCTGCATGGCGTGTTGTTTGCGGCGTTGTTGCTGAATGTCAGCCTCGTCTCGCCGACCTCCACCCGTGCCGCTGTCGAGATCGCGGTGCAGGAGGATATCGAGGTGATCGACGCGGTCGCGGTGGATGCCGAGACCTTCGATCGCATCGAACACCAGCGCGAAGTCGCCGAGCAGGAGCAGGTCGCCGAACAGCTGCGCGCCGAAGAGGAACGCCGCCGCGCCGAGGAACAGGCCCGGCGCGAGGAAGAGCGCCGCCAGGCCGAGGAGCAACGCCGCCGCGAGGAACAGGAGCGCGCGCGCCAGCAGGCCCTGGAGGATGCCGAACAGGCCCGCCGCGAGGCCGAGGAGGAGCGTCGCCAGGCGCGCGAGGAGGCCGAGGCCGAACGCGAGCGTATCCGCCAGGAGCGCGAGGCTGCGGAACAGGCCCGGCGTGAGGCCGAGGAGGCGCGCGAGCGTGAGGCGGCGGAACGGCGGGAGCGCGAGGAAGCGGAGCGTCAGGCGCAGGAAGAGGCGGAGCGCCGCGAGCGCGAGGCGGCCGAACGCCGCGAACGGGAAGAGGCCGAGCGCCGCGCCGAGCAGGAGCGCGAACTGGAAGAGCAGCGCCGCCGCGAGGCGATGGAGCGCGAGCAGGAGCGCATGGCCGAGGCGCAGGCCCGGCGCGAGGCCGCGGAACGCCAGGCACAGGCGGATCGTGAGCTGAACGAATGGCGCGCGCAGGTGCAGTCGGTGGTGCAGCGACGCTGGCGCCAGCCATCGGGGCTGGATGCCTCGGATCGTGCCATCGTTCTCGTGCGCGTCAACGAGACCGGGCGTATCATCAATTTCGACATCGAGAGCTGCTCCGGCGGGCCCGCCTTCTGCGACTCGGTCCGTCAGACCATGGATCGCCTGTCGTCGCTGCCGCGCCCACCGGATGCGGATGCCGTGCGCGGTGGGGTGCGCATCCGCTTCGAGCCCGACTGACCGGGCCGGCGCAAGCCGGTCCACGAGGAAACACATGCAACGAATGATTCATACGATGCTGCTGGGGTTGGCGCTGCTTTGGTCGGCGCAGGCCCAGGCGGTACTGGAAGTGACGGTAACCGAGGGGGTGACGGGTGCGATCCCGGTGGCCGTGGCTCCGTTCACCTGGGACGGCGACGGGCGTCCGGGCGAGGATGTGGACCAGATCCTGGCCGCGAATCTGACCCGGAGCGGGCTGTTTGACGTCGAACGCGACGGTTTGCCCCAAGCACCCTCGGGCCCAGCCGACTTCCTTGCCCAGCCCTGGGCCGAGGCGGGTCTGGAGTACCTGGTGGTCGGCTCGATGCGCCCCGACGGCGACAACGTGCTGGTCGAGTTCCACGTGTTCGACGTGCTGGCCGAGGAACGCCTGGGCGGCTGGCGTATCCCGGTGCCGGCGGACATGCTGCGCCGCGGCGCGCATCGCGTGTCGGATATCGTCTACGAGCAGATCACCGGCGACCCGGGTGCCTTCAGTGCGCGTATCGCGTTTGTCAGCGTCGAGCGCCGCAACGACTCGCGCGAGTTTCGCCTGGAGGTCGCGGACTCCGACGGCGCCAATCCGCGTACCCTGTTCCGGTCGCGGGATCCGATCATGTCGCCGGACTGGTCGCCGGACGGTCGTGAGCTGGTCTACGTCTCCTTCGAGAATCGCCGCTCCGAGGTGTTCCGTCAGAATGTGGAGACCGGCGAGCGCAACCGGATCGCGAGTTTTACCGGCATTAACAGCGCCCCGGCCTGGTCCCCGGACGGCCGCCAGCTGGCGCTGAGCCTTTCGCGCGACGGCTCGCCGAATATCTACGTGATGGATCTGGACTCAGGCGATCTGCGTCAACTGACGCGCTCCAGCGCGATCGAGACCGAGCCGGTCTGGTCACCCGACGGCGACACCATCTACTTCACCTCGGATCGTGCGGGCGCGCCGCAAATCTATGCCCAGCCGGCCAGCGGTGGCAATGCGCGCCGTCTCACCTTCGAGAGCGGCTACGCGGCGGCGGCCACGATTTCCCCGGATGGCCGCTCATTGGTGTACGTCCATGGGGGCGATGGCGGATTTCAGCTGGCACGTCTCGATCTGGATGATCGCCGTGTGACGCGCCTCACGGACGGGCGCGATGCAGAGTCGCCAAGCTTTGCACCCAATGGCAGCATGATTCTGTATGCCATGACGGATGGGGGGCGAGGCGTGCTCGGCTCCGTCAGTCGCGACGGCCAGGTGCACCAGCGGTTGGCCGCCCGCGAAGGCGAAGTGCGCGAACCTGCCTGGTCGCCCCTGAACTGATGTCCCCGGACCTATTTACTGTCCCTTTTTCGAGGAAACGAACGCCATGAATAACCTGTTTCGCCTGGCCCTTGCGGCTGTCGTCATTGCGGCCCTGTCGGCCTGTGCCACACCCACGCGCGATGCCGAGGATGCCGAACGTGCCGCCGAGCGCGAGGCGGCCGCCGAACAGGCGCGTGCCGAACGCGAGGCCGCCGAGGCCCGCGGCCTGGGTCGAGATCGCGATTTCGACGCGGCGGCTCTGGACGATCCGGAAAGCCCGCTGGCCGAACGCCTGGTGTATTTCGAGTTCGACCGCGACGAGGTCAAGTCCGAATACATGCCGATGCTGGAGGCGCATGCCGCCTACCTCTCGCAGAATTCGGGTGCGCGCCTGCGTCTGGAAGGGCATACCGACGAGCGCGGCACGCGCGAGTACAACCTGGCTCTGGGCGAACGCCGGGCGCAGTCGGTGCGCCGGGTGCTGAATCTGAACGGCGCCTCGGATGACCAGCTCGAGGTCATCAGTTATGGTGAAGAGATGCCGGTGGCCTTCCAGCAGAACGAGGAGGCCTGGGCCAAGAATCGCCGGGTCGAGCTGGTCTACGAATCCCGGCGCTAAGCGACGGGAAGCCAGATGCAATCAAAGCTCGACAAGTCTTGCGGAAATGCCCCCTCGGGGGCATTTCTGTTTCGGTGCCCGGGACGTCCGGGCCTTCTTTCTGGTGTCATTCTGGCCGTAACCTTTGCCCTGGCCCCGCTGGCCCTGGTGCCGGGCACGGCCGGGGCCCAGGACGACACGGTGTTCGCCACCCAGTCGCAGATCCGCCAGCTCGAACGCCGCCTCGAGCGCGTCGAGCGGGTGCTGGATTCCAGTGCGATGAACGAACTGCTGCAGGTCTCGGAGTCGCTGAGTCGGGACCTGCGCGAACTGCGTGGCGAGGTGGAAACCCTGCGCCACGAGATGAACCGTCTCAGCACCCGCCAGCGCGATCAGTTCCGTCATCTGGATGAGCGGGTGGGCGCGTTCGAGAGCGGGGCGGTAGCCACGGATGCCGCTCCGCGGGAGGAAGTGGTCGAACTGGACCTGCCGGAAGCGGACGAGCAGGCCGCCTATCAGGCAGCGTTTGACGACCTGATGGCCGGGGATTACACCACGGCCATGCGCAAGCTAGAGCAGTTCATCGAGGACTACCCCGAGGGCAACTTCACCGCCAATGCCTGGTACTGGCTGGCCGAGGCGAAATACGCCAGCGGCGAGTTCGAAGCAGCGCTGGAGGATTTCGAGCGTCTGCGCGAGGAGTTCCCCGAAAGCGACAAGGGTGGGGATGCCCTGCTGAAGATCGGCTACGCCCACTACGAACTGCAGAACTTCGACGCGGCGCGCGAGGCCCTGGAGGCGGTTCGGGCCGACTACGGCGGGACCACCCTGGATCGCCTGGCCCGTGAGCGCCTGCGGCGGATCGAAGACAGCCAATGACCACGGACACGCTGCGCGATGCCCGGGGCGCCGGGGTGATCGACCCGGCCGCGGTGCGGCTGAGGATCACCGAGATGTTCGTCTCCCTGCAGGGGGAGGCGGCGCAGGTAGGCTGGCCCACCGCCTTCGTGCGCCTGACCGGTTGCCCGCTGCGCTGTCGCTGGTGTGACAGCGAATACGCCTTCGAGGGGGGCGAGGCCCTGATGCTGGCGACGATCCTTGACTGGGTCGGGCGCGCCGGGGTTCGGCATGTCTGCGTGACGGGTGGCGAGCCGCTCGCGCAGCCGGGCTGCCTGCCGCTGCTGGAGGGCCTGTGCGATGCCGGTTTCAGCGTTTCGCTGGAGACCAGCGGGGCGATGGAGATCGCGGGTGTCGATCCGCGGGTGGCCATCGTGATGGACTGGAAGGCGCCGGCCTCGCAGGAGTCCGCTCGCAATCGCCCTGAAAATATCCCCCGGCTGAAGGCCGGCGACCAGCTGAAGTTCGTGCTGGCCGGGCGCGAGGACTTTGACTGGGCGCGAGCCGAGCTGGAGCGTCTGGGGCTGGCCCCGGAGGTCGAGGTCCTCTTCTCGCCGGTGTACGGCGAACTGGAACCGAGGGCCCTGGCCGACTGGATCATCGCGGAACGCCTCCCGGTTCGCTTTCAGCTGCAGCTGCACAAGCTCCTCTGGGGCGACCAGCCAGGGCGCTGAGATGAGTGAGCGCGCGGAGAAGGCCGTGGTGCTGCTCTCGGGCGGGCTCGACTCGGCGACTTGCCTGGCCATGGCCCGCGCCGAGGGGCTGGACTGTCACGCCCTGTCGATCGACTACGGTCAACGCCATCACACGGAGCTGGACGCTGCGCGGCGCGTAGCCGCCGCCCAGGGCGTGACGGATCACCGCGTAGTGGCGGTGGATCTGAGCGCGATTGGTGGGTCCGCACTGACGGACGCCGCGATCGCCGTGCCCACGGCACCGACCGAGGGCATCCCCGTGACCTACGTGCCGGCACGCAACACGGTGTTTCTGGCGCTCGCCCTGGGGTTTGCCGAGACCCTGGACGCGCGCCTGCTGTATGTGGGGGCCAATGCGGTGGACTACTCCGGCTACCCGGATTGTCGTCCGGCCTTCATCGAAGCCTTCCGCGACCTCGCCCGGGTGGCGACCCGCAGCGGGGTGGAGGGCACGCCCTGGGAGGTGCGGGCGCCGCTGATGCACTGCTCCAAGGCCGAGATCATCCAGGCCGGGGTCCGCCTCGGGGTCGACTACAGCCAGACGGTCAGCTGCTACCAGGCCGATGCCGCCGGCCGCGCATGCGGGCGCTGCGACAGCTGCCGCATCCGCCGTGAGGGCTTCGCGGCCGCCGGTGTCCCCGACCCGACTCGCTATGTCCCCGACTGAGCCGCGGCCCCGGAATGCCTCGGGCAGGAATGAAAGCGGGCTCGATCTCGTCTAGCGTCCGATGTATGCTGCGCACCCCATGGGTGCAGGCGTGCCCTGAAATCTTTCATTGAGAGGATACGCGATGGAATTCTCCAGCTTTTCAACCGCCGCATTGGCGTTCCTCGGCGGGACGTTCATTCTCGCCTTCATCATGGGTGCGGTCGCGAACAAGACCAACTTCTGCACCATGGGTGCGGTCTCCGACTGGGTAAACATGGGTGATACTGGGCGCATGCGCTCCTGGTTGCTGGCCATTGCCGTGGCCATGCTGGGTGTGGCGGTGCTCGAATTCTTCGGTGTGTTGAGTGCCGAGGGCTCGTTCCCTCCCTACCGTGGGTCCAACTTCAACTGGCTGGGCCATGTGCTGGGCGGTTTCCTGTTCGGGATCGGCATGACCTATGCGTCGGGCTGCGGTAACAAGACGCTGGTGCGTGTCGGTGGCGGTAACCTCAAGTCCGTGATGGTCATGATCATCATCGGCGTGATTGCCTTCTGGTTGACCAGCCGCGAGACGGTGTTTGGCACGGGCCAGACCCTGTTCCAGCTGCTGTTCGGCTGGATGGACAGCGTCGCCGTCCAGATGGAAAACGGCCAGGATCTGGGTTCCATCATCGCCGGCGAGAACGCGCTGACTGCGCGCCTGGTGCTGGGTCTGGTGATCGGCGTGCTGCTGCTGGCCCTGATCTTCAAGGCCGCGGACTTCCGCAAGAGCTTTGACAACATCCTGGGCGGTCTGGTGATCGGCCTGGTCGTGATCGGTGCCTGGTGGTTGACTAGCAACATCCAGGTCGACGACGGCATGGGCGGCGTGTACAGCACCCAGGAATACATCCAGGAATGGGATTTCGTGTCCGATGCGGATGATGGCGAGCGTCCGGCGCTGTCCGCGCCTTGGGCCAATCAATCGTTTACCTTCATTAACCCGATGGGGCAGAGCGTGGGCTATGTGTCCAGCGGCTTCGACCGCACCCTGCTGTACTTCGGCGTGTTGGCTCTGGCGGGCGTTATCTTGGGTTCGTTCTTCTGGGCCCTGGTGTCGCGCAGCTTCCGTTTCGAGTGGTTCTCGTCCTTCCGCGACTTCGCCAATCACTTCGTTGGTGGCGTCCTGATGGGCGTTGGCGGCATCCTGGCGCTTGGCTGCACCATAGGTCAGGCGGTGACGGGGGTCTCCGCGCTGGCACTGGGTGGCTTCTTCACCTTCGCCTTCATCGTGTTCGGCTCTGCGCTGACCATGAAGATCCAGTACTACAAGATGGTCTACGAAGACGAGGCCAGCTTCGGCAAGGCGCTGATCACCTCGCTGGTGGACATGAAGCTGCTGCCGGGCGGCATGCGCAAGCTGGAAGCCATCTGATGGCATAGCGACGGGGGCACGTCTTGCGTTTTCCCCGTCGCGCCGTAAACTACGCGGCACTGGAGGCCCGGCGATCCCGGGCCTTCGACTTTGCAACGGCCAGGGCGATTCAGATGTTCGCTCCGGGCCGAACCGAAAAGGGTCGTTAGCTCAGTTGGTAGAGCAGTTGGCTTTTAACCAATTGGTCGTAGGTTCGAATCCTACACGACCCACCATTTTCTCCGGTCCCCGCACCGGCACAAGGGCCCGTCTATACGGGCTCTTTGTGTTTGTGGGTGGGGAACACGCTAGAATGCGCGGCTAACGCGCGAACGCAACAAGAGTTTTCTGCAAGATTGCGAAAGTGGCGGAACTGGTAGACGCGCTGGGTTTAGGTCCCAGTGGGGTAAAACCCGTGAGAGTTCGAGTCTCTCCTTTCGCACCACTGTCTGCATTCCGACCAGCCATGAAGGTTACCACTGCGATCGGCAGGGATGACCGATTACCGAACTATGACGAGGCCCTCCATGCAAGTTTCTGTTGAAGCCACCGGCAACCTGGAACGCAAGATGACCATCCAGGTCCCCTCCGAGCGGATCGATACCGAGGTCGACAATCGCCTGAAGTCCCTCGCCAAGCGGGTCAAGCTGGACGGCTTCCGCCCGGGCAAGGTCCCGCTGAAGGTCGTGCGCCAGCGCTACGGCACCGGTGTGTATCAGGAGGTTCTGAGCGAGGTCCTGCAGGAAAGCTACCGCGAGGCGGTGCAGCAGGAGGGCCTGGAGCCGGCCGGTAACCCGAGCATCGAGCCGACCAATCTGGAAGGCACCGACGCGATCGAATTCACCGCCAGCTTCCAGGTGTTCCCGGAAGTGGAGGTGGCCGACTTCTCCGGCGTCGAGATCGAGCGCCCGGTGGCCGAGGTCGGGGACGAGGACATCGATCGCGTGATCGACTCCCTGCGCGAGCAGAACAAGGAGTGGGCCGAGGTCAAACGCAAGGCGAAGAAAGGCGACCGGGTGACGCTGGACTTCGTCGGCTCGCTGAACGGCGAGGAGTTCGAGGGCGGCAAGGCCGACGACTTCCAGATCGAGCTTGGTGCCGGGCGCCTGATCGAGGACTTCGAGAAACAGCTCAAGGGTGTGAAGACCGGCGAGGAGCCGACCATCGATGTCACCTTCCCCGACGACTACCCGGCGGAGAACCTGAAGGGCCAGACCGCACAGTTCGCGCTGACCATCAAGCAGGTCGAAGGCCCCAAGCTGCCGGAGGTCGATGAGGAATTTGCGAAGAAATTCGGCATCGAGGACGGCTCGGTCGAGAAACTTCGCGCCGATGTGCGGTCCAATATGGAGCGGGAACTGCGTCAGGCCCTGAAGGGTCGGGTCAAGCAACAGGTGCTGGAGGCCGTGGTCGACAAGCACGACTTCGATCTTCCGGAGGCCCTGGTGAAGTCGGAGGTCAACCGCCTGCGCGAAGAGGCCGAGAAGCGTTTCGGCGGCGCGCAGCAGACCCAGCCGCTGCCGGACAGCCTGTTCGAGGAAGAAGCCAAGCGTCGCGTGCGCCTGGGCCTGGCGCTGCGCGCCATCATCGAACAGAAGGGGTTCGAGGTGGACGCCGAGCGGGTCGAGCGCGATCTCGAGGAGATGGCCGCAACCTACGAGGATCCGGAAGAGGTGAAGCAGTACTACCGCTCCAATCCCCAGGCGAAGAGCAACCTGGAGTCACTGGTGCTGGAAGATCAGGTCGTTGACTGGGTGCTCGAGCAGGGCAAGGTCACCGAGAAGGAAACCAGCTTCCAGGACGTGATGAATCCGAACAAGGAGTCGACTGAATGAGCCACGATATGGCCGACCAGGGCGCACAACACGCCCAGGGGCTGAACCTGGTACCGATGGTGGTCGAGCAGACCGCCCGCGGCGAGCGCGCCTACGACATCTACTCCCGCCTGCTGAAGGATCGAGTGATCTTCTGCGTGGGTCCGGTCGAGGACTACATGGCCAATGTGATCGTGGCCCAGCTGCTGTTCCTCGAGTCGGAAAATCCGGACAAGGAAATCAGTCTGTACATCAATTCCCCGGGCGGTGCGGTCACCGCTGGCATGGCGATCTACGACACCATGCAGTTCATCAAGCCCGAGGTCAGCACGCTGTGCGTCGGCCAGGCGGCCAGCATGGGCGCCGTGCTGCTGGCGGGCGGTGCCGCTGGCAAGCGGCACACCCTGCCGCATTCACGGGTGATGATCCATCAGCCGCTGGGCGGATTCTCGGGCCAGGCCTCGGATATCGACATCCACGCCCGCGAGATCCTGAAGATCCGTGATGAACTGAACAATGTGCTGGCCCACCACACCGGCCAGCCGGTGGAGAAGATCGCGGAGGACACCGATCGCGACCGTTTCCTGACCGCGACCGAGGCGAAGGAATACGGCCTGGTCGACCACGTGCTGACCCACCGCGACTCCGCGAGCTGAGTCCGCGTCCTTCGCAACTGCGCCCTGGAGCACCGCTGCGGGGCGCGGCTTCAATACCGGACTTCCGCTTGGCTCGTTTGCAACTGCCAGGCAAACGGGGCATGTTCTGAAGAACACTGAAATCGCAACCGAGGCAAACGGATGAGCGACGAAACCACCCCCCCCGCCGACGGCAAGCTCCTGTACTGTTCTTTCTGCGGAAAGAGCCAGCACGAGGTGCGCAAGCTGATCGCCGGGCCATCCGTATTCATCTGCGACGAGTGCGTCGAACTGTGCAACGACATCATCCGCGAGGAGATGCAGGAAGCGGGGCACGCCGAGCGTGATTCCCTGCCGACGCCGCACGAGATCCGCGCGATCCTCGACGACTACGTGATCGGCCAGAACTCCGCGAAGAAGATCCTTTCGGTCGCGGTGTACAACCACTACAAGCGCTTGCAGGCCCGGGCCGGCAAGGACGATGTCGAGCTGTCCAAGTCGAACATTATGCTGATCGGCCCCACCGGCTCCGGCAAGACGCTGCTGGCCGAGACCCTGGCGCGGGTACTGAATGTCCCGTTCACCATCGCCGATGCCACCACGCTGACCGAGGCTGGCTACGTGGGCGAGGATGTCGAGAACATCATCCAGAAGCTGCTGCAGAAGTGCGACTACGACGTCGAGAAGGCCGAGAACGGCATTGTCTACATCGACGAGATCGACAAGGTCTCGCGCAAGTCGGACAACCCGTCCATCACCCGTGACGTCTCGGGCGAGGGCGTGCAGCAGGCCCTGCTGAAGCTGATCGAGGGCACCACCGCCTCGGTGCCGCCGCAGGGCGGGCGCAAGCACCCGCAGCAGGAATTCCTGCAGGTCGATACCAGCAATATCCTGTTCATCTGTGGCGGTGCCTTCTCCGGGCTGGAGAAGGTGATCCAGCAGCGCGCCGAGAAGGGCGGGATCGGCTTTGGCGCCGAGTTGCGCACCACCGAGGCGGCCAAGTCCGGTGGCCAGTGGTTGAAGCAGCTGGAGGCCGATGACCTGGTGCGCTATGGCCTGATCCCCGAGTTCGTTGGCCGTCTGCCGGTGCAGGCGACGCTGGACGAGCTCGACGAGGACGCACTGATCACGATCCTGACCCAGCCGAAGAACGCCCTGATCAAGCAGTACGCGCGCCTGTTCGAGATGGAGGGCGTGGAGCTCGAGTTCCGCGACGATGCCCTGTCCGCGATCGCCCACAAGGCGATGGCCCGCAAGACCGGTGCGCGCGGTCTGCGCACCATCATGGAGAACATCCTGCTCGACACCATGTACGAGCTGCCTTCCATGGAGGGGGTCAGCAAGGTGGTGATCGACGAGGCGGTGATCCGTGGCGATGCCGAGCCGTACCTGGTCTACGAGAACGACTCGTTCGCGAAGAAGCAGGCTGCCGCGGATTCCTGAGCGGAAGTGTTGCGGCGCCCTTGAAACGGGCGCCGCCGCCCCCACTTCCTCCTGTACATTCGTCCAGCCCTTAGGGGGCAACATGACCGATACCCACTCCTCCCAGAACGAGGTGGACTCCCCCGTCAAGCGCGTCGCGGTCCTGCCGCTGCGCGATGTCGTGGTTTATCCCCACATGGTCATCCCGCTGTTCGTGGGTCGCGAGAAGTCGATCCGGGCGCTGGATTCGGCCATGGCCGAGAACAAGCAGGTGCTGCTGGTCGCGCAGAAGAGCGCGGAGGTCGACGAGCCGGAGGCCGGCGATCTGCACCAGATTGGCACCCTGGGCAATATCCTGCAGCTGCTGCGCCTGCCCGACGGCACCATCAAGGTGCTGGTGGAGGGTGCCCAGCGCGCGCATGTGATGGATATCTCCACGACCGGCAATGTCGAGAAGGAAGAGGACTACTTCGTCTCCGACATCCGGTTGATCGACGAGGAATACGACACCGAGGACAAGGAGCTGGAGATCCTCGGCCGCTCCGCGCTGAATCAGTTCGAGCAGTACATCAAGCTGAACAAGAAGGTCCCGCCGGAGATCCTGACCTCGCTGGCCGGGATCGACGACACCTCGCGCCTGGCCGACACCATTGCCGCGCACATGTCGCTGAAGCTGGAGGAAAAGCAGGAAGTCCTCGAGATCGCCAATGTGCGCGCGCGCCTGGAGCACCTGGTCGCCAAGATCGAGGGCGAGATGGATGTGCTGCAGATCGAGAAGAAGATCCGTGGCCGCGTGAAGCAGCAGATGGAGAAGTCCCAGCGCGAGTACTACCTGAATGAGCAGATGAAGGCCATTCAGAAGGAACTGGGGGATCTCGAGGACGCGCCGAACGAGCAGGAAGACCTGGCCGACAAGATCGAGAAGGCGGGGATGCCGGAGGAGGCCAAGAAGAAGGCCACCGCCGAGCTGAACAAGCTGAAGATGATGTCTCCGATGTCGGCCGAGGCCACCGTCGTGCGCAGCTACATCGACTGGCTGGTCAACGTCCCGTGGAAGAAAAAGACCCGGGTCAGCAAGGACCTGACGCGCGCCGAGAAGATCCTCAACGAGGACCACTACGGCCTGGAAGAGGTCAAGGAACGCATCCTCGAGTATCTCGCGGTGCAGTCCCGCGTGCGCAAGCTGAAGGGCCCGATCCTGTGCCTGGTCGGCCCGCCCGGGGTTGGCAAGACCTCGCTGGGGCAATCCATCGCCCGCGCGACCAATCGCAAGTTCATGCGCATGGCGCTGGGCGGCGTACGCGACGAGGCCGAGATCCGCGGCCATCGCCGAACCTACATTGGCTCGCTGCCGGGCAAGATCATCCAGAACCTGGCCAAGGTCGGTGTGCGCAACCCGCTGTTCCTGCTGGACGAAATCGACAAGATGGCGATGGACTTCCGGGGTGACCCGGCCTCGGCGATGCTCGAGGTGCTGGATCCGGAACAGAACCACACGTTTAGCGACCACTACCTGGAGGTCGATTTCGACCTGTCGGACGTGATGTTCGTGGCCACGGCCAACAGCATGCACATCCCGGGGCCGTTGCTGGACCGCATGGAGGTCATCCGCCTGTCCGGCTACACCGAGGACGAAAAGGTCCACATCGCGCACAACTATCTGCTGACCAAGCAGATCAAGGCCAACGGCCTGAAGCCGGCCGAGATCCAGATCTCCGATTCGGCGGTGCGCGACATGGTGCGGTACTACACCCGCGAGGCCGGCGTGCGCTCGCTGGAGCGCGAGATCGCCAAGGTCTGCCGCAAGGTGGCCAAGCAGCGTCTGCTGGCCAGCGAGAAGGAGCGGGCACGCACCACCTCGGTCTCGCCCAAGACGCTGGAGAAATATCTCGGCGTGCGTCGCTTCCGCTTCGGCCTGGCCGAGGAAAACGATCAGGTCGGGCAGGTCACGGGCCTCGCCTGGACCGAGGTCGGCGGCGAGTTGCTGACCATCGAGGCCAGCGTGGTCCCGGGCAAGGGCAAGACCCAGCAGACCGGCAAGCTCGGCGACGTGATGCAGGAATCGATCCACGCCGCCCTGACCGTGGTTCGCTCGCGCGCCGAGGCCCTGGGCCTGGAGGAGAACTTCCACGAGAAGAAGGACCTGCACATCCACGTGCCGGAGGGCGCGACGCCGAAGGATGGCCCGTCCGCGGGCATCGGCATGTGCACCGCGATCGTCTCGGCACTGACCGGTATCCCGGTGCGGGCGGATGTCGCGATGACCGGCGAGATTACGCTGCGTGGTCAGGTTCTGCCGATCGGGGGCCTGAAGGAGAAGTTGCTGGCCGCCCACCGCGGAGGGATTCGCACCGTCCTGATCCCGGAAGAGAACGAGAAGGACCTGGTCGACATCCCGAAGAACATCAAGCAGAAGCTGGATATTCGTCCGGTGCGCTGGATCGACGAGGTCCTCGAGCTCGCGCTGACCCACATGCCCGAAGGCAAGGCCGGGGAAACGCCAGAGAAGGTCGAGGAAGTCGTCAAGCCGGCCAAGGAATCCGGTCGCCGTCGGGTCCGGCATCACTAAGCATCTGTAATTGGAGAGAAACCGCGGGCGCTGGATTCATCGGCGCCCGCGGTTTTTTGTGTGCGGGTTCACGCCCGGCCGAGCGCCCCGCCGGACGGGCGTTTGACACTTTTTCGGGGGGCTTGCTATAACCCCATGCGCATCATCTGATTTCGTGCCGAGGGCAGTCGAGGGACCATGGAGAAAAGGTCCCCGGCTGGTGTAAGCTAGGCCCCGTCCGGCAGAAAGCCTGAGTCACCACTGAGATAAGGAAGCGCTTCATGAATAAATCCGAATTGATCGACGCGATCGCGGCGGAAGCCGATGTTCCCAAGGCCCAGGCCGGCAAGATCGTGGATGCCATGGTGAGTGTGGTCGGCGATACCCTCGCCAAGGGTGACCAGGTCTCCCTCGTGGGCTTTGGTACCTTCCTGGTGCGCGAGCGTGAAGCCCGCACCGGCCGTAACCCGCGTACCGGTCAGAGCATCCAGATTGCCGCCTCGAAAACGCCTTCGTTCAAGGCTGGTAAAGCGCTCAAGGATCGAGTAAACTAGCGCGCTTTATCGGGTGCTTAGCTCAGTTGGTAGAGCGTCGCCTTTACACGGCGAATGTCGGCGGTTCGAACCCGTCAGCACCCACCAAGTGCAACCCTGACCCTGGTTGCGCTGCACGAATACGGAGCGGTAGTTCAGCTGGTTAGAATACCGGCCTGTCACGCCGGGGGTCGCGGGTTCGAGTCCCGTCCGCTCCGCCATCTTTGAGAAAGGCGCCCTTGTGGCGCCTTTTTCTTTGTTGACCACCACGAAGCGCTCGAAGCCACACCTTTGGGCCAGACTTGGGTCCATAGCAGTCGACCGCAATGTGGGAAGGGCAGAACCAAGCCCGAGCCACATTTTCGGGAGTCCGGGGCCGGGCACTGTCATCGCGCGAGCGCATCGAATGCGAGGCCCGATCCTCCAGGCCGACGGTTCCGAGGTATGTCCCCAGTGTTCGGCGCCGGCACGAGAGTGGGCCAGGCTTCATGCGAGGAGACCGGTCCAGGAGCTCAGGTTTTCGCCGCGCCTCCCTTCCAGTCGTCTCATCTGCCTGTAGACGCTCTTGGTCGGGCCTTTCTTCTTGTCAGCGCGCGCTGCGTGGCAGACACCGCCGCCCAGGCGCAGACGCGCGCGGGCGTGCCTGCTACCATCGGCCGCTGATTCCCGTTTTCCTCCCAATTGCCGGAGTGAGCAGAGACCATCATGTTGCAAGCGATTCGTGACCGGGCGAGCGGCTGGCTCGCCTATGTGATCATTGGCCTGATCACCATCCCCTTTGCCCTGTGGGGCCTGGGCGAGTATTTCGGCGGGGCGGGCCCGCTGGTCGCCGCCGAGGTGAACGGCACGGATATCGCGGTGCGCGACGTGCACCAGGAGGCCCGCGCCCAGCGCGACGAGATGGCGCGCATGTTTGGCGGCGAGATCCCGGATGACGTGCTGGACGAGCAGGGCATCCGCCTGCAGGCGATGGAGACCCTGATCCGTCAGGAACTGCTGCGCCAGGCGGCCGATTCCGCCGGCTTCAAGGCGGCGGGCGACAGCGTATTGCGCGAGATCCGCGGCATGCCGGTGTTTCAGGAGGAGGGCCGCTTCAGCCGCGAACGCTACAGCCAGTTGTTGAATGCTCAGCGCATCAGCCCGGCCGACTTCGAGCAGGACATCGCCCGCAGTATTGTGATGTCGCAAATTCAGCGTGGCATCCAGGCCACGGGGGTGGTGCCGGAAGCCTTGGTGGAGGATTATAGCCGCCTGCGCAACCAGACGCGGGTTGCGAGCTGGAAGGTCTTCGCCGCGGACGACTTTGATCGTCCCGATGTGGTGGATGACGACGCGATCCGCGACTATTACGACGCCAATCCGGAAGACTTCACGACCACGGAGCGGGTGCGGGTGAGCTATCTGCGCCTGGACCCGGAAGGCCTCGAGGCCGGGGTCGATGTCACCGAGGATCAGGTGCGCGAACACTACCGGGTCAATCGCAGCCGCTACGAAGAGCCGGAACTGCGCGAGGTGCGCCAGATCCGCATCCAGGATACCGACGAGGACGGCGAGGCGCGTATCCGCGAACTGCGTAGTCGCCTGGATGATGGCGAGGACTTCGGCGATCTGGCGGAGGAATACTCCGAAGACAGCCTGACGGCCGACCGTGGTGGCAGCCTGGGCGAGGTCGCCCGGGGCGATCTGGATTCCACCCTGGAGACCGTCATTTTCACCCTGCCGAAGGATCTCATCAGCCAGCCGGTACGAACGGAACGCGGCTGGTTCATCCTTGAGGTGACCTCGATTCAGGAATCCCGGGCGCAGCCGTTCGAAGACGTGCGCGAGGAGGTCGAGCAGGATCTGCGCGACCGGACGGCCGAGCAGATGCAGATCGACGCCCTGGACGACCTGATGGCACTGGCAATCGAGTTTCCGGACACTCTGGAGCCGGCCGCCGACGCCACGGGCCTGGAGGTCCAGACCAGCGACTGGTTCTCCCGCGGCTCGGGCGATGGCATCGCCCGCCATCGGTCCATCCGCGATGCGGCGTTTGACCCGCGGGTACTGGAAGACGGCAACAACAGCGACGCGATCGACCTGCAGGACCGTTCCACCGTGATCCTGCGTGTCGATGAGCACGAGCCGGCCGAGGTGCGCCCGCTGGCGGAAGTGGAGGACGAGATCCGCGAGCGCCTGCAGCGTCAGGCCGCCGCGGATGCCGCGCGTGAGGCGGGAGAGGCCCTGATCGAGCGACTGCGCGAAGCCGATGACTGGACCGCCGAGGCCGGGGAGAACGGAGAATGGAGTCGGTCGGTCGAGATCACCCGTGAACGGGCGGCCGATCTGCCAACCGGGTTGCAGGACCACCTGTTCCGGCTGGCGGCGCCAGGCGAGGGCGCAGTGGAGATTGCCGGCGCCCGGGTCGGGGAGGGTGACTTCGCGGTGACCGTGCTGGAAGCCGTACGCATGGGCGAGGATGCAGTGGATGCCGCGGCGCGCCAGCAGGCGCGCGACCAGATTGGCAACGCCTACGGGAGTGCCGAATTCCGGTCCTATCTCGCATGGCTGGAAGAGCAGGCGGAGATCAAGCGCTTCCCCGACGCGCTCGACTAGTCGCCGCAGAACCGCGAGGGGGCGCTTGGTGCGCTCCCGACCACGAAAAAGCCCGGCCCGCTTGCGCGGTGCCGGGCTTTTTTCTGGTACCCGGAATCGCCCGGGTACCGCCGGGTCGCCTTATTTTTCGAGGCCGATCTCGGCGGCGCCCAGCCCGACCGTGTTGTAGCCGGAGTCGACGTACATCACTTCGCCGGTGATCCCGGAGGCAAGATCGGAGCAGAGGAAGGCGCCGGCGTTGCCGACCTGATCCGTGGTGACGTTGCGGCGCAGCGGCGCGTTGGCCTGGACGTGATCCAGGATGCGCTTGAAGTCGCCGATGCCGGAGGCCGCCAGGGTGCGGATCGGACCCGCGGAGATCGCGTTCACCCGGGTGCTTTCCGGCCCCAGGGTGTAGGCCAGGTAACGCACATTGGCCTCCAGGCTCGCCTTGGCCAGGCCCATCACGTTGTAGTTGGGCATCGAGCGCTCGGCGCCCAGATAGCTGAGGGTGAGGATGGAGGCGTCGCGGTCCTTCATCATGCCGCGCCCGGCCTTGGCCAGCGCGGCCAGGCTGTAGGAGCTGACATCGTGCGCGATGCGGAAGCCGTCGCGGGTCATGTTGTCGAGGAAGTCCCCCTCCAGCTGCTCCTTGGGCGCGAAAGCGACCGAGTGCACCAGGATGTCGACCCCGTCCCAGTAATTGTCCAGGTGCTCGAAGACCTGTTCGATCTCGCGATCGTCCTCGACGTTACAGGGCACGAGGATGTCGGAGTCGAAATCCGCAACCAGCTTCTCGACGCGATCGCGCAGGCGTTCGTTCTGGTAGGTGAAGGCGAGTTCGGCGCCCTCGCGATGCATGGCCGCGGCAATGCCGTAGGCGATGGAGCGGTTGCTGGCCACGCCGACGATCAGTGCGCGTTTGCCCTTGAGAAAACCCATGTAAAACTCCTTGATTCTGATCCGTGCCGACGCACCCGGGCGGGTCGTCTCGACGGCGCCCGACCGCGAGCGGAACCGGGGACGGACGCGACTGTCTTCGGGATCATACCGATGTGCCGCAAGTGCGGCCAGCATCCGATGAGCCGGAGGGAATGGCTTGCTATAGTGCGAACACTTGCGGTCTTCAGGGCCGCCCACCCGGCGTCCCGGAATCGGGCCTGCCGGACTGCCACCGCAGCAACCCGGAGGCCTTGTGAGTCGTCATTTTGGTTGGATCGTGACCCTGATCGTGCTGGGTATCCTGCTGTTGCTGGTGATGGTCCAGATCGACCGCCAGTGGCAACGCATGGCCTCCATGCAGAACACCATGACCGAGCAGGCCCGGGACCTTCGTGCATTGCGGCGCAGCCTGCAGGGCCTGGAATCCGACCTTGCCTCCGGGCGCTTCGCCGGGATGGATGGCGAGCGTGCCGCGCGGGCGGACGACGTCCCCTCGGCGTTCCGGCGAGCGGCGCGCGCGGCCGAGCAGGAGGACTACGCCGAGGGTGACTGGCTGGTGCAGGCCTTTGGCACGGGCCTGGCGACCATCACGCCGTATGTCTCCTCCGATGCCTATGCCTCCGAGGTGCAGAACTACGTGCTGGAGTCGCTGGTGGTGCGTGACCCGGAGACGCTGGAGTGGCAGGGGTTGCTGGCCGAATCCTGGGGGTTCGACGATACCGGTACCGAGCTGACCTTCCGCCTGCGCCCGGGGCTGCAGTTCTCCGATGGGGAACCGCTGACGGCCGAGGATATCCGCTTCACCTTCGATTTCCTGATGACCGACGCCATCGCGGTGCCGCGGGCGAGGGCCTTCCTGGAAAAGATCGAGGCGGTCGAGGCCGTCGACGCGCGCACGGTGCGGTTCGTGTTCGAGGAGCCATACTTCGACGCCATGCGGGTGGCGGGCGGCCTGGATGTCCTGCCGGAACACTTCTATGGGCGCTACCTGGAGGATCCGGAGACCTTCAACGAGTCGCGCGGCATCCTGCTGGGGTCCGGACCCTACCGCATGGAGGATCCGACCGGCTGGACCCCGGATGCCGGCCGTATCGAACTGGAGCGCAACCCGCGTTACTGGGGACCGGTGGAGCCGTCGCTGGATCGGCTTGTGTGGCGGGTCATCCAGAATGACAGTGCGCGCCTGACCACCTTCCGCAATCGCGATATTGACGTCTACGGGGCGCGTCCACGCGAATATGCCCGGCTGCGCGACGACGAGGCCCTGCGCGAGCGCGCGGATACCCACGAGTACATGAGCCCCACGGCCGGCTATTCCTACATTGCCTGGAACCAGCAGCGCGATGGCGAGCCGACGCGTTTCGCCGACCCGCGGGTGCGCAAGGCGATGAGCTACCTGACCGACGTTGACCGGCTGATCGAGGAGGTCATGCTGGGGTATGCCGAGCGCGCGATCTCTCCGTTTTCGCCGCGCAGCGATCAGCACAATCCGGATCTCGATCCGATCCCCTATGATGTCGAGCGTGCCCTGGAACTGCTGGCCGAGGCCGGCTTCCGCGAACGCAATCGCGATGGCGTGCTGGTCAACGAGGACGGCGAGCCGTTCTCCTTCGAGTTGTCGTATTTCCAGGACAACGAGGACACCCGCCGCATCGCGCTGTTCCTGCGCGACCTCTTTGCGCGGGCCGGGATCGAGATGCGCCCGTCGCCGACCGAGTGGTCGGTGATGCTGGAACAAATCACCCGCCAGGATTTCGATGCCATCACCCTGGGCTGGACCAGCGGTGTGGAGGTGGATATCTACCAGATGTTCCACTCCAGTCAGGTGGTTTCCGGTGGCGACAACTTCATCCACTACCAGAACCCCGAGCTGGATGCGGTGATCGAGGCGGCGCGTGGCGAGGTGGACGAGCCCGCGCGCATGGAGCTTTGGCGCGAGGCCGAGCGCATCCTGCACGAGGACCAGCCGTATACCTTCCTGATGCGGCGCCAGACCCTGGCCTTCATCGACCGGCGCATCCAGAACCTGGAGCAGACCGCGCTGGGGCTCAACCTGGGGGCGGTGCCGCTGGAGATCTACGTCCCGTTCGAATCGCAGCGGTACGGGCAGTAGCCGGCGATGCCCATGGAAGCTGAAGCGGCAGGGGAGCGCCGCACGCGATGCTGACCTACATCCTGCGCCGCATGCTCCTGATGGTGCCGACCCTGTTCGGGATCACCGTGGTCGTGTTTGCGGTGATGGCGGCCGCGCCCGGTGGGATCAGCGCCCTGACGCTGGTCGAAGGGCAGGGCCTGGAGCCCCAGGCACAGAAGGCGATGGAGGACTACTACAACCAGCTCTACGGGCTGGATCAGCCGGCCCCGGTGCAGTTCGGGCGCTGGCTGAACAACATCTCGCCGATCGGATTTGCCCAGGACGCGGATGGCTCGCTGACCGGCTGGCCACACTTCAAGGTCCCCAATCTGGGCACCAGTTTCCGCTATGGCCGGCCGGTGATCGATCTGGTGGCCGAACGCTTGCCGATCACGTTGCTGCTGAACGTACTCTCCATCCCGCTGATCTACATCGTCGCGGTCGCGGTGGGGGTGCGCGCGGCCACCCAGCATGGCCAGGCCTTCGATTCGCAGTCTGGCGTCGTGCTGCTGGCCCTGTGGTCGGTGCCGACCATGCTGGCCGGCGTGTTGCTGATCGGCTTCTTTGCCTCCGACCAGTTCTGGCAGTGGTTCCCCACCGGGGGGCTCAGCCAGCGCGCGGCGCTGGACATGACCTTCCTGCCCACGGTGGAGGTGGTCTGGGCGTTGCCGTTGTTGCTGATCCTGCCGTTTCTGGGGGTGGCGCTGGGGATCTACCTTGCGCGCTACCTGCCCGCCCGTATCCGCGGCGGAGTCGGGGCGGCACTCGGGGCCGTGTGTGGCTGGCTGATGTTCCGCGATCTGGCACCGGCCGGGATGGTCAGTACCGCAGTGGCCGTGCTTCTCGGGGGCGGGGTGGGCTGGATGATGGCGCACAGCGACTGGGGCGTCCTGCGCGGGTTTTATCTGGGCACCCTGGGGCTGGGTGCCGGGCTGGCGCTGGCGCTGGGTCTGGCGCCGGGCCATATGGTGCCGGGCTTCCTGCTGGACCGGGCCTGGCACCTGGTATTGCCAGTGCTGTGCCTGTCCTACGGCGGGTTGGCATTCCTGGCCAAGCTTTCGCGTTCGGCGGTCCTGGAGAACCTGACCTCGGATTATGCGCGTACGGCGCGCGCCAAGGGGGTGGCCGAGCACGACGTGCTGTGGCGTCACGTGTTCCGCAATTCCCTGCTGCCCCTGATCACCGTGTCGGCCACGCTGCTGCCCTCGCTGCTGGCCGGCTCGGTGATCGTGGAGGCGATCTTCTCCATTGATGGCATGGGCAAGCTGGCGGTGGAGGCCGTGCAGACGCGCGACCGCGAGCTGGTGTTGTCGATCACCCTGATCTCCGGCGTGCTGACCCTGGTGGGCTATCTGCTGGCGGATCTGGCCTACGCCATCGTCGACCCGCGGGTGAGCTATGACTGAGACCGCGCACAACACGCAGCAGGCGGAGCGCCGCAGCCGTTCCTGGGCCCGGCGCGTGGTGGGCGAGATCCTGCTGCGCTGGGGTGCCCGCCTCGGGATTGGCTGGATCGCGCTGCTGACCCTGGTTGCGGTCCTCGCGCCGGTGCTGGCGAATTCCCACCCGCTGCTGGTGCAGACCGCCGACGGCGCGTGGGCGCTGCCGTTTCTGCGCTACCTGACGGCGGCGGACGTCACCCTGTTTGGTTTGCTGGTGCTGGCACTGATCTTCTGGCGTCTGCCCGGGCGGCCATGGCGGCGCTTCGGTCTCTGGGCTGTGCTGGGCGCGGTGCTGGGCGTGGTGGCCTGGCAGACGGTGTCGCCGCCGTCGCTGGTGATTCACGAGCAGTACCGCGAGGCCGAGGTGATGGGCGAGTATCAGCGGGTAATCCGCGCGCCGATCCCGTACTCGCCGCGCGACTACCTGCGCGATTACGCCGATACCGGGCTGGAGGCCCCGCGCGAGTCCCCGGATCGGGTGCACTGGTTCGGTACGGACGATACCGGCGCCGACGTGCTCTCGCGCATGATCCACGCCACGCGCATCGCGCTGTCCATAGGCTTCATCGCGACCGGGATTGCGCTGGGGATCGGGGTGATCCTGGGTGGGCTGATGGGCTATTTCTCGGGGATCGTGGACATGATCGGGATGCGCCTGGTGGAGATCTTCGAGGCCATCCCGACGCTGTTCCTGCTGTTGACCTTCGTCGCCTTCTTCGGCCGTTCGCTGTACCTGATGATGCTGATCATCGGCCTGACCTCATGGTCCGGCTACGCCCGTTATGTGCGTGCCGAGTTCCTGCGCCTGCGCCAGCAGGATTTCGTGCAGGGGGCCATCGCCTCGGGGCTGTCGCTGCCGTCCATCCTGTTCCGGCATATGCTGCCGAACGGCATCGCGCCGATCCTGGTTGCGGCCAGTTTTGGCGTCGCCTCCGCGATCCTCGCCGAGGCGACCCTGTCGTTCCTCGGCCTCGGCCTGGTGGATGACCCCTCCTGGGGCCAGATGCTGAACCAGGCGGTGCAGAGCTCCACCTTCAACTGGTGGATGGCGGCCTTCCCCGGGGGCGCGATCTTCCTGACCGTGTTCGCCTACAACCTCATCGGCGAGGCCCTGCGTGACGCAGTGGACCCGCATGCCCGCTCCGCCGCGCGCACCGCCAATCGCGATGATGGTGCACGCCCGGCGGCCGGTGCCACCAGCGCCACCAGTGGCGGGGTGCGCTGACCATGCTGGAGGTGCGCAATCTGCAGATTCGCCACCGCGACGGCGAGGCGGCGCTGGTGGAGGATGTGAGCTTCGCCATCCGCGAGGGCGAGCTGTTTGCCCTGGTCGGGGAGTCGGGCTCCGGCAAGTCGATCACGGCGCTGGCCATCATGCGTCTGCTGGATGCGGGCTTCGAAAGGCCCTCGGGCGAGGCCTGGCTGGCCGGACGCGAAGGCCGCCAGGAGTTGCTGGGGCTTCCCAGCGCGGCGATGCAGCATGTGCGCGGCGACCGCGTCGGCATGATCTTCCAGGAGCCGATGACCTCCCTGAACCCGGTGCTGAAGGTGGGCGATCAGATCGAGGAGGTGCTGCGCCTGCATCGCCCGCAGATGAGTCCGGAGCAGCGCGCGGCGCGCACCCTCGAGGTCTTGAGCGAGGTGCAGTTGCCGAACCCCGAACAGCGCCGCGACGAGTACCCGCACAAGCTCTCCGGCGGCCAGCGCCAGCGCGTGATGATTGCCATGGCCCTGGTTGCCGAGCCGGATCTGCTGATCGCGGACGAGCCGACGACCGCGCTGGACGTGACCATTCAGGCCGAGATCCTGAAGCTGATCGACCACCTGCGCGAGAAGAACGGCATGGCGGTGCTGCTGATCACCCACGACTTCGGCGTGGTGGCCTCGGTGGCCGACCGCGTGGCGGTGATGCGCCAGGGGCGCCTGGTGGAGCAGGGTGAATGCCTGCCGCTGCTGCGCGCTCCGCAGGACGCCTACACCCGCAAGCTGATCCAGGCACTGCCGGAGAACCTGCCACCGCTGCCGCCGGTGCCGGGCGCGGGGCGCGAAGCGCTGTTGCAGGTGTCCGGCCTGCAGGTGCACTTCCCGGTGCTGAAGGGCCTGATGCGTCGCCAGGTGGATGTGGTGCGGGCGGTGGATGACGTCAGTTTCGAGCTGGAGAACGGCGAGGTGCTGGCCGTGGTGGGGGAGTCCGGCTGTGGCAAGACCACCCTGGGCCGCGCGATCCTGCGCCTGATCGAGCCGACCGGTGGCGAGATCCGCTACCGGGGCGAGTCGTTGACCCACATGGCACGCAAGCCGTTGCGCCGGCTGCGGCGGCACCTGCAGGTGGTGTTCCAGGACCCGGCCTCGTCGCTGAACCCGCGCCTGAACGTGCTGACGCTGCTGACCGAGCCGATGGCGGTGCATGGCATCGGCGCCAATCAGGATGAGCGGATCGCCCTGGCCGGCCAGGTGCTGGATCAGGTGGCGTTACCGGAGGACACCCTGTGGCGCTATCCGCACGAGTTCTCCGGTGGTCAGCGCCAGCGTATCGCGATCGCGCGGGCCCTGGTGCTGGACCCGGACGTGATCATCTGCGACGAGGTGACCAGCGCGCTGGACGTATCCGTCCAGGCAGAGGTGCTGCAGATCCTGGGCCGGCTACGCGCGGAGCGACGTCTGGCGATGATCTTCATCACCCACGACATGGGCGTGGTCGAGTACTTCTCCGACCGCATGCTGGTGATGCACGACGGGCGTATGGAGGAGATCGGCGCCACCGCCGAGGTGCTGGCCAATCCGCAGGCCGACTACACCCGCCACCTGCTGGATGCCGTGCCGCGCGTCTCGCGTTATCTGTAAGCCCGCCCGCCCGCGCTGTGCGGTGCACGGCCGCCGTCTGGCGGTTGCGGGTCGCTTACCGTAGCGAATCCTTTCCTGGTGTTCTCTGCGTGTGTTCCGTGCCCTGTGCGGTGAACAACGGCCTTTCCGCTCTGCTGACCCGTGTGGGGTCGATCTACTTCTGGCAGGCGGGGCAGTAGCTGCTGGCGCGCTGGCCGATGCGGCGCGTGCGCAATACCTCGGCGCAGACCGGGCAAGGCTCGCCGGCGCGGCCGTAGACGCGCAGCGACTGGCGGAAGTAGCCGTGGGTGCCGTCCTCGTGCAGGAAGTCGCGCAGGGTGGTCCCGCCCTGTTCAATGGCCGCCGCCAGCACCGCCTTGATGTGACTTGCCAGGCGCTCGTATTCGGCGCGCGTGACGCGTCCGGCCGCGCGCCCGGGCCGAACGCCGGCGAGGAACAGGGCCTCGGTGGCGTAGATGTTGCCCACTCCTACCACGATCGCCTGATCCATGATGAAGGCCTTGACCGGGCCCCGGCGGCCGCGGCTGCGGCGGAACAGGGAGTCGCCATCGAATTCTGGGTCCAGGGGTTCCGGGCCGAGGTCGGCCAGCAAGGTGTGGGATAAGCCGCCCTCGGGGAGCGGCAGGCAACAGCCGAAGCGGCGCGGGTCGTGCAGTCGAACCTGGTAGCCGTTGTCCAGGTGCAGGGTCAGGTGATCGTGCCGGCGCAAAGGCGTCTCGGGCGTGCAGTGGCGCAGGCTCCCGGACATCCCGAGATGCAGCAGGAGGCCGGTACGATCGGTCTCCAGCAACAGGTATTTGGCGCGCCGGGTCAGGCTGCGGACCTCGGCGCCGGCCAGTTGCTGCACCAGCTCCGGCGGCACCGGCCAGCGCAGGCGCGGCTCGCGGACCTCGAAGGCCGTGATGCGGCGCCCGGCCAGCAGGGGGGCGAGCCCGCGCCGGGTGGTCTCGACCTCGGGCAGTTCAGGCATGCACGCCCTCGATTTCCAGCAGCAGCTCGCGCCGGCAGACGTCGCCGCGGACCCACTGGACGATCGGCCCCGGATGGACGTCGTGGTAGTGCTCGGCGAGGACCGCGGCGACCTTGGCCCGGTCTTCCGGGTGTCGCAGGTAGACGCGCAGCCAGGCCGGGCGTGGCAGTTCGTGGCCAGCGGTGTCATGCAGGGACCGCAAGTTGGCCAGGGTCTCGCGTGTCTGGGCGACGACGTCGTCAGGGTGACGGCTCTCGTGGCCGACGATGCTGGCGGTACCGGAGAGCAGGATGAGTGGGCCGCCCGCGGTTTCCAGGCGGGTCGCGCGGGCGAAGGTCGGGCTCTTCGGGCTGTAGCGCGCCGGGTAATGATAGGCGCTGACCTGACGCGGGTTCTCCAGGGACTCGGCCGGGGTGCGAGTGGCGATCAGGTAGATGACCAGCTGGCGCTGGTCGCTCCCGATGGCCGTGGCGGCGGGCATGCTGGTCAGCGGGATCTCCAGGGTCTCAAGCGCGGTGGCGCGGCCCATGCAGAAGGCCTGATAGCGTTCCAGCCCGTCCTCCTCGGCATGGATGTCGCCAAAGTAGTTCCATACGCGTGCCAAATGCTCGAAGCCGCGCGCTCGGCAGGCGGCCAGCAGGGCGCGGTAGGCGTGTTCGGTCTGCTCCCGGAGGCCGTTATCCGGTCCGCTCCAGGTCGCGAAGAGGACGTCCTCGTGCTCCAGCAGGCGGACGGGCCCCTCGTGGATCGGCGTTGGCGTGCCGCTGGCGGTCCAGTACTCGACATAGTGATCCGGCGCCAGGGGGCGCAGGCCCGGGCGGATCTCCAGGTGGCCGGGCCCGCTGTCGATCCCGGCGGGTTCGCGCAGCCGGATGTGCATTCCCGTTTCGGGGCCGGCGGCGGCTTCCGGCATGAGCTGGCTGCGCAGGGTAAGGGGGGGCATCTAGTTCTCCGCCAGCGAGGCGAGCAAATCTTCGGTCCAGCGTACGGCCTCCAGGTAAAGACGGCTGGAGACCGGCGCCGGGACCGGGGCATTCGTGTTGTCCAGCGGGGGTGTCGGGCCTTCGAAGGCGGCGATGGTCGCCAGCAGCGGTGCCAGCGGTCCTGTGCCTTCCATCAGGGCCTGTTCCATTTCGGTGGACAGGCGGAGTTCGCCCAGGATGTGTCGCAGCGGTACCCCCAGCACGCGATCCATCCCGGAGAGCATGCCGAGGGTGAAGTAGCGCTCGCACTCCTCGGGGTGCAGGCCCAGGGCGCGCGCCATCAGCATGCCCATACGGGCACGGATCATGACCTGCTCGAGCCCGTGGGTGGGATTGCCGGTACCTCGCAGTACCATCAGCATCGCCAGGCGTTTGATGCGCCCCTGGCCCAGGCGCAGGATCGCGTTGTAAAGCGAATCGGTCGGGCGAGAGCCGCGATAGGCCGGGCTGTTGGCGATGCGCAGCAGCTGGATCGCGAGCCCGGGCTCGGCGGCGATCAGTTCCTCCAGCTCGGCCGGCGTCGGATCCGGCGCCTGTAGCGCCCGCAGGAGGCGCAGCAGGGCCACTTCCAGGCTCTCCAGGCGCTGCCCCTCGATCACGTGGGGGAAGGACAGGTGAAAGCCCTGGAACAGGCTGAAGCCAAGGGCCTGGCAGCGAGCATAGGCCTCGGCCGTTTCGACCTTCTCGGCCAGCAGTTCCACGTCGAAGGCGCCCAGGGTGGTGACTTCCTGTTCCAGGCGCTGGCCGCCCAGGGCGAGCACATCGAGCTTGACCAGATCCGCCAGTTCGACCAGCTCGGAATGGCTCTCCTGAAACTGGTAGTCATCCAGTGCGATGCGAAAGCCCCGGCCCTTCAGTCGGCGTACCGCGGCGATGACCTCGGCGTCGATCTCGATATCCTCGAGGATCTCCAGCACTACCTGTTCCGGTGGCAGGCTGGTGATGACCTCGTGTTCGAGAAAGCCGCGGGTGAGATTGACGAAGGCCAGGTGTTCGCCGACCAGGTGTTGGAGACCGATGTCGATGAAGGCGCTGCGCAGGAGATCGGAGGTGGCCAGGTCGCCGTCGGTGACCGAGGCGGCATCCAGATGCCCGGCGCGAAAGAGGAGCTCGAAGCCGATCAGATTCTCCTGATCGTCAAAGATGGGTTGCCGGCCGACAAAAATTGGTTGCATGCTTGCGCTAGGGAAACACTGATTAATGTACACGCTCGCGCTCGAGTCGCTTTGGCGTGCGAACAAGGCGCGGTGATGGCCGTGCAGTCAGTCTGCACAAGAGGGCCGCAAGGCTGTGCGTCCGCCCGTTTTCGTCAACAACGGGCGGACCAGCCTCGGTGTTCAATCGCTTGCGGGGTTGGTGTCCCGGGTTCCCCGATCCTGCGGTGCGCCGCTTGCGGGTGGCATCACTCCCCGCTGCTCGACGCGCCGGGTCGCGGAAAACCTGAGGTACCAACGCGAGCGTGTACATTAATCAGTGTTTCCCTTGGTCAAAAACGGATGGTCGGCCACGACTGCGTGCGGCAGGCCGGCTCGGGAGGGACATAAGCACCATGGATTCGATTGATGCGCCATTTGGAGAAGTCGTGGAGTTGCGCCAGATCCTGCACGACTCGGGGGTCCCGCTGCTGCGGGTCATTATCCGCGATGGCGGGCGTTATACCAAGATCGAACTGGACCCGGCGACGGCTCACCGCTGGGGCCGCGTGATGACGCGCTGGGCGGAAACCGCCGCCGAGGGTGCCGCGACGCCAGGGGATGGCGGACAGCCGGATCCGGTCTGAGCCCGCATCAACGGGGGATATGGCTGGATGCATACGCGCTCGAGGCGATCTCGAGCGCGGACCGGGCGCGCTGAGCGAGGCGTGCCCGAGCCCCGCGAGCCGATTGCAAGTGGTAAACGGTGCGCTAACGCGAATGCGTTTGCCGGTTCGTTTCTCGCTCGCGCCAACGCAAAAAGGCCCGGAACCGCGTAGGCGGGCCGGGCCTTTTTTCGCCTGCTGTCAGGCAATCGAGCCGATAGGCGCGATTACTTGATCTTGGCTTCCTTGTACATCACGTGCTTGCGGACGACGGGATCAAACTTCTTGATCTCCATCTTCTCGGGCATATTCCGCTTGTTCTTGGACGTGGTGTAGAAGTGCCCGGTGCCGGCGGAGGACACCAGGCGGATCTTGTCGCGTGCGGACTTGGCAGCCATCGTGAAGCCTCCTTAGACCTTTTCACCGCGGGCACGGCAGTCCGCCAGGACCGCGTCGATGCCGCGCTTGTCGATAATCCGCATGCCCTTGCAGCTAAGGCGCAGGCGTACGAAGCGGTTCTCGCTCTCCACCCAGAAACGGTGGAAATGCAGATTGGGCAGGAAGCGCCGCCGCGTCTTGCGGTGAGCGTGAGAAACGTTGTTACCGGTCGCCGGGCGTTTGCCGGTCACCTGACATACTCGGGCCATCGGGGGACTCCGGAATTTGGGTCTACCAGAAAGACGGCGGACTATAGCGTAGCCCCGGGGCGGGTGCAAGGGAGGCGCTGATCAATTCGGGAACATTCGCGGCGGTTTTGGGGCAGGACGCCGTGCCCCGAAAGGCCAATCGGTTCGAGTGTGAACGTGAACGAGCCGGTTAGCGGTTGTTTGCTCGCTTGAGGGCCGCTCCCTCATCGGTCTCCGGGCACAGGCCGGGTACGAGGCCCCGGTCGTGGGCCCAGGCGATGATCGCCTCCAGTGGCATCGGGCGGGCGATGCCGAAGCCCTGAGCCGCGTTGCATCCGTAGTCGCGCAGCCGCGCCAGGGTGGCCGCGTCCTCGGCCCCCTCGGCGACCACCTTGAGGCCCAGGTCCCGGGCCAGGCTGATGCTGGCGCGAGTAATCTGCTCGTCGACCGGGTGCTCCAGCATTTGCCGTACAAAGGCCTGATCGATCTTGAGAGTCGTCACCGGCATGCGTTTGAGGTAGGCCAGCGACGAATAACCGGTGCCGAAGTCGTCGATGGCGAGTTCCAGTCCGGCCTCGGTCAGGCGACGCAGGGCCCGGATCACCTCGTCCGGGTCCGCCATCAGGGCGGTCTCGGTGAATTCGAGTTCCAGGGCGCAGGGTGGAAGCCCCGAGACGCGAACCTTCTCCAGCAGGCGATCGGCAAATCCGGGGTCGAGGAAGTTGCGCGCCGAGATGTTCACGCTGACGGGCATGTCCAGGCCTTCGGCGCGCAGGCGGGCGATGTCGGCCAGTGCGAGATCAAGGACCTGGTCGGTGAGGTTGTGGATCAGTCCGGTGCGCTCGGCCGGCGGGATGAACTGGTTGGGAGGGATGCGGCCGCGAACCGGGTGTTCCCAGCGTAGCAGGGCCTCCAGGCCCATCACCTGATCGCTCGCGAGATTGACCTTCGGCTGGTAGTGCAGGCTTAGCTGGCCGTCGTCCAGTGCGCTTTGCAACTCGCCCAGGAGTTCCACGGTGTACAGGCTGTGCTCGTTGCTGCGGCGGTTGTAACTGCGGTAGCGGCGCCCCGAGTGACTGGCCTCGTGCATCGCCATCCAGGCCTTGGTCAGCAGTCGGGTGGGTTCATCCTGCTCGTGAAAGGGGAAGGAGGAGACGCCCGCGTGGGCCCCGAGATAGACCGGGATCTCGAAGACCTCGAAAGGCGTTTGCAGGCATTCGATCGCGGCGCGTGTGACGGCGAGGGTCTCTTTGCGGCTGCGGTGCGGCAGGATCAGGGCGAAGTGATCGTCGTGGATGTGGAACACGGTCGCCCCGGCGGGCTCGGCCACTGCCTGCAGGCGCTCGGCAATGGATCGCAGCAGCGGACGCTCGGCGGCGAAGCCCAGGGCGCCAATGCTGTCCGGGTAGTTGTCCATCTGCAGGCTGATGACGAACACGCGGGTGGCCGCGGCTTGCGGGGCGTCGGCCTGGTGCATCAGTTGCCGGGCGTATTGTTCCAGTGACTCGCGATTCGGCAGGCCGGTAACCGGATTGTTGTAGGCCTGTTCCAGAAGCCGTTCGGAGTGGCGGCGCAGGGTGTCGAACAGCCAGCCAGAGAATCCCCCGAGGACGATGTAGATGCCGGTGCGCGTGAGCCAGTTCAATGCGGGTTGAGCCGCCCCGGTGGCGGTATCCAGGGGCATGAACGGACCCAGGAGCAGCCCCGCCAGCAGCCCGAAGGCCAGCCCGCCCCACAGCCCGAACAGGGCGGCCCCCAGCAGCACCGGGATGAGGATGAAGTTGAGGTAGGCAGTGGAGGTGCCGCCGGTCTCGTATACGATCAGCGCGACCAGCGCCATCAGGAGCGGGACGGCAGCGGCCCCGGCGAGTCGCCAGCCTCCGGGGATCCCCTGTGAGCGGGCATGCGACCAGGCGGAAAACGGAGGCGGCGCCATTTCGCTTCCTTCGGCTTGCGCCATTGGGTTGCCGCCTCGTTTATAGACGTTACGGTCGGGTTTTGTGTATGCGGTCCGGAATCGCCGCGTCGCGAGAAGTGGTCGCTGTTGCCGGTCGCGGGGGCTTGGTAGCATTCCTCGACCAGGGTTTCCCTGATTGTCTGGAACCTTCTACTTGGCGGAGCGGCATGGCCGATCGGCGTTTGCAGGTCTTTCTTACGGTGGCACGGTTGCTGTCCTTCACCCGCGCCGCCGAGGTGCTGCACATGACGCAGCCCGCGGTCACCTTTCAGGTGCGCCAGTTGGAGGAACAGCTGGATACCCGACTGTTCGACCGCAACCACAATCGAGTCACCCTGACCGATGCCGGACGGCTGGTACAACGATATGCCGAACGCATCTTTGACACCTATGGCGAGATGGAGGCCGCGCTGCGCGAACTGAAGGGCGCGGACGGCGGGGCGCTGGTGATCGGCGCCAGTACCACGGTGGCGGAATACATGCTGCCGGCGCTGCTGGGCGCATTCCGCCGCGAGCATCCGGATATCGGCATACGCCTGCGGGTGGGCAATACCGAGAATGTCGTGGTGATGGTCGAGGAGGGCAGTGTCGATCTCGGCATCGTCGAGGCCCCGGTGACCCACCGCAGCCTGCAGGTCCAGCCCTGTCTGGTGGACCAGCTGCGGCTGATCGTGCCGCCGGAACACGAGCTGGCCCGGCGCGACACGGTGACCGTCGCCGACTTCATCGAACGCCCATTCATATGCCGCGAGGAGGGTTCCGGGACCCGCGAGGTCATCATGGAGTACCTTGGGCGCGCCGGATACGACCGCAGCAGTCTGCGCGGCTGCATGGAACTGGGCAGCCCGGAGGCAATCAAGGGCGCGGTGGTGGCCGGCATGGGGGTCTCGGTGCTGTCCGAGGCGGTGGTGGCCAAGGAACTGGCCCTTGGCGAACTGGTGGCGTTGCCGCTGTCGCCGCCGCTGGAACGGCCGATCTCGCTGGTGCATGCGCGGCAGAAGTTCCGCGTACCCACGCTGGAGGTGCTGATGCAGTTCCTGCGCGGGTACTGCACCGGTCAGCGTCCGCTCGCCCCCGCATCAGAACTCAAACAGGATTGACGTGACATGAAGAACTACTGCGTGGTGCAGCATACCTATTCCGAGTTTCTCGGCCTGATCGAGTCGCAGCTGGAGAAGCGCGACATCGGCTTCTCCTACTACCGACCGTTCGTGGGGCAGGACCTGCCGGGCTCCGCGGCCCAGTTCGACGGGCTGTGGCTGCTGGGTGGCGCCTGGCCGACGGCGGATCACGAGGAGAATCCGCAGGTCCCGGACGAGCTGTCGCTGATCGATATCTTCCGCCGCTCGAAGCGTCCGGTGGTGGGCGTCGGTATGGGCGGGCTGCTGGTGGCCGAGCAGGCCGGTGGCACCGCGCATGAGGACCCGATGTACCGCGCCCGCTTCGTGACCGCGCACAAGACCGCGGCCGGGGAAGGCGACGCACTGGCCGAGGCCCTGGATGGCCGGCGGGTGCTGCAGCTGGTCAACGGCCGCGTCGACCTGCCGGAGGACGTGCAGCCGATCCTGGTGGACGACGACGGCGACTGGCTGGCGATCCGGCCGGACGAGCTGACCTATGGCATGCTGTTCCGACCCGAGGTGAAGCCCGGGATGCTCGAGGACATCATCATGGAGGCGCGGCACAATCCGCCGCCGAACATGGGCGAGCTCCTGGGCGAGGCGCGCATGGAATGGGGCGAGATGCAGAAGGTGACCGAGGACGTGCTGGTGGCCCTGGTGAAGACGCTGGGCCTGATGCAGGAACGCCGCAAGATGCCGGTGTTCAGCCTGAAGATCGAGGACGAGGGATGATCCCACCCCTGGGCATGGGCAACGAGGGGGGCCTGTCCGGGGGCGATCTCGGGTCGGTGCTCGGCGGTGCGCGCAAGAAGGGCCGGGAAGACCCGGCCAAGGCGATCGCCGAGATCGCCGCGCGGCTGTCGCCCGAGGATCAGGCCAGCCTGCTGAAATTCGCCCGCTTTTTGGAGCAGGAGTCTCCGGCCCCCGCGCCGGAACCGGTCCCCGAGCCGGAGCCGATCCCGCGTCCGGAGAGCGAGTCGGTAATTAAGGCGATGCGCCGGCTCTCCGCGACCTATCACATGCTGGATCGCTCCAAACTGCTGAACGAGACCTCGGCCCTGATGGGCCAGCACGTGATGCAGGGGCGCCCGGCGGTGGAGGTGATCGACGAGCTGGAGGTGGTCTTTCGGACTCATTACGAGAAGGCCGTCGTCCAGGATCCGACCCGACAGACGGATGCCGACCATGACGAGGCGCCGGGAGGGGCCTCGCAATGATCGATATCCTGCGCCAGTGGTACCAGCGTCATTTCACCGACCCGCAGGTGGTGATCCTGGCGTTTCTGCTGCTCGCGGGATTCCTGATCATCGTTTTTGCCGGGCGCATCCTGGCGCCGCTGCTGGCCTCGTTGATCATTGCCTATCTGCTGGAGGGCGCGGTCAAGAAGCTGACTCGGGTCCATGTGCCGCGGCTGCTGGCGGTCACCCTCGTGCTGATCGCCTTCCTGGCGCTGACGGTGGCGGCGCTGTTCAGCGTGGTGCCGCTGCTATCGGCCCAGGTGACCCAACTGGTGCGCGAGCTGCCGGGGATGATCCGTGAGGGACAGTCCCTGCTGCTGCAGCTTCCGGAGCACTATCCACAGCTGATCACCGACGAACAGGTGCGGGACTTGATGGGAGCGATCCAGGCCGAGGCGACCCTGCTGGGCCAGCGCGTGCTGTCGTTCTCGCTGTCCTCGGCGCGGCATATTGTCGACGTGGTGATCTATTTGATCGTGGTCCCGCTGATGGTGTTCTTCATGTTGAAGGACCGCGATCTGATCCTGAACTGGATCCGCGGCTTTATGCCCCAGGACACCCACCTGGCCAGCGAGGTCTGGACCGAGGTGAACCTGAAGATCGCCAGCTACGTGCGCGGCAAATTCATCGAGATCGTGATCGTCTGGGCGGTCACCTTCCTTACCTTCAACTGGTTCGGGCTGGAATACGCCGTGCTGTTGTCGTTCATGGTGGGCATCTCGGTGATCATTCCGTACATCGGCGCGGCCGTGGTGACCATCCCGGTGGCGGCGGTCGCATACTTCCAGTTCGGCCTGAGCTCCGAGTTCGCCTGGGTACTGATTGCCTACGGGGTGATCCAGTTTATCGACGGCAACGTGCTGGTGCCGCTGCTGTTTTCGGAGGTCGTCAACCTGCACCCGGTGGCGATCATCGCCGCGGTGTTCGTGTTCGGCGGCATCTGGGGGCTTTGGGGGGTATTCTTTGCCATCCCGCTGGCGACGCTGGTGCATGCGGTGATCAAGTCCTGGCCGCGCGCCCAGCGGCCGCCGCCGGAGTCCTCTGGAGAGCCGGCGGCCGCCGCGGCCGAAGCCGCCACCAAGTAGCCCGACATCCCTGATCGCCGGCCCGCCCGTGTGCGGGTTCGGCGGTCTGCCCGTGACATCAAGAACAAGAAGAACGCATGACCGGAACCGAGATCCTGATGAACGTGACACCCCAGGAGAGCCGAGTGGCCCTGGTGGAAAATGGCGTCCTGACCGAACTGCACCTGGAGCGCGCCCGCCGCCGCGGGATCGTGGGGAACATCTACAAGGGCCGGGTGGTGCGGGTACTGCCGGGCATGGATGCGGCCTTCGTCGATATCGGGCTGGAGCGCACGGCCTTTCTGCATGCCTCCGACGTGGCCCCGGTGGAGCGCGAGGAGCTCAATGGCAACGGCCCGTCTGCCGGCGACGCCCCTGCGGCGCCCGTGGCCGGCGGCAATGGCACCGGCACGCCGGCCCCGGTGGTGCGCGAGGGTATCCGCGAGCTGCTGCGCGAGGGGCAGGAGGTCCTGGTACAGGCAGTCAAGGACCCGCTGGGCTCCAAGGGCGCGCGGCTTACCACCTATATCACCCTGCCGTCGCGCAATCTGGTGCTGATGCCGAACCAGTCCAATGTCGGTGTGAGTACGCGCATCGAGGACGAGGGCGTGCGCGCACGGCTGCGTGCATCCATCGAGCAGTTGCGTGACGAGCTGGCGCCGCAGCACGGCTTTATCGTGCGCACGGCCGCAGAGCTGGCCGACCACGAGGCCATGTATAACGACACGGCGTTCCTGAAGAAGGTCTGGGATACCCTGCAGGAGCAGGCGGTCGGGGCCCCGCCGGGGACCGAGGTCTACGCCGATCTGCCGCTGGTGGAGCGCATCCTGCGCGACATGGTGGGGGGCGATATCGAGCGTATCCGCATCGATTCGCGCGAGACCTATCAGAAGGTCTGCGGCTTCGTCGAGCGCTACCTGCCGGAGCTGATCGGCCGGATCGAACACTATCCGGGCGAGCGCCCGATCTTCGACCTGTTCAACGTCGAGGAGGAGATCCACCGTGCCCTGGAGCGCAAGGTGGAACTGAAATCCGGTGGCTACCTGATCTTCGACCAGACCGAGGCGATGACCACGGTGGACATCAACACCGGCGGTTTCGTCGGCCATCGCAAGCTCGAAGAGACCATCTTCAAGACCAATCTGGAGGCCGCGCAGGCGATCGGTCGCCAGCTGCGCCTGCGCAATCTCGGCGGGATCATCATTATCGATTTCATCGACATGCAGGACGACGAGCACAAGCGCCAGGTGATCCGCGCGCTGGAAAAGGCCCTGGAACGCGATCATGTGAAGACCCAGACCTGCGACGTGTCGCCGCTGGGCCTGGTGGAGATGACCCGCAAGCGCACCCGCGAGAGCCTGGAGCACCAGATGTGCGAGCCCTGCCAGGTGTGCAGCGGGCGTGGCTATCTGAAGTCGGCCGAGACGGTGTGCTACGAGCTGTTCCGCGAGATCCTGCGCGAGGTGCGCCAGTACGACGCGCGCGAGATGCGCGTGCTGGCCTCGCAGAACGTGATCGACCTGTTGCTGGACGAGGAATCCGCCAGCCTGGCCGAGTTGCAGAGCTTTGTCGGCATCCCGATCCGCTTCCAGGTGGAGACGCTGTACACCCAGGAACAGTTCGACGTGGTCTTCGTCTGATCTACAAGTAGATTAAGTAGACAGGCACCCGGTCCCCGTCTCCGTCAGGGAGGAAGAGGCGCGAAGATGAATCGCCAGTGCGGACCCAGCACGGATACGGGTCCCGGTCGGCCGGGCGGGTCGGATTGTGCCTTCCCGGTGGAGAAATGAGACGCCTGTCACAAATCCTGAGGGTGGCGCTGGGCGTCCTCCTGGCGCTGATCATCGTGATCGTGCTGCTGCGCCTGGCGCTTCCGCACTGGGATGGCCTGCACGCCTGGGTGGAGGATACCGCCAGTGAGCAGCTCGAGCGCGAGGTCACGGCCGCAGGGATCGAGCTCGGTTGGACCGGCTGGTCGCCGGCGCTGGTGGCGCGCGATGTCCGCGTGGCGATGCCGGATGGTGAACCGGTCGCCATCGACCACCTCGGGGTCGCGCTGAGCGTCGGGGCCAGTCTGCGTAGTCGCCATCCATCCTTCACAGTGCATGTTCGGGGCGTCGAGCTGCGCCTGGTACGCCACGCCGACGGACGCTTTTCCCTGCACGGTCGCGAGCTTGGCATGGGCGAGGGCCGCTTGTTCACGTTCTCCGTGGAGCAGTGGCCGGATGTCGAGGCCGAGGCCATCCGGTTGGTCTGGGACGATCGCAGCGCCGGCCTGGAGTCCGATGCGCGACTGGACCGGGCCGCCCTGCGCACGGCGCATGACGGGTCGCTGCGGATGCACCTCGAAGGGGTGCTGGAAGGCGAGGCCGCGGGCGGGCACTTCGAATTGGGGCTGAAGGCCCCCGCTGCGGATTTGCGTGATGCGCGCTTCTTCCTGCGGGCCGATGCGGTCGACCTGACCGCCTGGCAGCCGTGGCTGGCCTACCTCGGCTGGCCCGCGCCCGAGGGCACGGCCGCGCTGCGTCTGTGGGGCGGACTCGACGAGGGGCGCATGGCCTGGCTGCGCGGGGAGCACGAAACCACCCTCAACCTGGCCGGGGAACCGGTCGGCCCGGCCATCGGACATCGTTTCGACTGGCGGGTGCAGGAGGATCGCCACCGCTCGTCCTGGAGCGGGACCCAGCCCGGTTCCGGCGATCTGCGACTCGCCTATCGCCTGGAGGGCAAGCCGGAGGGGCTGGTGGTGGACGCGGTGGAAATGGCCGCGCGCGATCTCGAAGTGGAACCCTACGCGCCGCTGCTCACGCTGCTTCAGGATGCGGCGCCCGAGTTGGCGGAGCGGATTGCGGACCTGCATCCGCGCGGCACCCTGGACTTCGCCCGGCTGGAGGCCCGCCGCGAGGATGGCCGTCTGCAGCCTGTCTGGGCGGAGGCCGACGTGCACGACCTTGGCTGGCGCGCGGGGGATCACGGGCTGGGCGTGCAGGGTGCCTCGGGGTATATGCAATGGCGCCGTGGCGGTGTGGAACTGCTGCTGGACAGCCGCGACCTGCAGATCGACCTGCCGCGTGTGCTGGCCGATCCGGTGCCGCTGGATACGGTGCGTGGACGGCTGCGTGCCGAGCGCGATGACGCCGGACACTGGCGCCTGGCGGGCGAGGGCCTGAATGCTGCCAATGCCCATGCCGCAGTTCGCGGCCGCCTGCGGGTGCTGCTGGATGGTCACGCGGCCGGACCCCGGGTCGATATAGCGATGGACATTCTGCGAGCCGACGGTGATCACACCGCGCGCTACCTGCCGCTTTACCACCTGCCGGACAACACCTACCAGTGGCTGGTGGACAGCATCGTTACGGGCACGTCCTCCGGCGGCGGCATGGCCTATCGCGGGCGCGGGAAAGATTTCCCGTTCGCCGGCGACGAGGGTGTGTTTGATCTCTGGGCGGATGTCGAGGCGGGCATCCTCGACTATCAGGAGGGCTGGCCACGAGCGGAGGACCTCAGTGGCCGGCTCCTGTTCCACAACGCGAGCTTCCGCGCCGAGGGTGCGCGCGGGCGCATTCTGGACACCGAGGTGCGCGACACCCGGATCGGGATCGAGGACATGGAGCATGCGGTCCTCGAACTGGAAGGCACGGCAGAGGGCGATGCGGCGGATCTTCTGGCCTACCTGCGCCAGGCCGAGTTGCTGGAGGAGGCGGCCGAACTCCGTGACCAGGCGCGGCTGGACGGGCCGACCCGGCTGGGTCTGTCGCTGAACCTCCCGCTGCAGGCGGGCCGAATGGCCGAGACCCGTGTCGCCGGTGATCTGGACCTGCGGGGGATCCGCGCCGAGGTCTCGGGCTGGCCGACCATTCTCGAGGCCGTGGAGGGACGGGTCCAGTTCGATACCGGGGATCGCGTGACGGCCGATGGGGTCACCGCGCGGGTTCACGGCGAGACGGTGACGCTGGGGGCGGACTGGCCGCTGGATGGCGAGACGGCGCGGTTGACGGCGCGCGGTCCGCAACCCCTGGCCCCGTGGCTGGAGGACTTCCCGGAGCTTGCGCCCTATCTCGACGGGGCGGCGCACTGGGATGCCCAGCTGCGCTTGGGGCCGGCGGTGGACGGGGTTCGTCTGGAGTTGCGCTCGGACCTGGTCGGGGTCGCGATCGACTGGCCGGAGCCGATCGGCAAGTCCGCGGCGGCGGCCCGCGAGCTGGAGCTGGCACTGCCGCTCGGGCATGACGGCGCCGGTATCGGCCACCTGACGCTGGGGCAGGTCCTGCGCGCACACCTGCGCCTGTCACCGGCGGCCGCGCCCGAGGACCCGGCCGTACGGGGTGCCGAGCCGCGTACGGCGGCGCGCGGGATCGGGTTGCCGGCGATGGCGCTGGAGATCGGCGCGCCGTGGGCGGGTGCCCTGGCCTTGCCGGGGGAGGGGGTCTCGGTGCGGGCGCGCCTGCCGGAGTTGGCGGTCGACCCTTGGTTCAAGGCCCTGAGCGAGGCCCCCTGGGGCGGCGATGTGGATCTGGGTGCGGCCAGCCAGAACTCTGGGGAAGCCTCGGGAGCGGTCGCGTTGACCCGCCTGGAACTGGATATCCGCGACCGGATCCGCTGGGGCGAGCAGGACCTTCCCGGTGTGCGCTTTCTCGGTCGACGCGGGGATGCGGGCTGGGATCTGGAGGCCACTTCCGACTGGCTGGCGGGCGAGGCACGCTGGCGCCCGATGGGTGCGGGCGGGCACGACCGCTGGGAGGCGCATGTGCGCCACCTGGTCCTGGAGGATCTTGAGTGGGACGGCGAGCCGGACCCCGATCCCGGGGTGAAGCCCGTCGCAGTCGGGGGCTTCGAGGACCCGCGCGTGTGGCCGGCCGTGGACTTGACCCTCGACAGCCTGGCGCTGGGGGATTACCGTTTCGCGGACATCGAGCTGGGGCTGGAGCCGCAGCCGAACGGTCTGGTCGTCCGGGACCTGGAGCTGCGGACCCCGGAAGGTGACCTGCACGCAGACGCCGTCGGGGTCTGGCGGGTGACCACCGGCGGTCTGCCGGAGACGCGCCTGGACGTGAGCCTCTCCGGCGGTGACTGGGGCCGGGCGCTCGAGTCGGCGGGGTTGTCGCGTGCGATGGTCGGCGGGAGCGGTGACGGTTCGCTGTCGCTGACCTGGCCGGGCCCTTTGTATGCCCCGCGCCTCGCGCAGCTGGCGGGCTCCATGGAACTCTCCCTGGAGGACGGGCGTCTGGCGGATGTCGAGCCGGGCGCCGGCCGCCTGCTCGGCCTGGTGAGCCTGGACGTGTTGCCGCGGCGGTTGCGGCTGGATTTCCGCGACGTGTTCACCGAAGGCCTGACCTTCAGCGAACTGATCGCGGAGGCGACACTGCGCGATGGTGATCTCTACGTGCCGGCCCTGCGCATGGAAGGGCCCTCGGCGCGCGTACGCCTGAGTGGCCGCACCGGGCTGGTGGCGCGCGACTACGATCACGAGATCGTGGTGGTGCCCAGCCTGCGTACCGCGCTGCCGATTGTCGGGGCGCTGGTGGGCGGGCCGGTTACCGGGGTCGTGGTGCTGCTTGCGGAACGCGTGCTGGGGATTGGGGATCAGATAGAAGAGGCGGCTCGTGTCGAATACTCGGTGACGGGCCCCTGGGACGACCCACAGGTGCGCGTGCTGGTACAACCGGCCGCGGGAGCCGATGGGGCTGACAACGACTAACGCCGGCAGGGATCGGCGTTGCGGGTGCCATAACCGGCCCCGGTAACCAGATGATCGGAGCGACATGACTCAGGTAGCGGCCATCCAGATGGCCTCCGGACCCCAGCCCCAGGCGAACCTTCTGGAGGCAAAGCGACTGCTGCAGGAGGCCGCCGACAAGGGCGCCCGCCTGGCGGTTTTGCCGGAGAACTTTGCCTTCATGGGCATGCAGGACACCGACATCCTCGGGATCGCGGAGGTGGCCGATGGTGCCGGCCCGCTGCAGGCGTTCCTTGCGGAACAGGCCCGGCGCCTGGGGTTGTGGATTGTTGGCGGGACCATCCCGCTGCAGACCCCGGGCTCCGAGCGGGTGCGTTCGGCCTGTCTGGTGTTTGACGACCGCGGGCAGCAGGTGGCGCGCTACGACAAGATCCACCTGTTCGATGTGTGCCTGCCGGACAGCACCGAGGCCTACACCGAGTCGAAGGTCTTCGAGCGCGGTGACCAGGTGGTGGTCGTCGATACGCCGGTGGGCCGCATGGGCCTGGCGATCTGCTATGACCTGCGCTTCCCCGAGCTGTTCCGGGCCCTGCTGGACCAGAATGCGGAATGGGTCGCCCTGCCGGCGGCCTTCACCGCCCAGACCGGACAGGCGCACTGGGACGTGTTGCTGCGGGCGCGCGCAATCGAGAACCAGTACTACATGCTGTCGGCGGCCCAGGGCGGCTTTCACGTGAACGGCCGCGAAACCTACGGCCATAGTGCGCTGGTGGATCCCTGGGGTCGGGTGGTCGGTCAGTTGCAGCGCAACCCCGGGGTACTGCTGGCGAATCTGGACCCGACCCAGGCCGCGCGCATCCGGAGCAGCTTCCCGGCAGTGGACCACCGCCGCCTGCCGTGCCCCGGGGCCATCTGACCAGGAAGCGTACCCCCTGGATACCGCGTTTTCCGGGCCGGGGTGGCGATATACCCGCAACGGCCGCGCGCTTGAAAGCGAACGGCGTGCCCCAAGCTCCATACTGAGTGCCGACAGCTGCTCCCCCGTGATGGACACGGAACAGCGGATTTACGGAACCCGAGAGGACTTCATGATCGATCGCCTTGCGCAACAGACCCTGCTCGACCCCGCCGGTCTCGGCGAAAGCGAGCTGAGCTCCCTTCTGGGCACCACCTTCGGTCACGGTATCGATGGCGGTGACTGCTACTTCCAGTTCTCCAGCCAGGAGGGCTGGTCGCTGGAGGACGGCATCGTGAAATCCGCCAGCTTCAACATCGAACGCGGCGTTGGCATCCGCGTGGTGCGTGGCGAGCAGACCGGGTTCGCCTACTCCGACGACATCGCGATGCCGGCCATGCTGGAGGCCGCGAAGACCGCGCGCAGCATTGCCAGTGCCGGGCAGAGCGGGCGCATTGCGGTGGCCTCGCGCGCGTCCTCGCGGCCGGCGCTGTACGCCCCCGATAATCCGCTCGATTCGCTGGGCGAGCAGGCCAAGATCGACCTCCTGAAGGAGGTGGATGCCGTCGCCCGCGCCGAGGATTCCCGCGTAACCCAAGTGATGTGTTCGCTGGCCGGGGTGCACGAGGTGGTGCTGGTACTGAATGCCCGCGGCGAGATGACCACCGACGTGCGCCCGCTGGTGCGCCTGAACGTCCAGGTGATCGTCGAGCAGGGCGGGCGCCGCGAATCCGGCACCTCTGGAGGCGGTGGTCGTCACGGCTACCAGTACTTCCGCGAGGATGGCCGCGCTGCCGGTTATGCCCGCGAGGCGGTGCGCCAGGCCCTGGTGAATCTCGATGCGCGCGACGCGCCGGCCGGCAGCATGAAGGTGGTGCTCGGGCCCGGTTGGCCGGGCATCCTGTTGCACGAGGCGATCGGCCATGGGTTGGAGGGCGACTTCAACCGCAAGGGGACCTCGGCCTTCTCCGGGCGCATCGGCGAGCAGGTGGCGGCCAAGGGCATCACCATCGTCGACGACGGCACCCTGGAGGGCCGCCGCGGCTCGTTGAACGTGGACGACGAAGGCAATCCGACTCAGCAGACCGTGCTGATCGAGGATGGCGTGCTGCGCGGCTACATGCAGGACGAGATGAATGCCCGCCTGATGGGTACGCAGTCCACCGGCAATGGCCGCCGCGAGTCCTATGCCCGGCTGCCGATGCCGCGCATGACCAATACCTACATGCTGGGCGGCGACGCCGATCCGGAAGAGATCCTGGCCTCGGTGGACGACGGCCTGTACGCGGTCAATTTCGGCGGTGGCCAGGTGGATATCACCTCCGGCAAGTTCGTGTTCTCCGCCTCGGAGGCCTACCGGGTGGAGAACGGCAAGGTGACGTACCCGGTCAAGGGTGCGACTCTGATCGGCAATGGCCCGGATGTCCTGACGCGGGTGTCGATGATCGGGAACGACATGAAGCTCGATTCCGGCGTCGGTACCTGCGGCAAGGAGGGCCAGGGCGTGCCGGTCGGCGTGGGTCAGCCCACGTTGCGTATTGACGGCATGACCGTGGGCGGTACCCAGGCAGCCTGAGGGCCGCGGGGCCCGATGCAACCAAGGAGGCACAGATGAATCTCGATTTTCTCGAACAGGAACGTTCCCTGCCGGAAGGGCATGGCCACGACAAGATCGTCCAGTGGCATGTCTTTCGCGCGCGCGACAAGGCCGAACAGTTCGCCCACCACGTGGAGCTGAGCGAAGGCCAGGACCTGGTGGGCGGCTGGACGCGTGACAGCGTCGGCATGCTCTACTGGGTCGGCGTGCACGTCGACGACCTGGAGCGCTGGGGCAACGCCGGCGCGGTCCACAAGCACGGCGCCCGGGTCGACTAGTCATCCCTTCCCCGGGCCATTCGGCCCGGGGTGTCCTTGTATCGCCCCCAGATCAGTCATCGAGTAGCGGAACCCTGCATGAGTACATTTCCCGAACGCGCCATCCCGGAACCCGTGTCCCAGGAAGACGGGGTCCAGGCCCTGTCCCATTCGCCGGAATCCCTCCAGACGAGGGTTCAGCGCACGCTGGAGGCCGCGCGCGAGCGCGGTGCCTCGGACGTCCAGGCCGTGGTCAGTCACAGCGTCGGGCTGGAGTTGGGGGTGCGCAAGGGCGAGATCGAAACCCTGGAGCACGAGCGCGACCAGAGCCTTTCGCTGATCGTCTACTTCGGTCAGTCCAAGGGGGCGGCCTCCACCACCGATTTCAGCGATCAGGCCTTGATCGACACGGTGGAGGCGGCCTGCCGCATCGCCCGCTACACCGAGCCGGACCCGTATGCCGGGATGCCCGATCCTGCGTTCAAGGCGAGCGAGTGGGACGACCTGGACCTGGATCACCCCTGGGGCTGCAGTGCCGCCGCGGCTACCGAGCTGGCCCGCACTATCGAGGCCGCCGGCTTCGCGGCGGATGAGCGGATCGAGAATTCCGAGGGTGCCAGCGTCAGCACGCGGCGCGCCATTGCGTTTCTCGGCGACAGCCAGGGGTTCATGGGTGGCTACCGCAGCACCCGGCACTCCCTGTCCTGCGCGCTGGTGGCGCGCGACGCGGCAGGCATGCAGCGCGACTACGCCTATACCGTCGCACGCCACGCGGATGACCTGACCGCCGCCGAGCAGGTCGGGCGCGAGGCCGCCGAGCGCACCGTGCGCCGGCTGGGTGGGCGCAAGCTGTCGACCCGCAACTGCCCGGTGCTGTTCGCCCCGGAAATGGCGCGCACCCTGATCGGCAGTTTCACCCGTGCGATCGCCGGACCGTCCCAGTACCGCGAGAGCTCGTTCCTGCTGAACGCCATCGGCGAGAACGTGTTCCCCGGGTGGATGCAGATCGAGGAACGCCCGCAGACCCCGCGAGCGCTGGGTAGCGCCCCGTTCGACGGGGAGGGCGTGCGCACCCGCAATCGCCCGTTGATTGCCGACGGCGCGCTGCAGAGCTATACCCTCGACAGCTACGCCGGGCGGCGTTTGGGTCTCGAGGCCACTGGCAACGCGGGGGGCGCACGCAACGTGACCGTGGCTCCGGGCGATAAGGACTTCGCCGCCCTGCTGGCCGAGATGGGGACCGGTTTCCTGGTCACCGAGCTGATCGGCCAGGGCGTAAACCCGGTGACCGGCGACTATTCCCGCGGGGCCGCCGGCTTCTGGGTGGAAAACGGCGAGCTGCAGTATCCGGTGGAGGAGATCACCATCGCCGGCAACCTGAAGGACATGTTCCAGCGGATGGCGGCGGTGGGCACCGATGTCGACCGCCGCGGCAACATCCACACCGGCTCCATCCTGGTTGAATCCATGATGGTGGCCGGCGACTGAGCCACGCCCCGCCGGTCGTGCCTGTCCGTCCAAGCTTGGCCGATTTCTCGGAACAACCCACGCTGCTGCTCTCGCCTCCGGGCCCGTCCGTCCCGCAATGCGGTCGCCTCGCCGGTGGCGAGGAACGCCCATGAACTTCTTCGAGCATCAGGATCAGGTGCAGCGCAGGACCCGCTGGTTGATGGCCCTGTTCGGCCTGGCCGTGCTGGTGATCGTCGGGGCCCTGGGCCTGATCGTCTGGGCCATCGGGGGTGGCGCCGAGGCGGTTGCCTGGACCATGGGGGTCACCGCGGGCCTGATCGTGCTCGCGAGCCTGTACCGGGCCTGGCAGCTGCGCGCCGGCGGCGGGGTCCTGATCGCGCAGGAGATGGGCGGGGCCCGGGTCGACGGCAATCCCGCAGACCCCCAGCGGCGTCAGCTGCGCAGCGTGGTGGAGGAGATGGCCATCTCCTCGGGGGTGCCGGTCCCCGAGGTCTACGTGCTGCAGCAGGACCTCGGCATCAATGCCCTTGCCGCCGGATTCGCCCCGAACGATGCGGTGATCGTCGTCACCCGCGGCGCGCCGAACTGAAGGGCGTGGTCGCGCACGAGTTTGGCCACATCATTAATGGCGACATGTGCCTCAACATGCGCCTGATCGGCATCCTCTACGGGATCGAAATCCTGGCTTTGCTGGGGCAGGGCGGGTTGGCGCGGCGCCGGCGACCTTGCCGGGGCCCTGCCGCTGGCGCCCGGCATCCCGGAGGCCCTGACCGGATCGGCCGGTGCGTGCGCATGGGCAAATGTGCTGGACCGCGTGCTGGATCAGCTGATTCGTGCGATGGTGACCACCGTCAGCCATGGCGGGCAGGTGGTGCTGGCCGAGGTCGAGCTGCTGCGCGTGATGGCGGCGTCGCTGCACGTCCCGCTGCCGCTGGCGCCGGAGGGGCTGTTTGATGGTCTGGAGTAGCGGGCCGCTTTGTTTGAGGGTGGGGCGGGCGCCCCTCGAAGCGTGTTGGTTCCGGTCGGTAATGCCTTGAAACCGCTTTCGGCAGGAAAAAACCACCTGAATCCAAATTAAATTCCCATTCAAGCGGCGGATAACAAACGGTTTTCCGGTCGTACATCAAGAAAATCCGAAAAAACACTTTCAATCGAGAGCGGTTTGGGAGGACAATAGCCTCGAGGTAACGGTAACAGGCTCCATGCAGCACCAGGCGACACCCCGAAAGGGGCGTTAAGATTCGCAGTTCCGGTCCCGGTTAGTTTGGGGCCGCGTAGAATCACGATCAAGTTCCATCGTCGTTCGGTTGCCCTCCAGTCTCTCCCCCCTCGAAAATCCAATCTACTATGAACAAGCAGAGGTAACCGAAATGGCTACAGGTACAGTGAAGTGGTTTAGCGACGAAAAAGGCTTTGGCTTTATTACCCCGTCTGATGGCTCCAAGGACGTCTTCGTCCATCACAGCGCCATCCAGGGTAGCGGCTTCAAGTCGCTGGCCGAAGGCCAGAGCGTCTCGTTTGACGTCGAGCAGGGCCAGAAGGGCCCGGCCGCCGCGAACGTCGAAGCGCAGTAAGGCAACCCCGGCGCGCAAGCGCCAGGTTGTGAAAGCCCCGCCTCGTGCGGGGCTTTTTTTGTGGTGCGCCAGGCATGGCGCGCAGCGCCGTTTAGGCGCTATCCGGTCAGCCGTGGTGGCTGGCTGGATGACTCGGGGGTGAGAGACCCCTACGGACCCTGATAGGGGGAACCGTTAGCTGAACAGCAAGGGTATCCGCCGCGAGGCGGAATCTGAAGGAGGCTGTAGGCAAACTCCTGGCCCGACGAACAGGAACCGCATATGAGGCAGCCACATCTGGGCGAGCGGGCCATGAAACTTGAAGCCCAATAGCTATCCAGGGGATGTGGAAGTAGATGCGGCGGGTAGATGGGAGGAAGGTCGCGCGTCTTACCCTGGGAGGCCTGTTCGCCTGCCGCTGGCTACCGACACCGTGAGGTGGCGGGATGGGCGAACAGGAGTCAGAAGAGGCCATAGTAGGCTCTCTAACCAAGAGTTGAAGGGCTGAACCGGTCACGGGTGGATCGTTGATCGCTCTCTGATGTGTATGGGCAGAAGCCTATCCGGAGGGCTCTCGATAACGGTATGGCGGGCCGGAAGCCCAAAGACTGTCGAGGCGCTCACAGCACACAGGCGGGTGACTTCAGCGGAACGAAGCTCAGCCCAATAATGGGGGGCAGGAACCGCCGTGGTACGGATCCGTTTGTCCGGTGGTGTGAGAGGACGGGGGAGGCAACTCCCCCTCCTGCTCGATTGCGATCAGGGCGCGCGGAGCGGGATGTCCCCTGCGGTGCCAAATCGCGAGTGAGCGTGCACCTAATACGCCGTTTGGCGTGACGAAGACCCCGTGACGTGGTTCCGAGACGCCGATGAATGCAGGCGATCGTCTTGGCTCCCGGATCAGAAGATCATCTCGATCTTGAGGCCCAGGGCCCAGGCCTCGCGCCGGTCCGGATCGCGATCGCCGCGGGGCCAGAAATGCCCGAGTATGACCTCGCCGATCAGCCAGTCGCGGTAGACGGGCTGGCGATAGATCCCGCGCAGGCCATATTCGCGCACCTTCACCGGTCGGGCGGTCTCGCCATTCGCCAGCGCCTCCAGCGAGATCTCCCGCTCCGGTCCGAAGGTGTGGAACACCCCCATGGCGGTGGACCAGGCCGCTCCGCGCGTCTCCGAGCTGACGGTCGCGGAATTGCGCCAGCGAAACGCGCGGCGCTCGGTGAGTGCATGGGCCAGGTCGAGCGAGCTGGTTGCCCCGATACCGTCGCCGGTGGACACGAACAGGGTCTCGCGAAAATCCAGCGTGGTGGCGTCGGTCGGCCAGAAGATCCGGCGATAACGGGCCTGGGCATACGGCTTGTAGCCGCCGCGGATGCCCAGACGCAGGTCGACATGTTCGCGCAGGTGATAGCCGAGCCCGCCGAAATAGGTCTGGTCCTCGTCACGGTCCTCCGGCAGCAGGAGCTGCGCGCGCGAGAAAGTCTCCGGCTGGTCCTGCACCAGTTCGTCCCCCGCGCCGCGGCCGACGAACAGATAGACCCGTTCGTTCACGTTGGGCATGGTCACGTCCAGCCGGAACCGCGTGGAGGCCTTGAACCCCTTGTCCTCGCGGTGGAGCCCGCCGATCTGGATGCGACCACCCGCCTCGCCGCCGCTGTCGTCGAACGGCTTGTCGCCGAACCAGCCATCCACGTTGCGGACCAGCCAGTAGGTCAGGTCGCGCGTGCCGTCGCGTGTCTGGTGCAGCCACTGCTGACCGGATTCCCCGGTGCCGATGTCCTCGCTGGCGTGTGCCGTCGCGCAGAGCAGAAGTATCAGGACTAGGATCAGGATCGGAGATCGGCGCATGCGGTAAACGTCGGCTTGAAGGGTAGGGACGAGGGCGCTCGGGTACTGGACCGCGCGCAGCATTGCCGATCATTCTACGATTAATCCGCGCCCTGGTTGGCATTCATGGACCGCGGTGGATGGGGAAAATGGCCTGGGCGTGCGCGCCCTACGATCACTCCATGTGGCGGTTGGAGTGATGTTGTGTTCCGAGGCGGCGTCGCTGCGTGGATGCAAGACCGATTCGGCGGGCCGGTCCGATGGCCACTGTGCACGCCGAAGAGGCGCCCTCGCGAGCACCTTTCCGGGCACGAGACGCCGATAACGCTGGCACGCGGGCTGAGCCTGAATGGCGTCATCGAGTACCGTATCGGCCGGGCTGGCGCTGCCCGGGAGTGTTACGCACCCGGACAACTATCTAACGACAATTACTCTGGCCGGCCGTGTTGCCTCATTAAGAAAAGTTACCGACGGCTCCACGGCTCCACGGCTCCACGAACGGAGCGTGGTGTCCATGGGAGCGCGCAGATCTTCCGTCTCCGATGGCAGGAGGGTTGCGGCTACATGCGGCGAGCAAGGCGTGGCAAAGTACCCGCATGACGAACGACATTATGGCACCCGGGGCGGAATTGCCGGAGGGACTGGATCAGGCATCCCTGCTAGGGGAGATCTGGCAGTACTTTCCGGAGAACATGTTCCTGATTCGGGTCGATGGGCCGGATTTTGTGGTCGAGACGGCCAATCCGCGGATGGAACGTTTGTTCCAGCAGGACTGTACCGGCAAGCGCCTGCATGATTTCCTCCCGTGGCCTGTCGCCGAGGAGGTGGTGGCGCGCTACCGCGAGTGCTTGCACCGGAACGCACCGCTTCGCTACGAAGAGCACGCTGCTTTCCACGATGCGCGCGGCTCCGAGTGCGAGGGGCACTGGCTGACCCTGCTGGTGCCGGTGCATGACGCACAAGGCAGCATCACGCACCTGTTCGGGATCTCCCAGGATGTCACCGAGCTGCGTCTGGCGCGCGCGCGCCTGGAGCGCGCGCGCCTGGAGCGCTACAGCCACGACCTGGAGGCCGTGGTCGAGGAGCGTACGCAGGCCCTGAATCAGGCCAATCGCGAGCTCCAGGAGGCTAACCAGCGGCTGGAGATCCTGGCGTCCTGCGACCCCCTTACCGGGGTCGGCAATCGCCGCCACTTTCAGGCCCGGGCCGAGAGCGAGATGGAGCGCGCCCGTCGGCACGGGAGCCCCCTGTCGTTGTTGATGTTCGATCTCGATGGCTTCAAGCGAATCAATGACGAGGCCGGTCACGCGGCCGGCGACGCCATCCTGAAGCGAGTCACCGCGACCGCACAGGCGACGCTGCGCGACGCGGACCTCCTTGGGCGCTACGGCGGTGACGAGTTCGTCATCCTGCTCCCGCATACCCTGCTGGAAGATGCCCGCCGGATGGGCGAACGCCTGCAGGCCCGGATGCAGGAACAGGTCGGGGTTTCCATCAGCCTCGGGGCCGCCGGCTTCCTCGCCGCCGACATCCATCTTGACCACCTCGTCCACCGCGCGGACACGGAACTTCTCGAAGCCAAGCGCGCCCGTAATGAGGAGAGCTACTCGTAACACACCGAGGAGGGCGGTAGTTCTCGCGCTGTGAGCGCCTCAGGTCGCTGTGTCGGACGCAACGTCATCAGTATCGGACGAGCCATCCTCGCTAGCGGGTGCTGCAGGATCGCCCCTCCGGATCGTAGGAGGAGGGGGTACCCAGGCTCTCAGCCGCTGGCCGGCTTGCTCGTAAAAATGCGGCACGGCGCGCTCAAGCTCTTCGATGAAGACGTTGTTGCCAGAAAAGCGCGCCGCCAGATCGCTCATGTAGAAAACCTCGAAGCCTGTAGGGACCACATCCGTGTTGTCGGACTCCAATGCATCCGGGTCTTCCAGCACGTCGGCCAGGGCCGCCTGTGTGGCTTCTGCGCGGCCGGGTCGGGTGGCCTTGACGAACAGACCGATGGTGTCGATGCCCGCCAACTGACGCCGTAGCCAGTTGACCCGCGCACTGGCGCGTTTCTTGTCCTGTGGCGCAGCCAGCTTCATGCAGCAGACGATTACCCGCTTGGCCAGATCGGCCGTCACGTGAAGTTCGGCAGCCGCATTGGGGATCTCCAGTTCGCATTCCAGAACATGCTTACTGGCGAGGATTTCGGAATCATCCTTCAATCGCTTTTTCGGGTCGGTTCGATGCGAGCGTGACAGACGCAGCCGCACCGAACGCGATAGCTTGCGGCTCATGACCAGGCTCAGGTCCCGCTGTTCCTGGTGCCAACTGGAGACGGTGTTCTCCACTTCCTCGCTGTTCTTGTTCAGCGTGGCGCCGCTTTTTACCTTGGAAACGACGTCTTTCCATTCGCGATTCATGCTGTCGAATCGGCTGATACCGCTTGAGTCGTGCCCGAGATAGCGCACGACCTCTTCCAACAGAAAGTGCTGGTCGGGGGAATCGATCTCGTTCCCTTCGAGGAGGAGCGTGGCCTGCGTCAGCAGATACATCCAGGACCAGTGATACAGCTCGATGTTGCGCGTCTGCGTTTTGGGTAGTTTGACGGGGTGGTGCGAGGGCTCGGCGACGAACTGGTTAGTGATGGTAATGACGGCGTCGATCTTGTGGGCCTTCGCCTGATCGAGATAGGCCTGCAGCTGGTCCTCGCCGATCTCGGCGTTGCCGATTTTCGCCTCGATCAGGGCGGTCCACTTCTTGCGGCCGGTGTCGAGGACAATAAGCCCGTCCGGACGATCGTTCTTGGTCTTGCGTTGCTTCGATTTGCGGTCTTCGCTGAAGGTGACTTCTGTCCAGGCCCCCAGCTCGGCGCGGTTGCCGACGCGGACGCCAAGGGAATTGAGCATGGTCTGGCGAAACTCGAAAATGCCGCGCATCGCGGCAAGTACGACCGAGGCCGCCCGAACTTCCCGGTTGGAGTCCGCGGTGACGGGGATCAGGCGAGCGGTTTCACCGCATTCGATGTAGTCGGGCTTGGCAATCATGAGGCGTCCTTGTCACTGCATGCACCCGCGAACCTAGTCGTTCGCGCCACGGATTGCGAGGTTTGGGCGACGGTCGGGCGACTGCCGTGAGGTGGTCTCTGGCACCTTGCGGCAATCGCGAGCCGTTCAGAGGCCGAAGATTTCGGACTTGAGGTTCCACTTGGAGGCGAGGGTCTCGGTGGCGTTGAGGAACTCCTCGGCGCGGGTGGGGTGGTTCCACTGGCCCTTGGCGATCCAGGCCAGCGCGGTGTCGCGGTCGGGGGCCAGCGACAGGATGTGGATCAGCTCGCCGGCGTCGGCACCGATCACCTCACCGCCCAGCAGGGCCCCGGTGTCCATGTCGCCGATCAGGCGCACGAAGCCCTCCGGTTCGTCCTGGCCCAGCGCGCGGGGGGAGGTCTCGAAGGCGGCGAAGCCGACCGCCGGTTCCAGCTCCTCGTCCTCGGCGTCGTCCTCGTCCATCCCCAGGCGGGCCATCTCCACCGCGGAGTAGATCGCGATCGGGACGAAGCGCTCGTCCTGCTCGCGGGTGTTGCCGTTCTGGATGTTCTCGACCGCGATGGTCGCATCGGCCAGGGCGTGGTTGGCGGTCATCCACTCGGTGGCGACATCGCCGACGGCGTAGATGTTGTCGACGTCGGTCTGCAGGGTGGGGCGGCGCTGGACGAAGCCGCGGCGGTCGGTCTTCACGCCGATGGTGTCCAGGTTCAGGCCCTCGGTGTGCGGGGTGCGCCCGGTGCCGAGCAGGACCCAGTCGACCTCGAAGCGGTTGCCTTCGGCGTCGGTGATGGTGACGCCGTCGTCGGACGTCTCGATCTTCTCGTAGCCCTTCACCCGGACCGGCTCGACGCCGTCCTCGGCCAGGCGTTCCTTCAGCGTGCCCAGCGCCTGGGGGCTGAACTTCTGTCCGGACAGCGGCTTGGAGCGGCTCAGCCAGGTCACGTCCTTGCCGAGGTGATGGAAGATCCAGGCAAACTCGGTGGCGACCACGCCGGAGCCGATGATGGCGACACGCTGGCCGGCCGGGGGTTGGTCGTCGAACAGCATGTCGGTGGTGAGGACACGGCCGGGTTTCGCCTCGAAGGGCGCCGGCACGCTGGCGGTGGCACCGGTGGCGATGATGGTGTGCCGGGCGCTCACGGTCTCGGTGCCGTCGTCGGTGACGACCTCCAGGGTCTCGGCGTCGCGGAAGCTCGCGCTGCCGTGGCGGTACTGGATCTTGAGGTGCTTCATGTAGCCGAGGTAGGAGTTGCGTACCTTGGTGACCACGTCCTTCTGATGCTCCCAGGCCTTGCCCATGTCGGCGCTGAGGCGGCCGCTGATGCCGCGGCCCTCGAAGTGGCGCTGGGCGGCGACCGTGCGTGCGGTGTGGTACCAGTCCTTCTTGGGCACGCAGCCGCGGTTGAGGCAGCAGCCGCCCCAGTCGGCCTTCTCGATGATGACGACCTTCAGTCCGCGCAGGGCGCCCAGAACGGCGGCACGATAGCCCCCGGGGCCACTGCCGATGATGGCCAGGTCAAAGGTTTCGCTCATGGTGGTTACTCGTCGGTCAGATCAATGATCGGGTCGTGCCATTCCAGCTGCGTGAGGTTCAGCTCGAACACGCGGCCGTCGGCCTCGTAGTCGAAGCGCACCGGCACATGGCGCAGTTCGCGGGCGAACCAGGCGGACAGGGCGACATCGCTGTCGTCCGTGCGGCGATCGATGCGGATGGTCTCGACCCGGCCGATCGGGGAGTCCATGGTCTCGCGCCCGGCGTACTCGAAGCGGTATTCGCGCAGGCGGTCGCGTTCCAGGGCCTGGATGGTTTCGCGGTCGCCTTCGCTGGACAGGGCCCCGCTCTCCAGGCGTTGCATCATCAGATACAGCGAGCCGAGGAAGTCCAGGGTCTGCGGCGGCACCTCGAGATCGAAGCGTTCGCCGTTGATGGTGCCGATCGCGCGGTTGGTCTCCCAGTCGAAGCGGGTCTCGACCTTGCGCTCGCGGCGCGGGGTGATCTGCTGGCTGCGCGATTGCACCAGCTGCAAATCGCCGCTTCGGCTGTTCATCAGGGCCTCGCGGCTCAGCTCGAAACGCCCGAGGATGCGCAGGAAACCGGAGACATGGGCGTCCATCGCCATGCGGGTCTGCACGTCTTCGTGATTGAGCGTGATGCGCGCCTTGAGCGTGTTGCCCATGGCGTTGGCCTCGTAACTGGCGGTGTACGGCGGGATCGGGCTCAGATCGCGCTCCGCAGCCGCGGGGGCGGCCAGCAGGGCCAGCAGCAGAGCGATTGCGAGTCGGAACATGGGGGTTCTAGCCGACCGGGTGCGGTGGGCGGCTCCGGGCGTCAGGGCCTGAAACATCGTGGGTGTCCTCGTCGAGTTGCAGCGGCGCCTCAAGCGGCGAGCCGTCGGCCTGCAGGATCCGCCCGGACCACTGAATTTCACCTGAACACACCCGGCGCACGGCCTCGGGGTACAACCGGTGCTCGGCCCGTTGCACGCGGGCGGCCAGGGTGTCGGGCGTGTCGTTGGGGTCGACCGGTACGCGGGCCTGCATGATGACCGGGCCGCCGTCCAGCTCCGGGGTGACAAAGTGCACGCTGGCGCCGTGTTCGGGCTCGCCATCGGCCAGGGCGCGGGCATGGGTATCCAGACCGCGGTACTTCGGCAACAGCGACGGGTGAATGTTCAGCATCCGGCCGGTGAAGCGGTCCACAAAACCGGGGGTCAGGATGCGCATGAAGCCGGCCAGGATGACCAGGTCGGGGGCATAGTCCTCGATGGCGGTGGCCAGGTCGGCGTCAAAGGCCTCGCGCGAGGGGTAGTCGCGGTGGTTCAGTACCCGGTGCGGGATGTGGTGCTGTTCGGCAAAGCCCAGCCCGGCGGCATCCGGGCGGTTGCTGATGACGCCGACGACCTGCGCCGGGATGCGGTCCTGCTCGCAGGCCTCGATCAGTGCGCCGAGGTTGCTTCCACGCCCGGAGATCAGCACCACCAGGCGCTTCGGGGTCGCGGCCGATTGCCCGGCGGGGACGCTCATGCGGCGGCGTAGGAGACGCTTGGCTGGTAGTCCTCGCGTTCCTGGATCACGCCGATCGGCCAGCTGCGGATGCCGGCGCGGGCCAGCTGCGAGCTGGCGGCCTCGACCCGGTCCTCGGGGAGGATCACGGTCATGCCGATGCCGCAGTTGAAGGTGCGCAGCATCTCCTCGTCGGCGATGTCGCCGGCCTGCTGCAGCCACTGGAACACCGGCGGGCGCGCCCAGCTGTCCGGGTCGATGCGCGCCCCCAGGGTATCCGGCAGCACGCGCGGAATATTCTCGGTCAGACCACCGCCGGTGATATGCGCCATCGCGTGCACCGGGAACTGCTGCAGCAGCTCCAGCAGCGGGCGTACGTAGATCCGGGTGGGGGCCATCAGTGCCTCGCCGAGGGAGACCCCGTCGGCGCCCGGCAATGGGGCATCCAGGCTGGCGCCGGAGTGTTCCAGCACGCGGCGGATCAGGGAATAGCCGTTGGAGTGGGGCCCGCTGGCCTCCAGGCCCAGGACCACATCGCCCGCGGTGACCCGGCTGCCGTCGATCAGGGCGGCCTTCTCGGCGATCCCGACCGCGAAGCCGGCCACGTCGTAGTCCTCGCCCTGGTACATCCCGGGCATCTCGGCCGTCTCGCCGCCGATCAGCGCACAACCGGCCTGTTCGCAGCCCTCGGCGATGCCAGTGACCACGTCGGCGGCGATGTCCACGTCCAGGTGGCCGGTGGCGTAGTAGTCGAGGAAGAACAGCGGCTCGGCGCCCTGGACCACGATGTCGTTCACGCACATCGCGACCAGATCGATGCCGATGCTGTCGTGACGACCGGTCTCCTGGGCCAGGCGCAGCTTGGTGCCGACGCCGTCGGTGCCGGAGACCAGAACCGGCTGCTTGTAGCGATCCATCGGCAGCTCGAACAGGGCGCCGAAGCCCCCCAGTCCGGCCATGACGCCGGGACGCCGGGTGCGCGCCGCATGCGGCTTGATGCGTTCGACCAGCTCGGCGCCGGCCTCGATGTCGACACCGGCCTCGCGGTAGGTCAGGCCTGAACGGGATTCGGACATGGGTTCCCCGATGTTTGACGACCGCGCGCCGTGGCGGTCTCGCAGAACCCGGCATGGTAGCGAGCCGGGTGCGGGCGTGCAAAGAAGACGGTCCGGCCCGGGCCGCATTGGGCCGCTTTCCTCAGGGACTTCGGCGCGGTGGCCTGTGGTATTTTGTGGCGCTTGTCGAACAATTGAACGCAACCATGTCACTGCACCCCCGAACGCATTCGCGCCTGGCTATGCTGCTGGGTCTTTTCCTCCTCGTGCTGGCCCCGGCGGCCGCGGTCGATGGCCCGGTGGTGGTGACGGTCACGGCCGAGGACGAGTCCGCGGCCCTGGAGCAGGGCCTGGAACAGGCGCTGGTGCGTCTGGCCGGGCTGCGCTCGGAGCCGGTACTGGAACTGGTCGAGGCGTTGCTGGACGCGCGTGACGACGCGGGCTGGATCGCGGCCCTGGAGCGCCGGCAGCAGGTCGAGGACGATTCCTACCGCCTGGAGTTCGACCGCTTCCGTCTGCGCACCGCGCTGCGCGATGCCGGGGTGCCATCCGTGCTCGGGGAGCGTCCGGGGCTGCTGGTCTGGGCCGTCCATGAGCGGGGCGGGCAGCGCGACCTGCTCGGGGATGCCGTGGACGGTCCGGGCATTCTCTCCGCGCTGGGGGATCTGGCCGCGGCGCGTGACATGCCGCTGTTGTTCCCCCTGGGCGACCTTCAGGACCGCCGCGCGGCCCAGCCGTCCGACATCGTCGGCGGCGTGACCGAGCCGCTGGTGGAGGCGGCGCGTCGCTACGACGCCGATGGCGTCGTGCTGCTGCATGTGCGCGAGACCACGAGCGGGGCGGAGGCGCGGGCGATTGCCGTGCACGATGGCCGCGAGTATCGCAGCGCGGCGAGCGGGGAGAATCCCGGTAGTGCGGCGCACGACGCGGTGGCGCGAGGGCTGGATCAGGTGGCCGAACGCCTGGCGCGGGTGGCGGCCGAGCCGGAATGGCTGCGTCTGGGCTTTGCCGGGGTTCAGGGCTATGGGGCCTTCGAGCGCCTGCGCGCCGAGCTGACGCGGTTGCAGGCGGTGGAGGCCGCGCGTCTGGATTCCCTGGCTGGCGATAGTGTGGTGCTGCAGGTCCGTACTGGACTCGAGCAGGACGATCTGATCGATCTGCTGCGGGGCTCCGGCTTCGCGCGGGCCGAGACGCCCGAGGACGCCGCCGGTGCCGATGCCTGGCTGGACCGGCGCTAATCCGCGCCGGCCTCGGTTCGCGCCCACTTTCATCGAATGTTCCCTCGCCACCAGATCCCCAACGCCGTCACCATTGGCCGGATCGCGCTGATTCCGCCGATCGTGTGGTTGCTGGCGCTGGAGTACTACGTGGTGGCGGTGGTGCTGCTGACGATCGCCGGGCTGAGTGATGCCCTGGATGGCTGGCTGGTGCGGCGCTACGGCTGGCACACGCGGCTCGGGGCCTGGCTGGACCCGGCAGCGGACAAGCTGCTGATGCTGGGGGTCTACGTCGCGGTGACGCTGTCCGGGCTACTGCCGTTGTGGCTGCTGGTGCTGGTGGTCGGGCGGGATGTCTGGCTGACCGTGGGCTCCGCGCTGTACCGGGTGTTCGTGGGCCCGCTGGCCATCCGGCCGCTGCTGATCAGCAAGGTGAACACCTTTTTGCAGATCACGCTGGTGCTGGTCGCCATCGTGAAGGTCGGTCTGCTGGCGCTGGATCCGATCTGGGTGCAACTGCTGGTGATCGTCGTGGCCTTCACCACCGTGGCCAGCGGGCTGGCCTACACCGTGCAATGGGGGTTTTATGCCTGGCGTCACCTGCACGGACACACGAATCCGGCAGGCACCTCGGGGAGGACGCCATGAATCCGGATACCCGCGACCATGTCTGGCCGCTTTCGGCCGCCCCGCTGGCTGCCCTGGTTGGGCTGCTGGTCCTTGGCGGAGCGCTGTACCTGCTGGCGCCCATCCTCACGCCCTTCGTCGCAGCCCTGCTGATCGGCTACCTGTTCAACCCGCTGGTGACCCGGCTGGTGGCGCGCACGGGGCGCTCGCGCACCCTGGCGACCGTGGTGATCTTCTTGCTGGTGATGCTGGGGTTGGCGGCGCTGATCCTGATCCTGATCCCGCTGGCGATCGCCCAGTTCGAGCGGCTTACGCTGGCGATGCCGCAAATCCTCGGCTGGTTCGACGATCAGGTGCGCCCGCGGCTGGAGGATCTGGCCGGGGATTCCCTGCCGCCGCTGGATGCCAGCGCGCTGCAGGGGCTGGTGGCCGACCACTGGCGCGAGGCCGGCGGGCTGGCCGGGGGCGTGCTGCAATGGATCGGCAGCTCGACCGGCGCGCTGGTGCTGGGGGTGCTCAACGTGGTGCTGATCCCGGTGGTGAGCTTCTACCTGCTGCGCGACTGGCCGCGGCTGCTGGACGGCCTGCGGGATCTACTGCCGCAGGCCTGGCGCCCGGCGGTGCTGATCTTCGCCGCGGAGTCGGACGAGACCCTGGGGGCCTTCCTGCGCGGGCAGTTGCTGGTGATGCTGGCGCTGGGCCTGTTCTATGCCGTCACCTTGACCGTGGTGGGCGTGGAGATGGGGCTGGCGATCGGCCTGATCGCGGGGCTGGTGAGCTTCATTCCCTACGTCGGCGTGATCGTTGGCGTGTTGCTGGCCACCGCCGCGGCGCTGGTGCAGGGCGACGGCTGGAGCCTGCTGCTGATCGTGCTGGTGATCTTCGCCATTGCCCAGGTGCTGGAGTCCATGGTCCTGACGCCCTGGCTGGTGGGGGACCGTACCGGGCTGCACCCGGTCGCGGTGATCTTTGCCGTACTGGCGGGCGGCCAGCTGTTCGGGTTCTTCGGCGTGCTGCTGGCGTTGCCGGTGGCGGCGGTCCTGGCCGTGGGTGTGCGCCATACCCTGGCGCACTACCGGCGGCTGAATGCCGGGGATGCGGATACAGGGGGCGGAGGCTCATGACGACGGGGCAGGGGGGCAATGCTGCGCCGCAGCGCCAGCTCCCGCTGGATTTGCGCCTGCGCGACGCCTCGCGCTTTGCCAGCTTCTATCCGGGCGGCAACCGCCTCGCGCGGGACGCGGTGGAGGCCCTCTCGATCGGGACCGGGATGACCGAGCCACAGATTCTGTTGCACGGCCCGGCGGGCCTGGGCAAGACCCATCTGCTGCAGGCCGCCTGCCACCAGGGCCACGAACGCGGCGAGCCCGTGGCCTATCTGCCGCTGGCCGAACTGGTGACCGCGCCGCCGCTGGCGGTGCTGGATGGGCTGGAGCGCGCCCGCCTGGTTGCGCTGGACGATCTCGACGCGGTGGTCGGGCAGGGCGACTGGGACGAGGCCCTGTTCGGGCTGCTGAATCGACTTCGCGATGGCGGCTGCCGGGTGCTGCTGGCAGCCGCGCACGCGCCGGACGGGCTGGGCAGCCGCCTGCCGGATCTGACCTCGCGCCTCGCCTGGGGGCCGGTGTTCCGCATACAGGCGCCGGAGGAGGAGGATCTCAAACGCATCCTCGCCCAGCGCGCGGTGCTGCGCGGGCTGGAGCTGCCGGAGGCGGTGGCCGAATACCTGCTGCGCCACTACCGCCGCGACCTGGTGGCGCTACTGGAGCTGCTGGACCGCCTGGACCTGGCCGCCCTGGCCGAGCAGCGGCGCCTGACCATCCCCTTCGTCCGCGACCAGCTCGCGCGTTTCTGATCGTCACCCCGAAGCGCACGAAGGTACGAAGAAGGGCAACGTCAAGGGCGTTTTTGCTGAAAGGCAGGCATGACGGAAGAAAGGACTTATTGGTTGGCGTCGATCGCCCGGAACGCCGTCGCGGTGTGCAGTGCCCCGCCCATTTCGGTCATCCCGGACACCGCGCAGCGGTGATCCGGGATCTCCCCACGGTGGTTTTCCTGCGCCAGAGATCCCGGCTCTGCGCTGCGCTCCGGCCGGGATGACGGGCAACGGAGGCGGCAGCTCCGAAGGTTCTTGCACCCGTGGCACCCCACCCAGAACCGTCCCTATTTCCTGTGACTTGCCGTTGACCTTGCCCTTCTTCGTGCCTTCGTGCGCTTCGTGGTGGATGGAAAAGTCAGGAAGCCATCTGGCGGGCGCGGCGGGCGTCCAGCTTGACGTAGAGCAGGCAGCCGGCGAACCAGGCGAGGCTGGCGGTGGTCATCAGCACACCGTAGAGCCGGGCGTCCGCCGCGGCGGCCAGCGTGATACCGAGGGTGATGTAGGCCAGCGCCAGCAGGCTGGACCAGGCGTGGGTGTAGCGGCGTCCGTGCAGCATGCCGCGCAGCGGGAACATCAGTGGCAGGACCAGCACGACCAGCGCCACGGCGATCGGAACGATCTCCGGCGGGTCGATCCAGGTCGTCCAGATCAGGATCACGCCCAGCAGGCCGAAGTAGGCGATCAGCGCCAGCGCGCGGGCCGCGAGGATCATGCGTCGTCTCCGGCCTGGAGCCGCAGGGCAATGCGGCCGACGCGTTCGCCCAGCGCGCCGGCAATGCGCTGCTCGTCGCGCGTGACCGGGTGTTCGCCCTGTCCCCCCGCGACGTGGCTGGCGCCATAGGGCGAGCCGCCGCTCGTGGTGGTGCTCAGTTCCGGTACGGTGTAGGGCACGCCCACCCACAGCATCCCCTGGTGGATCAGCGGCATGGCCATGGTCAGCAGGGTGGTCTCCTGCCCGCCGTGCTGGGTAGCCGTGCTGGTGAACAGCCCGAACGGCCGATCCACCAGCCCGCCGCTGGCCCAGAGACCGCTGGTGCCATCAAGGAAGTGTTTCAGCGGCGCGGCCATGTTGCCGAAGCGGGTGGGCGACCCCATCACCAGCCCGGCGCATTCTTCGAGGTCGCGGGTCTCCGCGTAGGGCGGGCCGTCGGCGGGGACCGCCGGGGCGTCGCCGGTGATGTTAGTGCTCACCGGCGGTACGGTGCGCACGCGGGCGACCGCACCGGCGCGCTCCACGCCACTGGCCACGTGGCGGGCCAGTTCTGCCGTCGCCCCATAACGGCTGTAGTACAGCACGAGGATCTCGGGGGCGGCGCTCACGACAGGATCTCCAGGACCTGTTCCGGCGGGCGCCCGATACGGGCGTCGTCGCCGTGGACGAGGATGGGGCGCTCGATCAGTTTCGGGTGCTGGACCATGGTCTGGATCAGCGCCTCGTCGTCCATCTCGGCATCCTTCAGGCCCAGTTCGCGGTATTCCGCCTCGCCGGTGCGCAGAAGGTCGCGTGGCGCAATGCCGAGCTTGTCCACGATCGCGCGCAGGGTGGCCGCGTCCGGCGGGGTCTTCAGGTATTCGACGATCTGCGGTTCCACGCCCTGTTCGCGCAGCAGCGCCAGGGTCGCACGCGACTTGCTGCAGCGCGGGTTGTGGTACAGCGTAGGGGCATCGGACATGAATCCACTCCGGAGGACGACAAATGACGGAGACCAATGATAACCATGCCCGCCGCTGGCGTGTGAGCGGCCAGGTACAGGGCGTGTTCTTCCGCGCGTCCACCCGCGACGAGGCGCAACGCCTGCACCTGACCGGTTATGCCCGCAACGAACCGGACGGCAGCGTCGAGGTGCTGGCCGTGGGTCCGCGCAAGGCACTGGACGCGCTGGAGGAGTGGCTGGCGGACGGCCCGCGTATGGCGCGGGTCGACGCGGTTGAGGCCGAGGAGTTGCCGCCGCCCGACCCGGCGCCGGGAGACTTCTCCACCGGTTGACCCGATGGCGCGTCAGTAGCGCCGCAGCGGGCGGCCCGGTGGCGGAATGACCTGGACGAAGGCACGCACGTCGCGCAGCCGGTGTGGCCCGTCCGAACGAATGCGGGACTCGGCCCCCTGCATCCAGTCGCCGTCCCAGGCGACGCGTGCGGCACCGGTGCGGGAATGGCGCGGCAGGTCGATCAGCAAGAGGCCGTCTTCATAGGCGACGTCGAGCTCGCTGCGATAGCGCTCGGCGTGGACCTCGACGCTGCGGGTCTCGCCACTGGCAAGGGTAAAGCTTGTCGGCTCCAGCGCCCGTTCGCGACCGCCGATGCGCAGGGTCCCGCCGCGCAGGCTGACGCGGATCAGGTCCCCCGGCAGTCCCGCATCGCCGCTGCGGATCGCGGCGACCTGCGCCGCCCGTTCGGCCGCCAGCGCCGCCTCCTGCTCGGCCTCCGCCTGCAGGCGCGCCTCGCGCGCCTTCTGCACCGATTCCCAGGCGCGGATGGCCTCGACACGCTCGGCCTCGCCCATCGTGTCCCACTGTTCCTCGCTTACCCCGTAGATCCGCGGGCTGCAGGCGGCCAGAAGCAGCACCATGGATGCGGCTGCCAAGGGGAGTATTCGATGAAAGGTTTCGGCCATATCGGGTTCCGGTGCAGGGGCGCTGCCGCCAGTCTCTCCGTTCAGGCTGTATCGGGGCTGAACCGGGCTCAGAAGATCAGGTTGATCACGAGCAGCGAGACGACCATGAAGAGCACGGTCATCAGGGAGCCGGCGCGCAGGTAGTCGGCCACGCGGTAGCCGCCGGGGTCCATGATCAGGGCGTTGACCTGGTGGGTGGGCAGGATGAACGAGTTGGAGGCGGCGATCGCGACGATCAGTGCAAAGACCCGCGGATCGGCGTCGATGCCCATGCCCTGGGCGACGCTCGCGAAGCTGACCGCCAGCGGCACCAGCAGCACGGTGGCGCCCACATTCGACATCACCAGCGTGAAGAAGGTGGTCAACAAAAAGACCGCGACCTGCAATACCCAGACCGGCATCCCCTCCAACTGCTGCATGCCGTTGGTCGCGATCCACTCCCCGGCGCCGGAGTTCTCCACCGCAAGCCCCAGCGGGATCAGCGAGGCCAGCAGAAACACCGTCTTCCAGCTGATGCCGCGATAGGCCTCGTCCATGCTGATGACGCCGCTGAAAATCATCCCCAGTGCGCCGCCAAGCAGGGCCAGCGCCAGCGGCAGGTCGGTGAACAGCACGAGCCCCAGCCCCAGCGCGAGCGACCCGAGCGCAGCCAGCGGCCGGTGGGTCTTCGAGGCCTCCTGCTTGCGCCGCGGATAGCGGCTGGTCACCACCACGAAGTCGCGGTTGTCCTCCAGCGCCTGCAGGTGCTCCCATGGGGTATGCACCACCAGCGTGTCACCGGCCTTCAGCGGGGTGTCCGGGACCTCTTCGATGATCAGGTCGTCGCCGCGCTGGATGCGCAGGACCGAGATGCCGTAGGTGCGGCGCATGCCCTTGTCGCGCACGGTCTGTCCGATCAGCTCCGAGCCGGGCGGCACGATGACCTCGGCGATCCCGCCATGGCGGGCCGACAGCACGCGCGCAAACACATCCAGCTCGTCCTTGAGGACGGTCCCGGTACTGTCGCAGGTCTTCTCGATGGTGGTGACCGGTCCGAGGATGGCCAGGTGCGCCCCGTGCTTCAGTTCCACGTCGCGGTTGGGCTCGATGCGGGTCTCGTCATCGCTGGTCACGCCGACGACGTGTACGCCAAAGGCCGCTTCGAAATCGCCCACCGTGCGTCCGGCCAGCGAGCTGTCCTCGCCCAGGCGCGCCTCGCGCACGCCGAAGTCCATGCCATAGACCTCGCGGAACCAGGCGGAAGTGGTCTGCACCCGGCTCTCGTCCGGGTCTTCCGTCTGCGGATCGCGGGCGGGCAGAACCCATTTCCCGAGCACCGCGAAGTACAGGATCAGGGTGGCCAGCAGAGCCAGCCCGATGGGCGTCACGTCGAAGAGGCCAAAGCCCTCGACATCCCCGGGTAGCAGGTCGTTGAGCAGGATCAACGGGCTGGAGGCGACCAGTGTGAGTGTGCCCCCGACGATCGCGGCAAAACCCATCGGCATCAGCAGGCGCGAGCGCGGGATGCGGGCGGCAGCACCAATGCGATTGATCACCGGCATGAACAGCGCGGCCGCGCCGATGTTCTGCATGAAGCTGGTCACGATGCCCACGGCGCCCGAGGTGGTCGCCATCACCCGGCGTTCCGTCTTCCCACCAAACCGCAGGATCAGGTCCGCCAGGCGGTTCATCACTCCGGAGCGGTCCAGCCCCGTGCCGATGATCATCACCGCGATGATCGCGATGACCGCGTTCGAGGCAAAGCCGGAGAAGAGCGCCTCGCCCTCGACGATCGGCGCGACCCCCGGCACCAGCGCGACCATCCCCAGCAGGAACAGCACACTCAGCGCCGCCAGGTCGATCCGGATCACCTCGGTCACGAACAGCAGGATCGTCAGCCCCAGCAGGCCGAACACGATCCCCATCTCCAGCGTGAAGCTTATGTTTTCCACTGCAGTTAGCGACCGCCGCGCACGACGCGGTTCCTGTTCAATGTTTCATGGGAGTGCATGGCGCGGCCGCTACCTTCGTTCAAGCGACGTGCGGGCGAACTTCCTGGTCGAGCCGATTGCCCAGCGCCTGTTGAGCGCACGCCAGCTCGTAGTGGTCCTGAAGATTCATCCAGAACTCGGGCGAGGTGCCGAAGTATCGGCCCAGACGAAGGGCTGTGTCGGCGGTGATGGCTCGCTTGCCGCGAACGATCTCGTTGATCCGGCGGGGTGGGACGCTGATATCCAGCGCCAGGCGGTACTGGCTGATCCCTGTCTCTTCCAGGAATTCGGCCAAGTGGTCCCCTGGATGGATCGGGTTATGCGAATTTTCATGATTCATGGTCGCCTCCAGCGTCCCGCCTATCGGTGATAGTCCACGATCTCGACGTTGTATGCATGACCGTCGTGCCATTCAAAACAGATCCGCCATTGCGCGTTGATGCGGATGCTGTACTGGCCCGCCCGGTTTCCCTTGAGCCGTTCCAGGTGGTGCGACGGCGGAACCTTCAGGTCGTCCAGTTGGGTGGCGGCATGGATGCGGGCCAGCCGCATCCGCGCGCGGCGTACGATATCGGCCGAGCCCCGTCGTATAAAAGCTAGTGGGGTTGGTGCTCCATTTTTCCCGATCCTGCGTTGCGCCGCTTGCCGGTAGAACCACTACCGGGCTGCACGCCGCGCCTGGCCTCGGAAAAAATGGAGCACCAACGCGAGCGCGTACATCGCTCAGCGTCTCCCTGGGTAGCTCCTGATCATGCACTGACATTAACGCGGTGCGTTAATAGTCCGCAAGGCCCACGTATTTTTGGCCGAGCCTAGCCCCGCAGGCGTTCGCGCAGGGCGTCGATCAGGTTGTCGAGTGGCAGGTGTTCGGCCTCGGGGTCGCGGCGGTCCTGGTATTCGAGTTCGCCGGCGTCCAGGCCGCGCTCGCCGATGACGATGCGGTGCGGGATGCCGATCAGCTCCATGTCGGCGAACATCACGCCAGGGCGCTGTCCGCGGTCGTCCAGCAGGACCTCGAAGCCGGCTGCCTGCAGGTCGTCGTGGAGCTTCTCCGCTGCCTCGCGCACGCGCTGGGATTTCTTCGCGCCGATCGGGCACAGCGCGATATCGAAGGGCGCGATGGCGGTGGGCCAGCAGATGCCGCGCTCGTCGGAGTTCTGCTCGATGGCCGCCGCCACGACGCGCGAGACGCCGATGCCATAGCAGCCCATGGTCACGACCTGTTCGCGGCCGTCCTCGTCCAGCACGCGGGCGCCCAGGGCCTGGCTGTACTTGTCGCCCAGCTGGAAGATGTGGCCGACCTCGATGCCGCGACGGATTTCGATGGGACCGGAGCCGTCGGGGGCCGGTTCGCCCTCGGTGATGTTGCGCAGGTCCGCGCTCTCCGGTTGCGGCAGGTCGCGGCCCCAGTTCACGCCGGTCAGGTGATGGCCGTCTTCGTTGGCGCCGACCACGAAGTCGGCCATGCCCAGCATCGCCTGGTCGGCCAGCATCGGGATCGGGCTGCCCACCGGGCCCAGCGAGCCGGGGTCGGCGCCGAATGCGGTGCGGATCTCGGCCGCCTCGGCCATGCGCAGCGGTTCGGCGATCCAGGGGTGCTTCTCGGCCTTGACCGCGTTCAGTTCGTGGTCGCCGCGCAGCACGATGGCGACCAGGTCGGCGTCGATCTCTTCGGAGGCGGCGACCACCAGGGTCTTTACCGTCTGCTCGGTCGGGATGTTCAGGAACCCCGCCAGCTCGTCGATGGTGTGCACGTCGGGTGTGGCGATCTTCGCCATCTCCGTGCCGGGTGCCGGGGCCGGGTCCGGCTGAGGGCAGGGGGCCAGTTCGACGTTGGCGGCGAAGCCGGCCGGGGAGAAGGCGATGGCGTCCTCGCCGGAGCTGGCGAGGACGTGAAATTCGTGCGACGCATTGCCGCCGATGGCGCCGGTGTCGGCCTCCACCGCGCGGAAGTCCAGCCCGCAGCGTTCGAAGATGCGGGTGTAGGCGGCGTGCATCTGGCGGTAGGTCTCGGCCAGCGAGTCGCCGTCGATGTGGAACGAGTAGGCGTCCTTCATCAGGAACTCGCGCGCGCGCATGATCCCGAAGCGCGGGCGGCGCTCGTCGCGGAACTTGGTCTGGATCTGGTAGTAGTTGATCGGCAGCTGGCGGTAGCTGCGGACCTCGCGGCGTACCAGGTCCGTGATGACCTCCTCGTGGGTCGGCCCGAAGCAGAAGTCGCGGTCGTGGCGGTCCTTCAGGCGCAGCAGCTCGGCGCCGTAGAAGTCCCAGCGCCCGGATTCCTGCCACAGCTCGGCGGGCTGCACCGCCGGCATCAGCACCTCCAGCGCCCCGGCGCGGTTCATTTCCTCGCGCACGATGCCCTCGACCCGGCGCAGCACGCGCAGCCCCAGTGGCAGCCAGGTGTACAGCCCGGAGGCCAGCCGGCGGATGTAGCCGGCGCGCAGCATCAGCTGGTGGGAGATGATCTCGGCGTCGGCCGGGGTTTCCTTCAGGGTGTTCAGCGGGAATTGCGAGACGCGCATCGGGGGCAGTCCGTGGTTGATGGCTGGAAAGGGTTCAGAACGTGGTGCCGTTGGTGCCCCAGAAGTGGCGCGGGGCATCGGCGAATTCGATATAGACGCGGGCGGGTTCGATACCCAGCTCCGCCTGCAGGGCGTCGCACAGCTTGCGCGACAGCTCGCGGGTCAGGCCCTCGGGCAGGCCGATGCTCTTGAGCTCGCAGTAGGCGAGCGCATCGGTACTGCCGCCAAAGCACATGGCCGGATTATGCGTGCAGGCCACCATCACGTAGCCCTCGGGCTTGCCCAGCCAGTCGGCGACCTGCGCGGACAGGCGCTGGCTGAGGCCGGTGGCATCGTCCGGCAGGGCGGTATTGGTCTCGACTCGCAGCAGCGGCATGGCGTCCTCCAGATCTTGTGTGGTTCCCGGATCGGTCGCCATGATACGGGGAGCGCGGGTGCGCTGCAGCGTCCCGGCGAGTCGCCGGGGTGGGTGAAACCCTTGTCAGGGTGGCTATACTCGCTGCGAGGGAGCGGACCGGTCGCGGGAGGATGCGCCCGGATTGCGTTCAGCATCAGGAAATAATAAATTAGAAAAAGCTAATATATGGAGCCGGGACGAGTGCGAGACGGCCCATCCCCGGCGACCTCACCAAGCAAGGAAAGACCCCATGACACGAATCCGGATGCGCCACACCCTGTGGGCCCTGCTGCTGTTGCCGTTTGCGGCCCAGGCGGAGCTGCCGTTCGACACGGCCACCGCGGAACGCCAGACGATTGCCCAGGAACGCATCCTGGATGGCCGCGTCGAGGCGGTGCAGCGGTCCACGATCTCCGCCCAGACGTCCGGGCGCATCCGCGAGATCTACGCGGACGTGGATGACTTCGTCGAGGTCGACGAGCTCCTGGTTCGGGTCAGCGATACCGAGCAGCAGGCTCGTGTGAGCCAGGCAGAGGGCGATCTGGCCGACGCCCGCGCCCGCTTCAACGAGGCGCGTTCGGAGTTCGACCGGATTGAGGATGTGTTCGAGCGGGGGGTGGTCTCGCGCTCCGAGTTCGACCGCGCCGAGGCCGCGCTGGGTTCGGCGCGTGCCCGCCTGCGCTCGGCCGAAGGCCGGGTCGAGGAGGCCCGCGAGCAGCTCGGCTACACCGAGGTGTATGCGCCGTACTCCGGGATCGTCACCGAGCGTCATGTCGAGGTCGGCGAATCGGTCAGCCCGGGTTCACCGCTGCTGTCCGGGATCAGCCTGGATCAGTTGCGCGTTGCCGTGGATGTGCCGCAGCGCCTGATCCACAACGTGCGCGAGCGGCGCAGTGCCGAGGTCCTGCTGAACGGGGACCGGGTGGCGGCCGAGAGTCTGACTATCTTCCCCTATGCCGATCCGGCCAGCTCCACCTTCCGGATTCGCGTGAACCTGCCGGAGCAGCAGGATCTGGGCCTGTTCCCCGGCATGTTCGTGAAGACCGCCTTCGTGGTGGAGGACGTTGAACGCCTGCTGGTGCCGGTGGAGGCCGTGGTCTATCGCAGCGAGGTTATTGCCGTGTACGTCGTCGATGAGGACGATCGGGTCGCGTTCCGCCAGGTGCGGGTCGGGCGCCAGCATGACGGCATGATCGAGATCCTCGGCGGTCTGGACGACGATGAACGCGTGGCGCTGGATCCGGTGCATGCGCAGATCTATCTGAAGGAACATCAGCAGGTGAACCGATGAGCGATGCCGGCACGGAGGGGGCGTCCGAGCGCATGGGGATCTCCGGGCGCATTGCCAAGGCCTTCCTGACTACCCAGATCACCCCGCTGCTGGCCCTGATCGGTCTGCTGCTGGGGTTGTTCGCGATCCTGGTCACGCCGCGCGAGGAAGAGCCGCAGATCAACGTGACCATGGCCGATGTGTTCATCCCGTTCCCGGGGGCGAGCGCGCAGGAGGTGGCCCAGCTGGTGGCCACGCCGGCCGAACAGGTGCTCTCGGAGATCGAGGGCATCGACGACATCTATTCGACCTCGCGCCCGAACATGGCGCAGATCACCATCCAGTTCGAGGTCGGCGAGGATCGCACCGCGGCCCTGGTGCGCCTGTACAACCAGGTGTTCTCCAACCAGGACTGGCTGCCCCAGGGGCTGGGGGTCGGCGAGCCGATCATCAAGCCGATGGGGATCGACGACGTGCCGATCGTCAACGTGACCCTGTGGACCGAGGACCCCGAGCGCGGCGGGCATGACCTGCTGCGCGTGGCGCACGGCATCGAGGCCGAGCTCAAGCGGGTGCCGGGCACCCGCGACATCTACACCGTCGGTGGACCCGATCACGTGGTGCATGTGCGCTTCAAGCCGGAGACCCTGGCGGCCCACAACCTGTCGGTGGACGACCTGCGCGACAGCCTTCAGGCCTCGAACTTCTCGCGCGATGCTGGCCGGCTGTACCAGGACGACGAGGAAATCCTGATCCAGGCCGGCGACTTCATCACCGAGCCCGAGGCCTTCGCCAGCCTGGTGGTCGGGATGCACGAGGATCGCCCGGTCTACCTGTCGGATGTTGCCGAGGTGGTACAGGGTCCGGCCTATGCCACCGAGCATGTGCGCTTTGCCCATGGCGCCGCCGCGGGGGATCGCGCGCGCCTGGGTGATAGCCATCCGGCGGTCACGGTGGCGATCGCGAAGCAGCCGGGGACCAATGCCCCGGATATCGCCGATGCCCTGGTCGAGCGGCTGGAGCAGTTGCGCGGGACCTACATCCCGGACGGCATCGAGACGACCATTACCCGCAATTACGGCCAGACCGCGGACGACAAGGCCAACACGCTGATCCAGAAGCTGATCCTGGCAACCGCCTCGGTGGTCATCCTGGTGTGGATCGCGCTGGGCTGGCGCGAGGCGTTTATCGTTGGCGTGGCGGTGGTGATCACCCTGGCGATCACGCTGTTTGCCTCCTGGGCCTACGGCTTCACGCTTAACCGGGTGTCGCTGTTCGCGCTGATCTTCTCCATCGGGATACTGGTGGATGACGCCATCGTCGTGGTCGAGAACATCCACCGGCACATGGCCAAGGGCGGCAAAAAGTTCATCGAGGCGATTCCGCTCGCGGTGGACGAGGTGGGCGGACCGACGATCCTCGCGACCTTTGCGGTGATTGCGGCACTGTTGCCGATGGCCTTCGTGACCGGCCTGATGGGCCCGTACATGAGCCCGATCCCGATCAACGCCTCGATGGGGATGATCATCTCGCTGGCGGTGGCCTACGTAGTCACGCCCTGGCTGACCTACAAGGTCCTGCGTCGCCAGGCCGAGAAGCACGAGCATGCCGCGCCGGCCAGTGGTGGTCATGGCGCGGAGGGCGAGAGCGCCTCGGCCGGGCTGATGAAGCTCTTCAACACCCTGCTGCTGCCCTTCCTTGGTGCTGGCGGACGCAAGAAGGTCAACCGCCTGGCGCTGTGGGTGGGCACCCTGGTGCTGATCCTGGCCTCGGTGTCGCTGGCGTACTTCCAGCTGGTGGTCATGAAGATGCTGCCGTTCGACGACAAGTCGGAGTTCCAGGTGGTGCTGGACATGCCGGAAGGGACCAGCCTGGAACGGACCTCCCGCGTGCTGGCGGAGATGGGGGACTACCTGAAGACGGTCCCCGAGGTGCACAACGTGCAGACCTACGCGGGCACCGCGGCGCCGATCAACTTCAACGGCCTGGTGCGTCAGTACTACCTGCGCGAGGGCTCGCACGTCGGCGACATTCAGGTGAACCTGGTCGATTCCTACGAGCGCGATCGCAAGAGCCACGCGGTGGCCCTCGGCGTGCGCGAGGCGATCAACGCGATCGCCGATCGGCATGGCGCGGCGGTCAAGGTGGTCGAGGTCCCGCCGGGGCCGCCGGTGATGTCGCCGATCGTCGCCGAGATCTACGGACCGGACTACGACGGCCAGATCGAGATCGCCCGGCAGGTGCGCGAGCGTTTCGAGAACACCGATGGCCTTACCGATATCGACGACTCGGTCGAGTATCCGGGGCAGAAGAAGATCCTGCAGGTCGACCGCGAACGCGCCGCGCGCCTGGGTGTGTCGCAACAGGCGGTGGTGCAGGCGATCGAGACCGCCCTGTCGGGTGAGGACGTGACCTATCTCTACGGCTCCAACGTAAAGTACGCGGTGCCCGTGCGCCTGGAGTTCGAGCAGGCCGAGAAGGGCAGCCTGGACCCGGTGCTCGGGCTCAAGGTGCGCTCGCGCGACGGCACGCTGGTGCCGCTGTCCGAGGTCGTCAACGTCGTCGATTCGAGTCTCGAGCACTCGATTCACCACAAGAACCTGCTGCCGGTGGTCTACGTGATGGGCGACCTGGCCGGCGGGCTGGATAGCCCGCTGTACGGCATGTTCGACATGTTCTTCGGCCTGCGCGACCAGCCCATGGCCTACGACGAGCCGCTGGAGCAGCTGTTCATCAGTCAGCCGGACAATCCCTACAACTTCTCGCTGAAGTGGGACGGCGAGTGGCAGGTGACCTACGAGACCTTCCGCGACATGGGGATCGCCTACTCGGTGGGGCTGCTACTGATCTACCTGCTGGTGGTGGCGCAGTTCCGCTCGTACATGGTGCCGCTGATCATCATGGCGCCGATCCCGCTGACTGTGATCGGGGTGATGCCGGGGCATGCCTTCATGGATGCCTTCTTCATGGACGCCAAGTTCACCGCAACCTCGATGATCGGGATGATCGCGCTGGCCGGGATCATCGTGCGCAACTCCATCCTGCTGGTGGACTTCATCAACGAGGAGATTCGCCGCGGCGTGGATGTGATCGAGGCGGTGGTGCACGCCGGCGCGGTGCGCGCCAAGCCGATCGTGCTGACCGGCCTGGCGGCGATGGTCGGGGCCGGGTTCATCCTCGACGACCCGATCTTCTCCGGCCTGGCGATCTCGCTGATCTTCGGCGTGTTCGTCTCCACGCTGCTGACGCTGGTGATCATCCCGGTGCTGTACTACCTGTACGTGCGCACCCGGGTCGACCTGATCCGCGCCCAGACGGCCTAAGCCATACCGGCCATCGCGAGGAGCGCAGCGACGTGGCGATCTCCGTGGGCGGCCCCGACGTCAGCCCGGTCGGACGTCGGGGGTTTCGTTGGGAGATTGCCACGGCCCCTTCGGGGCCTCGCAATGACGTGGCTGGAGTCCGGCGTTTTCGCCATCGGTGCGTGACCGGCTACAATCGGCGCCATCTAACCGAATGGGAGTCGCTCGATGGATGTCGAGATGGGAGAGAACGGCCTGAATGTCCTCGGAATCAGCCGTGAGCAGTGCGCCACCCTGGTCGAGGTGCTGAAAGCCAGCGAGGACCAGCGCTTCATGGAGGACCCTGAACTGCGCAAGCTGTTCAAGCTGCTGGCCGTACTGCAGAGCGATCTGTGGGACGACATGACCGCCGGGGAATTCGACTTTACCCCCTACAAGAAACAGTAGCGTTCACTGGCGTCGCTCCAGGCGCCTGCACCGGAGCCGTCCATGCCCGACAATGATTCCCGCCGGCCGTCCAATTTCGTGATCGGCAATATCTTCCTTGGTGCTGCCGCCATCATGCTGTTTTTCTTCGTGACGCTCTGGGAGGTCCTCGGGGTGTTCGCGCTGCTCATGTGGATGGGGCTGGCCGCCATCGGGGTCTACTTCATCGTGAAAGACAAGGACATCAACCCGGGCGGCCCGCCGAACTGACCCGTTGCATTCGTTACAGCCAACGGCCGTGAACCCGGCCCCGGCATCGCCGGGGCTGGCGCGTTTGCGGGGCGAGTTTCTCGAGTCCCTGGCCCAGCGGGTTGCGGAACTGGAGCGGCTGTCCCGGGCCCTCGACGGTTCGGCCCAGGATGGCGACCGGCTGACCACGCTGTACCGCGAGGCCCAGACCCTGGCGCAGGCCGCCCAGATTTTCGATATCGGTTTGATTCGCGCGGTGGCTGAATCGCTGTGTGCCGCCCTGGCCGGCGTTCGTCGTGCCCCGGCCGGGCCGGATCGCGACCTGATCCATGCCGGGGTTCGGCGCCTCGCGATGAGTGTTGAGGCCTACCGACAGCGTGCGCGTCCGGTCGCGCAGGCCCGCATGCAGCCCTTGGGCGGGCGCCCGGCCGAAACGCGGGTGTGCCTGATCGACGACGGTGGCGAGGCCGGCGACGAGATCGCTCGCATGCTCGACGAGCAGGGCTTTCGCGTGACGCGGGGTGAAATGGGTGGCACTGGGACCGATAGTGCCCCTGAGGACGCCCCTTTATCCGCCGTGGTGCTGTGCGCCGATACCGTGGCCACGGACGGTGGCGGGTTGCCCGGCTTGGGGGCCGCGTTGGGTAGCGGTCTGCCGGTGCTGGCTGTTGCGCGCAGCTGGAGTTCCGGGGCGCGACTCGAATGCGTGCGCCAAGGCGTGGCGCGTTGTCTCGATCATCCGCTGGCCACGGACACCCTGATCGAGCAGTTGATGCAGATCGGCGGCCTGATCGTCGATTCGGACTACCGCGTGCTGCTGGTCAAGAATGATGCGGCCGACGGCGGCCTCGAGTCGTACCTGACTGGCGCCGGTCTGGGTGTAGCCACCGCTTCCGATCCGGAGGTCGTCCGACGTCATCTGCGCGAGGCCGGCGCGGATGTGGTCGTCTTGGATCTGGAGGGGCTAGCCGAACCGGTGGAGTCGTTTGTCGCGTTGCTGCGCACCCGGGACAATGGTGGCGCGATCCCGCTGCTTCTTTTGACCGAGGATCCCAGTCGGATCAATCACCTGATGACGTTGCATCCAGGGGTTGCCGGGGTGTTCCTGAAGCCGGTGGAGCCGGCGCGAGTCGCGGCAACCATCACCGCGCGGGCGCGCCAGATGCGCCAGATTGACGGGGTCAGCCAGGCCTATCGGGATGCGCTGTACGAGCGCGAGCGCGAGCACGTGGCGGTCAACGAGCACTCCCTGGTCAGCATCGCCGATATCGCCGGCAATATCATCTACGCCAACGAGCGGTTCGCGCGGGTGAGCGGCTACGCCGTGTCCGAGCTTATGGGGTGCAACCACCGGATCCTGAAGTCCGGGCAACATCCGCCGGAGTTCTACGCCGACTTGTGGGAGACCATTGCCGCCGGCCAGATCTGGCGGGGCGAGGTGTGCAACCGGGCGCGCAGTGGATCGCTGTACTGGGTGGAGACCACCATCGTCCCGTATCTCGGAAGCAACGGTCGTCCCTACCAGTACGCGTCGATTCGCACCGAGATCACCCACGTGAAGCATCAGGAGCACCGCCTGCGTTCGAGCCAGACCTTCGCCAACATGGGGACCTGGGAGTGGGCGCCGAACCGCGAGGCGCTGGGCTGGTCGGAGCGCATCCCGCCGCTTCTGGGCTATCCCGAGGGCGGGCTGGAGCCGACGGTCTCCAATTTCTTGGATGCCGTGCATCCCGATGATCGCGCCCGGGTACGCACCGCCATCGCCAGCAGCCTACGCCGCGGTTCCTACCTCGAGCTGGAACACCGGGTGATGTGGCCGGATGGGTCGGAACACTGGCTGCTGGAACGTGGCGACGTGGTGCGCGGCCAGGACGGCGAGATCCTGTACATGCTGGGCGTGATGCAGGACATCACCAAGCGCAAGAATTCCGAGCTGGCGCTGTCCGACCTGTCCACCCGCCTGCTGGAGTCGCAACGGCTCGCGCGTATCGGCAACTGGGAGATGGATGCGCTTGATGGGCGGATCACCTGGTCCCGGGTGCTCCGCGAGATCTTCGAGCTGGATGCCGAAGACGCGCCGCTCGAACGTGACGACTACCTGAACCTGGTTCACCCGGAGGACCGCCATCAGGTCGAGAGCTTCCTGGCTGGCGTCGGCGAGAGTCGGCACCACGAGATCAACCACCGGGTGGAGCTGCCCGGCGGACGCATCCGCTTTGTCCACATGATCGCGAGCGGACGCTTCGATAGCGACGGCCGATTGACGCACGTCGGCGGAAGCTTGCAGGACATCACCGAGCTGCACCAGGCGCAGGAACACCTGGCGTTGTTCCAGCGCATCTTCGAAGCCTCCGAACAGGGGATCGAGGTGGTGGATCGCGAAGGCCGCTTCGTCTACGTCAATCTGGCTGCTCTGGAGATGCTGGGCTACCGTTCGGAGGAGTTGCTGGGCCGGGATTTCCACGAGCTGGGGATCATCCCGGCGGAGAACAAAAAGGAGGAGCAAGAGATCGACCAGGTGCTGGCCGAGGGCGGGGCCTGGACGGGCAAGCTGCCCCAGCGCTGTGCCAACGGGGCCGTGTTTATTACGGCCAGCACGATCGGCGTGGTGCGCGATGCCCGCGGGGAGCCGCAATACGGCTTCAACATCTTCAGTGATTTTACCGACGAATTGCGCCGTCGCTCGGAGCTCCATCGGGCCCGCGAGACGGCCGAGGCGGCCAACCGCGCCAAATCCGACTTCCTTTCCAACATGAGCCACGAACTGCGCACGCCGATGAATGCCGTTCTCGGCTTTGCCCAGTTGCTGGAGAGCGATCCGGCGCTGGATGGACACCAGCGTGGCCACCTGGAGGAGATCACGCGCGCGGGCCGGCACCTGCTGGACCTGATCAACGAGATCCTGGACCTGGCCCGGATCGAGGCCGGTCGCATGCAGGTCGATCCGGAGCCGGTGGCGCCGGGTCCGGTGCTGGAGGACTGCCTTTCGTTGCTTGCGCCTGTGGCGCGCGAGTATCGGGTGGAGCTGGAGCCGGATCAGTTGCCCGAAGTCATGCTGGAGGCCGATCCGCGGCGTCTGAAGCAGGTGCTCCTGAACTTGCTCTCCAACGCGATCAAGTACAACCGGCCAGGCGGAAGCGTACGCGTGAGCTGCGAGCCGTCAGAGGCCGATGTGCGGATCGCCATCCACGACAGCGGGCCGGGGCTGAACGCGGAGCAGTGCCGGCGGTTGTTCCAGCCGTTCGAACGGCTGGCGGCGGAGGAGCAAGGGATCGAGGGCAGCGGTGTCGGGCTTGCGGTTACCCGCAATCTGGTCGACCTGATGGGGGGCGAGATCGGGGTCGACAGCGTGCCGGGAGAGGGCAGTACCTTCTGGTTCCGTCTGCCCCGGGCCCGTGACCGGATGCCGTCCGGCACCGGGGACGATGCGGCACTGCCCGGCGGCTCCGGCGCGCCGGGCGACTGCCGCGTGCTTTGCATTGAGGACCACGATGCCAACCAGCGTCTGATGCGCGAGATGCTCAAACAGCAGGGCGCGGCCGACTGCCGCATGGCGGAATCCGCCGCCGAGGGACTCGACATGGCCCTGCGGGATCCGCCCGAGCTGATCCTGCTGGACCTGAACCTGCCGGTGATGGATGGGTTTCAGGTGCTGCGCGCGTTGCGGGCCGAGCCGGAGCTGGCCGCGATCCCGGTAATTGCGGTGACCGCCGATGCCACGGATGCCACGCGCCAGCGGGCCGAACAGGCCGGTTTCAACGACCTGTTGACCAAGCCGATCGGTGCGAGTGACCTCCTGCGGGCGCTGGATCACTGCCGCGCGAGTCGCCCGGACGGTTGACCCCGCGAGGGGGTGCGCCGCGCACGCCGTCGTCGCGCACTTCGTCCTACAGGAAGAGGAAGCCGACGATTGTCACCGCCGCGATCACCGCGACGGCATCCGCCGTCAGCGCGGCGGCCAGGGTGTGGCGCACGCGCTTGATGCCGATGGCGCCAAAGTACACGGCGAGCACGTAGAAGGTGGTCTCGGTCGAGCCCTGCAGGGTCGAGACCAGGATGCCGACATGCGTGTCCGGCCCGGTGGCCGGATCCTGCATGATGCCGGCCATGATGCCGTAGGCGCCGGAGCCGGACAGCGGGCGCAGCAGCGCCATCGGCAGCGCCTCGGCCGGCAGGCCGAACGGCGTGGTCAATGGCCCGACCAGCCCGACAAACATCCCCAGTGCCCCGCTCTCGCGCAGCATGCCCACCGCGACCAGGATTGCGACCAGGTAGGGGATGATGCGCAGCGCGACATTGAAACCCTCCTTCGCCCCCTCCACGAACACCTCGTAGACCGGTACGCCGCGAATGACGCCGTAGGACAGGAAGCCGACCACCAGCCCGGGGATGATCCACGGCGCGATCGCCTGGCCGTAGAGGATGGTCAGCGGGATGATTGCGAGCACTCCGGCCAGCACGGTCAGCGAGACCCACGCGGGATAGCCCTCGGTGGGGACCTCGATGTTCATCGGTTGCTGGTTGGCCGTGTCCGCTGTCGGGTCGGCGTCCTGGGTCGGCTCGGCGGTTGCCTCCCGGCCGGCCTCGCGCATGGTGTCGTCCAGCTCGCTCGCGCCATCCGCGGACGTCTGGTCCGGATCAATGCTGCGAGTCGCCGGGGGTGGCAGGAAGTAGCGCTGCAGGATCAGCGCGCTGGCGATGCCGGCGATGGTCGCGAACAGGGTCGCGAACAGCGTGGTCGGCAGGATCGCGGCCGGGGCCTCGGAACCCAGCGAGGCGCGCAGGGCGATCACGCCGGTGGGCAGCAGCGTGATGCTGGAGGTGTTGATCGCCAGGAACAGCGCCATCGCGTTGGTCGCGGTGCCCGGGTGCGGGTTCAGCTTCTCCAGCTCCTGCATCGCGCGGATGCCGAACGGCGTGGCGGCGTTGCCCAGGCCCAGGATGTTCGCGGAGAAGTTCAGGATCATCGCGCCCATCGCCGGGTGTTCGGGCGGCACCGACGGGAACAGGCGCACCATCAGTGGGCGCAGCAGCCGCGCCAGTACGGTGAGCAGGCCACCGGCCTCGGCGATCTTCATCAGGCCCAGGAACAGGGCCATCACCCCGACCAGCCCCAGCGCCAGCTCCACCGCGGAACCGGCGGCCTCGATCGCGCCCTCGGACAGGGCCTGCATCGGTTGTTCGTCGGGATCGGTGGAGCGGATCTCGCGGATCGCGGCCGTCGCCACGGCGATCACGATCAGCGCGAGAAAGATCAGGTTCATGCCGCGCAGTGTGCCACGGTCAGCGGTTCTCCCCGCGTGATACACCGCGCAGCACGGCATCCATCGCGCGGGCCGGTAGCAGCCACTTGAGGAAGGCGAACAGCCGCGTGGGGAAGGTCACGTGATAGCGCACCCGCGGGCGGCGGGCCTCCAGGGCGTGCACGACACAGCGCGCGACGGCCTCGGGCCCCAGCGTGAACGGTGCATCGGCCTCGGCGTTCGCCATGCGGGCCTCGGCGGCGCGGTAGGTCTCCTGCCAGGGGCCGTGTTCGCGCTGGACGTGGTAGCGAAAGGCCTTCAGCGCGTTGGCGCGGAACGCGCTGCGGATCGGCCCCGGCTCGATCAGGGCGACATGGATGCCGGTTCCGTGCAGTTCCTGGCGCAGGGTGTCGCTCATGCCCTCGATCGCGAATTTGGAGGTCACGTAGGCCCCGCGCAGGCGCAGGGCGACCAGGCCCAGGACCGAGCTGTTCTGGATGATGCGGCCCTCGCCGGCGCGGCGCATGGCGGGCAGGACGGCGTTGGTCAGTTCCAGCCAGCCGAGGACGTTGGTCTCCAGCTGCGCGCGCAGCGTGGCGCGGTTCAGATCCTCCACGGCGCCGGGCTGGCCGTAGGCGCCGTTGTTGAACAGGGCATACAGATGGCCGTCGGTCCGGTGCAGGATCTCGGTGACCGCGCTGTGGATGCTGGCGGAGTCGTCCAGGTCCAGCTGCAAGGCCTCGAAGCCGTCCTTCTTCAGCCGGGCGACATCCTCGCCGCGCCGTGCGGTGGCAAACACGCGGTAGCCGCGATCACGCAGCACGCGCGCGGTACAGGCCCCGATGCCGCTGGAGCAGCCGGTGATCAGGACGGCACGGGAAGCAGTGTCACTCACGGCGGCGCGCTCAGTAGGTCAGGGTGGCGACGCCGTCCTCGACGACCTCGCCGATGAAGGCACCGCCGCCGCGCATCCCGTCCAGTTCCGGCACGGCGTTGTCCAGCGTCAGGCCGTTCTCGCTCATCGCTCCGGCGCAGGCGTAGAAGGCGCAGCCGGCCTCGTGGGCGTCCTGCATGAAGCTGTAGACGGACTTCTCCCTGGCCTCGCCGGGGTAGATGGTCTCCGCCACGCCCTGACGCAGCAGGCGTGTGGTGCCGGCGGCGAAGTAGATCTCCACCTCGAGATCCATCGCGGCGGCGACGGTGGCCTGGAAGAAGGGCGCCCCCAGCGTGCCAGGGCGGTCCAGGTCCAGGTTCAGCAGCATGATCACGATCTTTTCGGCCATGACAGGTCCTTGCGCGGTCGTATCGTCGAGTTGGGGGTGAATGATCCGCGCTGCGGCCGCCCGGCGCAAACCCCAGCGCGGATTGGCCGGGCAGCATCAAGAGACGCCCCCGGTGGCGGCGGATATCGGCTGCATGGCCCTGAACGGCTCCCGCCTTGTCGTCATCCCGGACGCGTTCGAGCCGTACCCACCGCCGTCATTCCGGACACATTCGCGTCGTCCCCCCTGCCGTCATCCCGGACACCGCGTAGCGGTGATCCGGGATCTCCCCGGTCGGGAAGGGTCTGACGCTGGAGATCCCGGTTCTGCGCAGACCTTCGGCCGGGCTGCCCTTGATGGCGTGCAAGGCGAGCCGGCTGCTTCCGTGTGCCTGGGAAATACCGTTCTGGATTATGAAAACGGATTGTCGGAAGCGAAGGCCTTTCATTCCCCGAAAACGGCCGCATAATACGCCTCAACCCGTGTTTTCGCGGATGCATTCCGAGGATTCCAGTCATGCCCATTTACGAATACCAGTGCAAGGATTGCGGCGAGGTCTCCGAGATCCTGCAGAAGATCTCCGATCCGCCGGCCACCATTTGCCCGGAGTGTGGTGCCGAGGCCCTGACCAAGCAGGTGTCCGCGGCCGGCTTCCGTCTGGCCGGCGGCGGCTGGTACGAGACCGACTTCAAGAAGGACGGCAAGCGCAACCTGAAAGAGGGCAGCAGCTCGGCCACCAGCTCCAGCGGCAGTAGCTCAACGAAGTCGGACGCCTCCGGAAAGTCCGAATCTTCCGGTAGCGCCAAGACCGGTACCGCCGCGACCGGCACCTGATCAATGCTGGTCTCCCTGCGCCGCTATCTGATTGCAGGGCTGCTGGTCTGGCTGCCGCTGATCGTCACCGGCTTCATTATCAAGCTGCTGGTCGACCTGCTGGATTTCACCATCCTCCTTCTGCCGCCGCCCTGGCGGCCGGAGGCGATTCTCGGCTTCTCCATCCCGGGTGCCGGCATCGTGCTGGCGGTGGTGGTGGTGTTCGTGACCGGGGTGGTGGTGGCCAATATCGTTGGGCGCAAGCTGGTGTCGGTGGGCGAATCGATCGTCCGCCGCATCCCGCTGGTCAGTTCGATCTACGGCGCCGTCAAACAGGTCACCGAGACCGTGCTGTCCGACGGCGGGCAGGCGTTTCGCAAGGTGATGTTGATCGAGTATCCGCGCCGCGGCCTGTGGTCCGTGGGGTTCATGACTGGTGTCGCCGTCGGCGAGGTGCAGGACCGCACCGAGCGTGACGTCATCACCGTTTTCGTCCCGACCACGCCCAATCCCACCTCCGGCTTCGTGATCATGGTTCCGCGCGAGGAAGCCATCGAACTGGACATGACGGTGGAGGATGGTCTCAAGTTCGTCATGTCCATGGGGGTCGTGACACCGATGAGAAGCCCTGAAGAAGCGCCGGCGCCGGTTGCGCAGGGGCAGGGCAAATCGTAAGATTTCCGGCCTTTTCGCGGGTGCGAACGCCATGTTCGTCCCGTTTTCCCGACTCACCGTGCAGGCCCCTGGCGGGCGTGCCCTTCGGCTGGAACAGCGCAATGCGAACTCATCTATGTGGACGTGTCACCGAGAACGAACTCGACTCGGAGGTGACCCTTTGCGGCTGGGTGAACCGCCGACGGGACCACGGGGGGGTGATCTTCGTGGACCTGCGCGACCATGCGGGCCTGGTCCAGGTGGTGTTTGACCCTGACCGCGAGGAGGTCTTCGCGCGCGCCGAGCAGCTGCGTACCGAGTACGTGATCCGCATGACCGGCCGCGTGCGCCGGCGCCCCGAGGGCACCGAGAATCCCGACCTGCCCACCGGCGCCGTGGAGATCCTCGGGCTCGAGCTGGAGGTCCTGAACGCCGCCAAGACCCCGCCATTCCCGCTGGACGACGAAGACGTCGGCGAAGACACCCGCCTGCGCTATCGCTACATGGATCTGCGCCGCCCGTTGATGCAGCAGCGTCTGCGCCTGCGCGCGCAGGTCTCCGCGGCCATGCGCCGCTTCCTCGAGGAGCGCGAGTTCCTCGACCTCGAGACCCCGATGCTGACCAAGGCCACACCGGAAGGTGCGCGTGACTACCTGGTGCCCAGCCGCACGCATCCGGGCAGCTTCTTTGCCCTGCCGCAGTCGCCGCAGCTGTTCAAGCAGTTGCTGATGATGTCCGGCATGGATCGTTACTACCAGATCACCCGCTGCTTCCGTGACGAGGACCTGCGCGCCGATCGCCAGCCGGAGTTCACCCAGCTGGACATGGAGATGGCGTTCGTCGACGAGGCGGACGTGATGGAGGTGACCGAGGGCCTGATTCGCCACCTGTTCCGCGAGGTCCAGGGCGTGGAGCTGCCGGATCCGTTCCCGCGCATGGCCTATGCCGAGGCGATGGCCCGCTTTGGCTCCGACAAGCCGGATCTGCGCATCCCGCTGGAGTTCACCGAGCTGACCGAGGTGATGCAGGCGGTGGAGTTCAAGGTCTTCAACGGCCCGGCGAACGACCCCGAGGGCCGCGTGGCCGCCCTGCGCGTCCCGGGCGGTGCCAAGCTCACACGCAAGGAGATCGACGTCTACACCGAGTACGTCGGCCGCTACGGCGCGAAGGGCCTGGCCTACATCAAGGTCAACGACCCGGCTGATATCGAGGGCGGCTTGCAGTCGCCCATCCTCAAGTTCCTGCCGGAGGACGTGACTCGGCAGATCCTGGAGAAGACCGCGGCCGCCGCCGGCGACCTGATCTTCTTCGGCGCGGACAAGGCCTCGGTGGTCAACGAGGCGATCGGCGCCCTGCGCGTGAAGATCGGCCACGACCTGGAGCTGGTCGAGGCAGGCTGGCAGCCGCTGTGGGTGGTCGACTTCCCGATGTTCGAGTACGACGACCAGGACAAGCGCCTGTACGCCCTGCATCACCCGTTCACCGCCCCGGCAGTGGACAGTCCGGAGGCGCTGCGCGCCAACCCGCGCGAGGCGCTGTCCCGCGCCTACGACATGGTGCTCAACGGCACCGAGGTCGGCGGCGGCTCGATCCGTATCCACAACCCCGAGATGCAGCAGGCCGCGTTCGAGGCCCTGGGCATCGGTGAGGAAGAGGCGCGCGAGAAGTTCGGCTTCCTGCTGGATGCCCTGAACTTCGGCGCCCCGCCGCACGGCGGCCTGGCCTTTGGCCTCGACCGCCTGGTGATGCTGATGAGCGGCGCCCACTCGATCCGCGACGTGATGGCCTTCCCCAAGACCCAGACCGCCGCCTGCCTGCTGACCGACGCCCCGGCCCCGGTCGGCGAGAAGCAGCTGCGCGAGCTGGGTATCCGTCTGCGTCCCAGCGCCACGCAACAGGCCGAGTAACCGCTTGTCCGGCCGAACGCCATGACCGGCATGCGCAGTAGTGTGGTCATGGTCCATGGCTGGCACATGCCGGGCCTGGAGATGGCCCTGCTGGGCCGCCGTCTGCGCGCGGCCGGCCACGAGGTTCACGGGTTCCGCTATGCCTCGCGCCGGCAAACGCCGGAGCAGGCCGCGCGCGCCCTGGCTGCGTTTCTCGAGGATGTCCCCGGCGACCTCGTGCACTTGGTTGCCCATAGCCTGGGCGGCGTGATCGTGCGCCACCTGTTTGAGGTCGCGCCCGTGCAGCGCCCTGGGCGTATCGTGATGCTGGGTTCGCCGCTGCAGGGCAGTCGTGTGGCCGCGCGCCTCGCGCAGAACCGACTTGGCCGCTGGTGGCTGGGCGCCGCCCTGGACCGTGGTCTGCTCGGCGGCAGTCCCGTCCTGCGCGGTCGCGACGTCGGCATGATCGCCGGCAGCAAGCCGTTCGGGCCGGGGCCCTGGGTCGCGCCGCTCCCGGATCCGCACGATGGCACGGTCGCGGTGGACGAGACGCGCGGCCCGGAGGTCTCGCGCCACCTCACCATGCCGGTCTCCCACTTCGGCATGCTGGTCAACCGTCTCCTGGTCCAGGAGACCCTCCATTTCCTGGAAACGGGCGAGTTCCTCCCATAACCCCAGCCGGCCCGACCCCACCGCCGCCCCCGTCATTGCGAGGAGCGCAGCGACGAAGCAATCTCCGTCCGGAACCACCGGATCGTGACTCCAGCGCTCTGCCAGCGTGAGGAGATTGCCACGGCCCCTTCGGGGCCTCGCAATGACGGGGGAGGGAAGAGGCGGTGTGGGTGAGTGCTGCGCCGGCATCCGTGATTACCGCCGCGCCAGCGATTAGACTGTGCGGGTCCTGCGGCTCGGTGGAATCCCGGGGCCGCTGCAACCGAACCCAATCCAAGGAGTCGTGACCGAATGGCAGGCCACAGCAAGTGGGCGAACATCCAGCATCGCAAGAATGCCCAGGACGCCAAGCGCGGCAAACTCTTCACCAAGCTGATCCGCGAGATCACCGTGGCTGCGCGCCAGGGCGGCTCGGACCCGGAGACCAACCCGCGCCTGCGTCTGGCGATCGACAAGGCGCTGGGCGCCAACATGACCCGCGACACCATCGAGCGCGCGGCCAAGCGCGGGGCGGGCGAGAGCGACGGCGACAACGTCGAGGAGATCCGCTACGAGGGCTACGGTCCGGGCGGCGCGGCCATCCTGGTCGACTGCATGACCGACAATCGCAACCGCACGGTCGCCGAGGTGCGCCACGCCTTCTCCAAGATGGGCGGCAACCTGGGTACCGACGGCTCGGTCGCCTATCTGTTCCAGAACAAGGGCGTGATCCGCTTCGCCCCGGGGCTGGACGACGAGGTGGTGATGGAGGCCGCGCTGGAGGGCGGGGCCGAAGACGTCCAGGTCGAGGATGACGGTTCCATCGAGGTCATCACCGAACCCGATACCTATCAGGACGTCCGCGCCGCGCTGGCGGAACGCGAACTCCAGCCGGAGGATGCCGAAGTCACCTGGCGCCCGGAGACGCTCGCGCCACTGGACGCGGAGACCGCCGAGTCGATCCTCAAGCTGCTCGACATGCTCGACGACCTGGATGACGTGCAGAACGTCTTCACCAATGCCGACTTCCCCGACGAGGTCAGCGGTGACTGATCCGGCCGCCACGTGACCGGCGTGCGCATCCTCGGGATCGACCCCGGTTCCCGGATCACCGGCTTCGCGGTCGTCGAGTATGATCGCAGCCGCGGCCGCTCCTGCGGGCACGGTGTGATCCGGCCCAAGGCCAAGGGTTTCCCCGAGCGCCTGGGCGAGATCTTTGCCGGCGTGGTCGAGGTGATCGATGAACTGAAGCCCGACGTGCTGGCCATCGAATCGGTGTTCGTCGCGCGCAATGCCCAGTCCGCGATCAAGCTGGGACATGCCCGGGGCGCGGCCATCTGCGCCGCCACCCAGGCCGGCCTTGCGGTACACGAATACGCCCCGCGTGCGATCAAGCTGGCCGTGGTCGGTATCGGCGGGGCGGACAAGGAACAGGTCCAGCACATGATGCAGCAACTGTTACGCCTGGCCGAACCGGCCAGCAGCGATGCCGCCGACGCCCTGGCCGTCGCGCTTTGCCACGCTCACACCCAGCAGCACGAGGCGCGTCTGGCGGCCGCCACCTCCGGCTCGATCGGGGGCCGTCCATGATCGCGCGGCTGGAAGGCCGGCTGATCAGCCGCGAGGTTAACGGCGTCGTGATCGACGCCGGCGGGGTTGGTTACGAGGTTGACGTCCCTTTGTCCACGCTGGCGGCCCTGCCGGAGCCGGGCGAGACCGTCGTGCTGGCCACCCATCTGGTCGTGCGCGAGGATGCCCACCAGCTGTTCGGTTTCCTGAACAAGCGCGATCGCGACCTGTTCCGGCGTCTGATCCGTGTGAACGGCATCGGCGCGAAGCTGGCGCTTGCCATGCTTTCTACCTACGCCGGCGACGAGCTGGCGGGCCTGATCAGCGGCGGCGATGTCACCGGCCTGGCCAAGGTGCCGGGTATCGGCAAGCGTACCGCCGAGCGCATCGTGCTGGAACTGGGCGAACGCCTTGCCGAGATGGGCTTTGTCGGCGCGCCCGCCGGGGGAGCGGGCGGCAGCGAACCGACGCCCGCCGCCGCGATGGAAGCCGAGGCCCTGGCCGCGCTGGAGTCGCTCGGCTATCAACGCGCCAGCGCCGAGAAGATGGTCGCCACCGTACGCGACCAGGCGGACTCGGTGGAGACCCTGGTACGCCTGGCCCTCCGCGCCACCGTCAAGCGCTAACGCCCGCTCCGCTGCGCGGCTTAATCGTCTCCGGTGGGTTTCGTCCGGTCCTGAGGCTGGCCCTGGTTCGTCCTTCGGTGTTTACGTGCCCTCGGTCCGCCGCCTGCCATGCGCTCTCTCGCGAGCGCACCGCGAGGTACTTTCTTGCTTGCCCAAGAAAGTACCCAAAGAAGGGCCCCCGGATTCCGCCCGGGAACCTTGCTCCAGGGCCCTCGGGCCGGCGGCGCTGAACTCGCTGCGCCTGCGGCTCCGCTCAGACATCCAGCGCCTTCTCCCGGCCCGAGAACCCTTCCGCAAGGGGCTCCATGCGGGAGGAGAAGGTCAAAACAGACCGTATCCCGTAGGGGGCGGTTGAGCGCAGCGAAACGCACCATACCCCACGTCGTGCGAAACCCTGATGCGATTCGCTGCGCTCATCACATCCTACGCCCCCCAGCGCCCGCTTCGCGGGCGCGGCACGCAAGGGCCAAAGGCCGAGCGTGCTCGAGATGTCGGAATAGCCTGCCTCCGACCAATGGCACGGGCCTTCGGATAGCCGTTGTCTTGACCTACCTTCCCGTTGTCGTCGCGCCGAGTGGAGAGGCTTTTCGCGGGGTTCAAGGCGCTGGATGTCTGAGCGCAGCGCAGCGTAGCGAGTTCAGCGCCGCCCGCGAAAAGCCTCGGAGCGAGGGAAACCCCGGCCCGCGCAGCGGGCCGGGGTCGCGGCAGTCGGGCGTGTTTCTTGGGTACTTCTTTGCACGAGCAAAGAAGTACCTCGCGGTGCGCTCGCGAGAGAGCGCCTGGCAGGCGGCCAGACGAAGGCACGTAAACATCGGATGACGAACCAGGACCAGCCAAGAGGGTGGTAGGTCGATTCGGGGCATTGGAAACGTAGGAGGGAAGGCGGCGGGACGCCGCCAGGCGCGTTAGCGCGACGAGCCGAGGCTTTTCTCGATGCGGTCGGCGAGGGCGACCAGGCGTTCCGAGCTTCCGGAGGTGTCCGCGCCGGCCTTCTGCTGCCGGCACTCCAGCATCTCGTGCGCCAGATTGAGCGCCACCATCACCGCGATGCGCTCGGCGCCCACGATGCGCCCGCCATCGCGCAACTCGCGCATGCGCTCGTCGATCAGCGACGCCGAGGCAAACAGGTCGGCGCGTTCCTCCGGTGGGCAGGCGATCTGGTACTCCTTGCCCATGATGGAGACGCGGACGGGTTCGGACTGGCTCATTCGCTGTGCTCCATCGAGCGCAGGCGCGCGATCATGTTCTCGACCCGGTGGCGCGCCTGTTCGTTGCGTTCCTTGAAGGCCGCGCGTTCGCCCTTGAGCTGGCGGATCTGCTCCTGCAACAGGTGGTTCTCCTCGCGCAGGGCCGCATGCTCTTCCAGAAGGCGCGTGATCGCGGCCTCCAGGCGTTCGGTCGGGTCGATCGCTGAATCGTCGTTCGGCTGCATGGCCTCGGGCCCCGCGTGGCAGGTGCGGCTTTCGCCGCGAGTCGATTAATCTCTGGAGTCTAGGAGGCGTTCGAGCGAAGCGTCAACTTGCGTGACTCACAGGGAGACGCCGGTCAATGTACGCGTTCGTGCACCAGGCATTCCGGGGTTTGTTGCGGCCTGGCACCCGCGCTGGCCACAATACGTGGAATCCCTAAGCCATCAAGTGTTGTCGCCCATGACCCAGCCACCCGAACCCGGCCCCGACGCTACCGTGATCGAGGGTACGGCCCATAACGGAAAGCCGTGCCGGATTGTCGACAATACGGGCACTGTGCCGCGTCCGGAGCTGGAGCAGCTGTTGAACGCCTTGATCGAGGACAAGCGCTTCGGTCTCAACATGCTGTCCTCCACCGGCTCCAGCGCGATCAAGCTGGGCGAGCCGCAGTTCACCCATCTGCAGGTGGGGGACGATCTCTACCGCTTCCTGCTGTTCCCCTACGAAGCGCGGCTGGAGTCCTTCTGATGACGCATTCACCGGGCACCGGAAACGCCAAGTCCCTGGACGGTCTGGAGCGCGACCCCGAGGCCCTGCGCGAGCAGCTCGAACACGGGCTGCGCAGCATGGGCTATGCGCAGACGCCGGCCTCGGCCCACGGGCTGTTCACCGGATGCCTGGTAGCCGATCCGGGTTCCGATGTGGATGCCCTGGAGCTGAGCCTGGGCGAGGCACTGCCACTGACCGAAGGCGCAGGAGAGCGCTTCGACAAGACCGTGGAGGCGATCCGCCGCGCGCTGCTGGCGCAGCTCTACGACGTGGAGCTGGGCTTTGGTCCGCTGTTGCCGGAGGACGACGCCATCGAGGCGCAGGCCCAGGCCCTGTCGGAGTGGGTGGACGGCTTCATCGCCGGGCTCGGGCAGACACCCCGTCTGGCCAAGCTCAAGCCCTCGGCCGAGGCCAGCGAGATCCTGCGCGACTTCGCCGAGATTGCTCGCATCGAACTGGAACCGGACGATGACGAGGACAACGCGGCGGCCTTCGAGGAACTCAACGAATACGTGCGCGTGGGCGTGTTGCTGATTGCCGACGAGCTGGCCCCGGACGACCCGAAACGGATCCCGATGCAATGACGCGAACGCGACAAGCCCCCCAACCGGGCCGGATGCCGGAGATCCCGCAGGGCGAGTTTGCCCGGCGTCGCCAGCGGTTGATGCGGGCGATCGGGCCGGACTCGATCATCGTCGTCCCGGCCGCCCACGAGCGCACCCGCAACCGGGACGTCGAATATCCCTTCCGTCAGGACAGCGACTTCCTCTACCTGACCGGCTTCCCCGAGGCGGATGCAGTGGCGGTGCTGGTGCCGGGCCGCCCGGCCGGCGAGTACATCCTGTTCTGCCGCGACCGCGACCCCACCCAGGAGACCTGGCAAGGGCGGCGCGCGGGGCCGGACGGCGCGATGGAGACGTATGGGGCCGAGTGCGCCTTCCCGATGGAGGACATCGACGAGATCCTGCCGGGGCTGATGGAGAACCGCGCAGTGCTGGCCGCGCCGTTCGGACGCGACGAGCCCCTGGACCAGCGCCTGTTCGGCTGGGTCAACCAGGTCCGGGCCAAGGCCCGCAACGGCGTGCGCGCGCCGCACGAGTTCGTTGCCGTGGAGCACCACCTGCACGAGCAGCGGCTGTTCAAGAAGGCACCGGAGCTGAAGCTGATGCGCCACGCCGCGGCCATCTCCACCCAGGCGCATGTGCGCGCGATGCAGGCCTGCCGGCCGGGCCTGACCGAGTTCGCGGTGGAGGCGGAGCTGCTGCACGAGTTCCACCGCTACGGGACCGAGACCGCGTACCCTTCCATCGTCGGCGGCGGCGAAAACGGCTGCATCCTGCACTACATCGAGAACCGCGCCGAGCTGAACGACGGCGACCTGTTGCTGATCGACGCCGGCTGCGAGGTGCAGGGCTACGCCTCGGATATCACCCGTACCTTCCCGGTCTCCGGGCGCTTCGGCGAGCGCCAGCGCGAGGTCTACGAGTGCGTGCTGGCCGCCCAGCTCGCCGCGATCGAGCAGGTCCGGCCCGGCAACGACTGGGACACCCCGCATGTAACCGCCGTACGCGAGTTGACCCGCGGGCTCAAGGAGCTGGGCGTGCTCAAGGGCCGCCTGGACAAGCTGATCCGCGACCAGGCCTACCGTCCGTTCTACATGCACCGCACCGGCCACTGGCTGGGGCTGGACGTGCACGACGTCGGCGACTATCGCGTCGGCGACGCCTGGCGCCAGCTGGAACCGGGCATGGTGATGACCGTGGAGCCCGGGCTCTACTTCGGGCCCTACAGCGAGGCACCGAAGGAGCTGCGCGGTATCGGCGTGCGCATCGAGGACGACGTGGCCGTCACCCGCGACGGCCACGAGGTCCTGACCGCGGACTGTCCCAAGACCGTCGCCGACATCGAGGCCTGCATGGCCGGCGACCTCCCGGGCTGGAACTGACCATGCCCGCCCGCCACACCGCATCCCGCACAACCGCGCAGCCCGCGCCGCTCCCGACAGCCCTTGTGGGAGCGGGCCTGCCCGCGAATAGGGAGCGGACCCCGCCCCTGGGTGTGTCCATAACCGTAGGGTGCGTTGAGCTCTGCGAAACGCACCGCTCACCACGGAGCCACGCGCCCCGTGATGCGATTCGCTGCGCTCATCCGCATCCTGCGCAGCGGTATTTTGCCAACGGTCCATCAGGAGCCTGCGTGTTTTTCGGCCGGCATGGCCATCGCTACAAATGGACGGGAACCCACCACTCCCGTCATCGCGAGGCGCGCAGAACCGTAGGGTGCGTTGAGCTCTGCGAAACGCACCGCTCACCACGGAGCCACGCGCCCCGTGATGCGATTCGCTGCGCTCATCCGCATCCTACGCGGCGGTATTTTGCCAACGGTCCATCAGGAGCCTGCGTGTTTTGGGGCCGGCATGGCCATCGCTACAAATGGACGCCAACCCACCACTCCCGTCATCGCGAGGCGCGCAGCGCCGTGGCGATCGCCTTCCGTTGCCACCCGATCCCGCCAATGTGCAGGCATCCAGAGGTTGCCACGGCCCCTGCGGGGCCTCGCAACGACGGGGTAATTGGCTGACATGACCGAACAACGATCCGATATCGCCATCGTCGGTGGCGGGCCGGTAGGTGGCCTCGCTGCCTGCACCCTGGCGCGGGCGGGCTACGCGGTCACGCTGTTCGAGCGCGGCGCGCCGCCGGCGCCGGACGCCCACGCGAATGACACCCGCGGCTATGCCCTGGCGGCCGGCTCCGTGCAGTTCCTGGACGATCTGGGCTATTGGGCGTCGCTGGCCAATCGGGCGACCGCGATCCGTTCCATTGTCGTCAGCCGGCGCGGTGGCCTGGGGCGCGTCCAACTGAACGCGGCCGATCACGGCCGCCACGCCCTCGGCCAGGTGGTGCCGGCCGTCGCGCTGGAGCCGATGCTGGATGCGGCCTGCCGCGACGCCGGCGTGGACGTGCGCCACCACTCGACGCTGGCGGGCGTGGGCGAGGTGACGGACGGCCAGCGCGCACTGCGCATCCACGGCGCCGAAGGCGAGAGCACTTGGGCGGCGCGCCTGATCCTGGCCGCCGACGGCATCCAGTCGCCCGCCCGCAAGGCCCTGGGCCTGCCGGTGAACCGCCTGCGCTATGCGGCGGATGCCCTGGTCTTCGATGTCCTGCCCGCGCGGCCGCACAACGGCCAGGCCTTCGAGCGCTTCACCGACGAGGGCCCGCTGGCGCTGCTGCCGCAGGCGGAAGGGCGGATGAACGTGGTCTGGGTAGCCCCGCCGGAGACCTGCGAGCGCCGCCTGGAACTGGACGAGGCCGAACGCCTGCGCGAGCTGCAGGCCCGTTTCGGCTGGACCCTGGGTCGGCTGCGCCCGGCGGGCCGCGTGGTGCGCTTCCCGCTGGAGCGGGTGCATGCCCCGGAGCCGGTCGCGGACCGCGCGCTGCTGCTGGGCAATGCCGCGCATGCGGTGCACCCGGTGGCGGGGCAGGGGCTGAACCTCGCCCTGCGCGACGTGGCGACCCTGCTGGGGGCGCTGCGCGAGGGGCACGGGCAGGGCGGGGCGCCTGGCTTTGTCGCCGACCCTGGCGCACCCGCAACCCTTGCCGCCTATGCCCGGGCCCGGCGTGCCGACGTGAACGGCGTGGTGGCGGCGACCGACTTCCTCGCCCGCGGCATGCTGCACGCAGCGGGCCTGCGCGGGCATGCGCTGGGCAGCGGGATGATGGCCGTCGACCGCCTGCGCCCGGCGCGCGATCGCCTGGCACAGGCGGCGATGGGCCTTGGCCCGCTGCCGCGCCATACCGCGCGCCATCTCGCGCGGCCGGACGCAGGGGGCGGGGCATGAGCGCGTCCGGTTCCCGCGACGTGCTGGACTTGCTGGTGGTGGGCGCCGGCGCGGTTGGTGGCGCCATCGCGCTGGGCGCGGCCAGCCAGGGCCTGCGCGTCGGGCTGCTGGAGCGCGCTGGCGCGCCCACCTTCAGCGACGCGACCCCGGTGACGCGCGTCGCCACGCTCAACATCGCCTCCATGGAGTTCCTGGCCCGTCTGGGGGTGCAGGACGCCCTCGAGGCGCGCCGTGCCCATGCCTTCTCCGGCATGGCCGTATGGGATGGCCACGGCCCCGGGCATATCCGCTTCGACGCCGACGAGCTGGGCGTACCGGCGCTCGGCTGGACCGTGGAGCACGCCGCCCTGGAGGCCGTGCTGTGGGCCGAACTGGAGGCCACCGGCGTGGCCCTGTGGCCGGAAACCGAATGGAAGAGTCTCGACACCCGCCCGGATCGGGTGGATCTCTACGGCCCGCAACATGCGCCGCTGGCCTCCGCCCGTCTGGTGGTCGCGGCCGATGGCGCGCAATCGCCCCTGCGTACCCGCATGGGTATCCCGGTGCGCGAGCAGGACTATCACGCCCGTGGTGTGGTCGCGACCGTGACCACCGAGCGCCCGCACGAGGACACCGCCTGGCAGCGCTTCGTCGACGACCAGATCATCGCCTTCCTGCCGCTGGCGGACGGGCGTAGCTCCATCGTCTGGTCCCAGCCCGAACACCAGGCCGACGACACGCTGGCGCTGGACGATGCCGGCTTCTGCCGGGCGCTGGAGGCCGTGATCGACCACCGCCTCGGGGCGATCACCGCCACATCGAAGCGCGCCAGCTTCCCGTTGGTAGCCCGCCACGCCCGCGACTACCACGCCGGCCGCGTGGCCCTGGCCGGGGATGCCGCCCACACCATCCACCCGCTGGCCGGGCAGGGCCTGAACCTCGGCCTGGCCGACGCCCGCGCTCTGGTCGAGCGCCTGCACGGCCCCGCCCGTCGCGACCCGGGCGCCGAGACCGTCCTGCGCGCCTACACCCGCGACCGCCGCAGCGAAAACGCCTTCATGCAGCGCGCCATGGACGGCTTCCGCCTGATCTTCGGCACCCACGCCGCCGGCCTCCCGGAACTGCGCGGTCTCGGCATTCGCCTGGTCGACCAGGCCACCCCCCTCAAGCGCCGCCTTGCGCTCCGCGCCTTCGGGCTCGATTAAGGCGACCCAGGCTGTTCGGCCCGGGGTGATGCGATTCGCTTCGCTCATCACATCCTACGAGTGCTTTAAACCGCAGTCCGAGCCGGGATCGGGTGCGGCAGCGCTCGCTGGACGCTGTGCATGGCGGGCCGTGGTATCCCGTAGGATGCGCTGAGCGCAGCGAACCGCATCATGGCCTCGGGAACCCCTCCTCATCGATCCCTGGCACGCTGCCATGTCCCCGCGACGCCGCCCATCCGCCACGCCCGCTCACCCCGACCGTTCGTCGAACCCCAGGGATACCGCCCACACGTCCACCCCACCCGTCATCGGCCGGAGCGCAGCGCAGGGCCGGGACCTCAAGGGATTGGGGTTCCCCGAACGTGCGAGATCCCGGATAACCGCTGCGCGGTTTCCGGCATGACGGCGGCGGGCGGCCGAGGTCTTGTTCGAAGAGAGCCCGAGACGAGTCCTGCACACCGTCATCCCGGCCGCAGCGAAGCGAAGAGCCGGGATCTCCGGATGAACCCCCGCGCTTCAACCGCCCACCATGCCCCTGTAGGAGATTCTATGTCTCTCCACAAGGGATCTTAGGTTGGTAATCGGTCTGATTTTTCATCAAGGCGAAGGCGACGCGGGCCAGCTTTCGAGCCAAGGCGTTCAGTGCCTGGGTCGTCGCCAGGCCACGGTCCAGGCAGCGCTGGTAGTAGTCGCTCCAGGCGGCTTTCGACTTGGCCTGCATCGCGGCCAGATAGAGCAGCCGTCGCAACTCTGGATCGCCCTGTTTGGTGAGTTTGCGCTGCCCCCGTTTCGTGCCGGAGTCGCGTATGCGGACATCCAACCCC